>JANWKU010000133.1 GCA_025451215.1 Terriglobales bacterium
CGACATGTTTGAAGCGATGATGCAGCGCTTCCAGGAAGATGCTGTCCGCTATTTGTACCTGATGCAGATTATCGAGAGACCTGCGGAACGCACCATTGCGGCTGGAGAGGATGGTGGGCCTTCAGGAAATGGACATCGTCCGCGGCATGTGGAAACGTCGGTGGATGAAATTGAAGAAGCCTTCCAGCGCAAGAAAAAGCGGGAGCTTGAACACGCCCGCATGGCCGGCGCGGGAGAGCGCGAACCAGTGCAGCAAGTAGTGCGATCCTCGGCCAAAGTTGGGAGGAATGATTCTTGCCCCTGTGGTTCCGGAAAAAAATATAAAAAGTGCTGCGGCGCCAACGGCTAAACGATATAGCGTAATAGCCCTCGCATGACGCCGAGTGTTAGTTCGGCAAGATTTACCACCTTCCAATTCTTTCTAATCGCCTGCGATTCGGGCTTATCAGGATTTCCGATTATTCCGATTGTAAATAAAGTCTATCATGTTAATAGACTTTATGGCATAATGCCTTCTATGAAGATCTCCCAAAAAGGCCTGTATGCGCTACAGGCGCTCATGATGCTCTCGCGTCACTACAACCAGGGCGCGATTCGCATCCGCGATATCGCCTATGAAGAGGGCCTGCCGGAAAAGTTTCTGGAGCTTATTTTGCTGGAGTTGAAGAACGCGCGCATTGTTGAGAGCGTTCGCGGCGCAAAGGGAGGGTATCAGCTGAGGCGGGCTCCCAGCGAAATTCATCTGAGCGAAATCATCCGCTTGATTGATGGCCCCCTGGCGCCCTTTGGCGATGCCGAGCAGTTGCGCGGGCTGATTGATCGTGATGTGGAGCACAGCGCTCTTTATCAGGTTTTTCTCGACGTGCGGAATTCCGCCGTGCGAATCCTCGACAACACGAGTTTGGCCGATATTTCCGGCCAAAAGACCGAGTCGGCTGCGAAGCAAGGTAAGGGCCGCGGAAAAAAGACTCAGGCCGCCGCCATTCTTCCTATGGTTGTGCATGGCAACCGGGGGAAAGATGAATAGACGAATTATTTTCGTACTGGCTGCGGTGTCGCTGCTTTCTGTCTCCGCATGGGCACAGACGATCATTCGGGTAGGCGCTTTCCCGAATATGACGCATCCGCAGGCGATGGTTGGCAAGGCTAACGGATGGTTTGAAAGGCAGCTTGGACCGAATGTGAAAATCGAATGGACAAGCTTTAACGCGGGCCCTTCGGCGATTGAGGCTCTCTTTGCTCGGGCTATTGATATGGCCTATGTCGGCCCAAATCCTTCGATCACGGGATATGTCCGTTCCCAAGGCGAAGCGTTACGAATTGTTGCGGGCGCAGCCAGCGGCGGCGTTTCGCTAGTGGTGCGGAATGACTCCGGCATCCAGAAGCCTGAAGATTTTCACGGGAAAAGAGTCGCGTCGCCACAGTTGGGAAACACCCAGGACATCGCCCTGCGCGCATGGCTTCAAGCGCATGGACTCAAGACACGGGACAAGGGCGGCGACGTGCAAGTCCTGCCGATTGCCAATCCTGATCAGCTGACGCTTTTCCTCAGCAAGCAGCTCGACGCTGCGTGGGCGCCGGAGCCTTGGGCAACGCGCTTGGTCCGCGAAGGGAACGGGACGATTTTTCTAGACGAACGCGACCTGTGGCCGCACGGTCAATTTGTGATTACCAATTTAATCGTCAGCACGAAGTTTTTGCATGAGCACCCAGATCTGGTAAAAAACTGGATTCGAGCCCACGTTGAGCTTACGGATTGGATTAATGCTCACTTGCCTGAGTCCAAAAGGCTCATCAATCAGCAGATTCAAAAAGAAACTGGCAAGGCATTGAATCCCGCAGTGTTGGATGATGCTTTCGCCCGCATGTCAGTCACCTATGATCCTTTGCGCGATACGCTGCTCACCTCTGCACGGTCCGCCTTTCAGCTTGGCTTTCTCGGCAAACAACAACCGGATTTATCGGGAATTTACGATTTAACGCTCCTGAACGAGGTATTGCAGGAGAAAGGCAAGAAGGCGCTCCAATGACGGTGAATTCCAGAAACGCGTTCACGCCGGAAACTCGCAAAGTTCAATTGCGAGTAGACGCTGGCGGCCGTTGGAAGGCGGGAGCTGCTCCCACTATCGCGCCTTTGCGCGTGAATCCGACCGATACGGCGAAGGTGTCGCTGAAAGGGATTTCACTTCAATACAAAACTGGCAATGGTTCCCGACTATTGGCCTTGGATGACATCAATCTAAAGGTTTCTCCGGGCGAATTTCTCTGCATCGTCGGACCTTCGGGTTGCGGCAAGTCCACGCTGTTGCATTTGATCGCTGGGTTGCATCAGCCGAGCATGGGAACCGTGCTGGTGGATGACCATCTGGTGGATGGACCGGGAACGGACCGCATCCTCATTTTTCAGGAACTCGGATTATTCCCCTGGTTGAAGGTGGGAGAAAACATTGAGTTTGGTATGAAAATGAAAGGCGTTCCCAAATCCGAGCGCCGTGAGCGGGTGCAGCACCATTTGCGGCTGGTGCATTTGTCCAAATTCAAGGACAGCTACATTCATCAGCTTTCCGGCGGCATGCGCCAGCGGGTGGCTTTGGCCCGGGCGCTCGCCACCGAGCCGGACGTCCTGCTGATGGATGAACCCTTCGCTGCGCTCGACGCGCAAACCCGCGATTTGCTGCATGACGAGTTGGAACGTATTTGGGCGGAAACCGGCTGCACGATTATTTTTGTGACGCACAATGTCCGTGAAGCGATCCGGCTGGGCGATCGCGTGGCGCTCCTTACATTTCGGCCCGGACGCGTGAAGAGAGAATACGCTGTTAATCTGCCGCGCCCTCGCCATTTGGAGGACCCATCGGTGGCGCTTGCAGCGCGGGAAATCCTCGATGATTTACGGGAAGAGATTAACAAATCCATCGCGGCTGAGTACGAAGGCGTACAGGCATGAAAAGCGTAAAAAAAGTCGGGAAGCATGTGATTTTTTATGCCGCGCTTCTGGGGATTTGGGCATTGCTCGCCAAACTTAAAATTTGGCCTTCTTATGTGTTTCCCGCGCCGCTGGGCGTATTGCAATCATTACGCGACGGTTTTGCAGATCACAGTTTCTGGATCGGAATCGGCGTCAGCATGAAGCGCATTATTGTGGGCTATGCGCTATCGATTGTGTTGGGGATGGTGCTTGGGCTAGGAGTGGCCAGCAATAAATTTCTTGAAGAGACCATGGGAGGGTTGCTTGTGAGTCTGCAAAGCCTCCCCAGCATTTGCTGGCTGCCGCTTGCCGTCCTCTGGTTTGGGTTAACGGAGAAGGCAATTTTGTTCGTCGTGGTCATGGGGTCTTTGCTCTCCATCACAATCGCTATGGAAGACGGTCGCACGCAAATGCCGAAAATTTATCGCATGGCGGGGCGCAATTTAGGCGCAAGCGGACTCAAGCTGTTTTGGTACGTGTTACTGCCGGCGAGCCTGCCGTTCATTCTTTCCGGCCTGAAGCAGGGATGGGCGTTTGCCTGGCGTTCATTGATTTCAGGAGAGATGATTTTTGTGAGTCTTGGGCTCGGTCAATTACTGATGACAGGGCGCGACCTGAATGACATGAGTCTGGTCATTGCGGTAATGATTCTCATTGTTGTGATCGGCTTTATTGTGGACGGCCTGATATTTCGTACGCTGGAAAAGCGGTTGCAGTATAAGTGGGGGCTCACCTCCGCTACCTAAAACTTTGTTTATACATTGAATGAACCAGAAAGAACTGTCATGAAAGTCAATCAAATGAATAGACGTTGTTGTAAAGCCATACTCCCTGCTAACTGTTTCCAGTTGTAGATTGCGACCCACCCATTTCATACAAATTCAAGGAGCTCGTTTCAATGCAAACGAATACTCGTCCCTTTTTTGTATTGGCTTTTGCGCTCATCATTTCTTTAAGCGCTTTCGGCCAATCCTCATCGGCGCAAGTGTTGCGAAAGAAACAAATCGCGCCAGCCACTCAGGTGCAGAAGCAAGTATCGCAATTGACGGATATGGTTGCCGCGCAGCAAAAGCAATTGGAAACACAGGGCCAGCAACTAGCGCAACTTAAACAGCAATTGCAGCAGTTATTGAATGCAACCCAGCAAACCAATGCCACCGCCCAGAAAGGGCAGAGCAATGCAGACGAGGCGCAAACCGCGGCAACACAGGCCCAGCATGCGGCCGACGAAGCGCAGCGGGTCGCCGACCAGGCCTCGGCCAACGCGGTTGAGGCCAAGACCGCCCTTGCCGTTGTAAACACAAAAGCTCAGGACGACGACAAAAAGCTGAACGCACTTCAGGATGCGCTCGGGCGCTTTCGTCTGAGCGGGGACGTCCGAGTTCGCGGGGAGGGCTTCTATCAGGACAATGCCATTTCGCGGAATCGTGCCCGTATTCGGGTTCGTCTAGGACTTGACGGAAAGCTGAACAATGATTTCATTGGCGGCCTGGCCATTGCCACGGGGACGTTGGGGGACCCGACCACTACGAACGAGACACTCACCAACTTTTTCGACCGTAAAACCATTGGCCTCGAGCGCGGATACATTACTTACAATCCGCAAGATGAAAGATGGCTGTCGTTGACGGGTGGCAAATTTGCCTATCCATGGATGCGCACTTCGTTGACCACCGATCCAGATATCAATCCCGAAGGTTTTGACGAGAGAATGTCATTTAACTCGCGCTCAAGCGCATTGAAAAACTTTAGCGCGCAGGCATTCCAGTTGCTTTTCAACGAAAACTCCAAGGGTGACGATTCGTTCGGGCTCGGCGCTTCGGTCTCAGCCACATTGAAAACCGGTCCGTGGAGCAGCACGCCGTCATTTACATTGCTGGACTGGCGTTTTCCGGATGCACTGTTATCGGCTTCAGCCTTTGGGACGCAAGCGACCACTACAACAGGCGGACTGCCAGTTCCCGGTGAGGGGCCAGGCTGCGCCGGCGGATTTGGTTTGTCTGCAGCCCCACCTTGCGCGTTTGCCGCGAATGGCATGACCAACGCGACTTTCACCGATGGCTCCGGCAAGGTGCATTTTCTTTCCGGATTTACCTATGCCGATTTCATCTGGAATAACCAAATCAAAACAGGTTCGGAACGGCTACCGCTGAACATTGTTCTTGAATATGAAGATAATTTGAATGCGGCGAGCCACCCCTTGAATAGCGCAGGCAATGTGATTTCCAGCTTGGGTGCTCAAGGCAAGGCTTACTTAGGAGACATCAGTATTGGACAGAGCAAAGACAAGAACGATATTCAGGTGGGTTACGCGTACTGGCGTACGGAACAGGATGCGATCATTGCCTCCTGGGCTGAGAGCGATCAACGCGCACCGACGAATATTCTGCAAAACAAGATCTATGGCACCTGGAAACTGCGTGATAACGTAACGGCCGGCTACACCCTGTTTCTTGGTCGTACTCTGAATAGCAATCTGGAACATGCAATTCTCGGAACGGGTGTTGCTCCGGGACAGACCGAACCAATTCTCAAGCGGCAGGAGTTTGATTTGAACTACACATTCTAATGTGGAGGGACAGGGCCATCTTACCAGTCATGAATCTTCCAGACGCAGCAAAGCGCTACCGACCCAGTGGAAAAACCACTACGGTAGCGCCGCTCGCTATGGACTGAAAACTGGATCAAGTGTAGGAAAGCGACTGCACCATTCCTAGTGCATTTGTAGGTGCTGCCTGTTTACGATTCAGGTTCCTGCGGGGACGCCTCGGATTCTTTCTCGGGACGCAGGAGCGGAAACAGGATCACGTCGCGAATAGTGTGGGAATCAGTCAGCAACATGCAAAGGCGATCCACCCCCACGCCAACGCCCCCCGCCGGAGGCATTCCGTAGGAAAGTGCGCGGATGTAGTCTTCATCCATCTGGTGGGCTTCGTCGTCTCCTCGTTCGCGCTCGGAGAGTTGCGCTTCGAAGCGTTTTCGCTGCTCAACGGGATCGTTAAGTTCGCTGAATCCGTTTGAGATTTCCATTTCGCCAGCATAGATTTCAAAACGCTCGGTCCACTCGGGTTCATCCGCCTTTTGCTTGGACAAGGGCGAGATGGCGGTGGGGAATTCGTAAATCACCGTCGGCTGAATCAAATGTTCCTCCGCTGCTGCTTCGAACAGGGAGGCAATCGTCTTTCCCGCAGGCTCCTTTGGATCGTAGGCAACGTGCGCATGACCTTTGTTGAATCGCTCTACGAGATTCTTCACGGAATCCTGCGTGGCGAAGTCAGAAAGTTCCGGCTTCGCTCCGGATCCCTCCGGCCAGTAATGAATGATGGCCTCGCGCATGGTCATGCGATGGAAGTTTGACCAATCGATTTCGTGTGCGCCCCACTTTGATTTTGCAGTCCCATTCACATCCACGGCAGCCTGCTGAATCAGCTTCTGAGTGAAATCCATGGCCGTGCGGAAATCGGCGTAGGCCTGATAGAACTCCAGCATGGTGAACTCCGGATTGTGGCGGGTCGAGATGCCTTCATTGCGGAAGTTGCGGTTGATCTCGTAAACGCGATCGAAGCCGCCCACGGTCAACCGCTTTAGATAAAGCTCAGGCGCGATGCGTAGATAGAGATCAACATCCAACGTATTGTGGTGGGTCGTAAATGGACGCGCGGCAGCGCCGCCGGCTACTTGCTGCATCATTGGCGTTTCGACTTCAATAAAATCATGCGAGTCCAGAAAGCGGCGCAAGGATTGCACCAGCTTGCTGCGCTTCACAAAAACTTCGCGCACCTCGGGATTCATCGCCAGGTCCACGTAGCGCTGGCGGTAGCGGAGTTCGACATCAGTAAGCCCGTGCCACTTTTCAGGTAGAGGCAGCAGGTCTTTGGAGAGGAAAGTGATCTCCTCCACGTGGATCGAAAGTTCGCCAGTTCGCGTGCGAAACAGGTACCCGCTCACGCCGATGTGGTCGCCGAGGTCGAGCAGCTTGTAAAGCTCAAAATCTTTTTCGCCGACAGCATCTTTCTTCACATAAATCTGCAGCTTCTGGCCGCCCTGCTGGAGATGAGCGAAACCGGCCTTACCCATAAGCCGAATGGCCATAATGCGTCCGGCAACGCGAACATTTACTCGCGAGGCCTCCAGTTGTTCGCCGGCGCTGGCCGAATAGTGCGCGAGAATTTGCGGGACTATATGGGTGAAGTCATACTTGCGCGGATAAGCCTCCTGGCCTAATGCCTCAATTTGCTTCAGCTTATCGCGGCGCAGTTCGTAAATTTTCTCGTCGAGTGCCAAAATGCTCCTTCGCTTGTCTATCGGACCATCGAATGCAGCAGGATCGGATAAAGCAGGGAAGATGAGATTATAACAAGCAGAATGGTTTGCACTCTTCGCCAGGATCGCGGGACATACAATGACCAACACAGAAGTCATCGAATGCTTTGAAAATGGAACTCCGCCGGGAGAAGAATTTCATCACGCCGAGCACATGCGAGTAGGATTCGCCTACGTCTGCGAATCCCCCATTTTCGAAGCGCTGGAAAAGTTTTCTGCTGCTCTGAAACGGCTCGCGGTAAAAAGTGGGAGATCGCATCTCTATAACGAGACCATCACATGGGCGTATTTGTTTTTAATTCGCGAACGAATCACGAAGGCGGGAGGAAAGATCGAGTGGGAAGAATTTGTCGAGCAAAACCCTGACCTTCTTGCGTGGAAGCCGGGTATTTTAAGCCGCTACTACCGCGAGGAAATATTGCAATCGGATCTGGCAAAAACAATATTCGTCATGCCCGATAGACATCAGTAGCCCGTTTGTCCTCTTCCTTCATAAGGCGGTAAGATGACTGCGTCTCATAGGAACCACTATGGCCACACTAGCGCAAACTTCCACAGAAGAAGTTTTCAAAGCCAGCCGCCTGACCAAGGGGAATTTATTCTTCCCAACGCGAATCGTGGTCGGCCCATTACGCGTGAGCCGCATCAAGCCGCGGTTGTTCGGCAACACTGAAGAGAGCATCGCGATCAACGCTGTCGCCTCGGTGCAGATTTCCACCGGAGTATTCTGGTCGAATATACGTATAGATTCCTCCGGGGGCTCTGATCCCATCACTAGCCACGGACATCGCAAAAAGGATGCCCGCCGCATTCGCGATTTGATTGAAGGCCACCAGGCTGCTGCAAAATAGTGCGAATTACGATACGCAAAGCGAGGCTAAGTTTGACTGCTGAGAAGAGAGAACCAGAAAAGCAGCCCGGAAACTACAGCTTCTGGGCGCAAGCCGCCAAGTACAGCGAGATTGCATTCATTTTTCCTGCGGCCAGCGTTGCGGGACTGCTCGTCGGAGTCGCGCTTGACCACTGGTTGCATACTCGCTGGTTTTTTCTCGTGGGATTGATTCTCGGTATTTTGGCGGGATTTGTGAAATTAGTTCAAGTTGGTATGTCTTCCGGAATTGATCAATGATGCTTTCCATGGATCTCGATTTCACCAGCGAACTGTTCTTTGACCGGGCCGTTGTGCGCATCGAACGCACCGTGTTGGTTCTCTGGATCAGCATGCCTTTATTTTTTTTAATTTTATTGGGATGGCGATCTGCTTTGGGTGTTGCTGTTGGCGCTGGAATTGCCTATTTGAATTTTGTCTGGCTCAAGCGCATGGTTACAGCACTTGCGGACCGCGTAACGCAGTCTGGACAAAAAGAATCAGGGACGGGCGTAATCTTTCGTTTCATCCTCCGGTACACATTAATGGCGCTCGCCGCATATGTTATATTAAGTGTTTCCCCAGCGAGTCTAAAGGCGTTTTTTGCGGGGGTATTTCTGCCTGTGGCTGCCATTGCGTTTGAAGCCGCCTACCAGGCGTATGCCGTCCTTGTGAAGGGTGTTTAAGTTCCCAAAAAGAAAGAAATTAAATTGCGGTTAACCATTAACTGCAATTAGCTGAATTCCGGACTATGCCTGAGCAACTTTGGTTTACCGAAATCCTCAACCGTTACTTGGCAGGCACAACAGATGCACTGTTGCGAACGGTACATTTCGAACCCAAATACCCACAATCGCCTATCAGCAATTCCGCTGCCATGGAGTTACTGGTATTTGCGTTTTTGCTCATTCTTTTCATGCTGGTTCGTGTACAGCTTTCTGTAGAACGGCCGCGCGGATTGCAACATCTTTTTGAATTGCTGCACGGTAGCCTTAAGGGCCAAAGTGAAGAGATCATTGGACACCATAGCGAAGGCTTTATACCTTTTCTCGCCACGCTTGCGATGTTTATTCTGATCTGTAATTTGATTGGTCTGATTCCAGGTCTGGAAGCACCCACGGCCACCCCGGTAGTTCCACTGGGATGCGCCGTGCTGGCATTCCTTTACTATAATATTGCTGGCATCGCGAGAAATGGCGTCCTCCGTTATGCTAAACAATTCTTAGGCCCGTCGGATCCGAGCATATCTTTGGTCATCCGCATCCCTGTGGCGATTCTCATGTTAGTCATCGAGCCTATTAGTCATTTAGCTCGACTGCTTTCTTTGACCATACGTCTCTGGGCCAATATGTTCGCAGGTGATCTCGTCATCCTGGCATTTTTTGCCATGA
>JANWKU010000134.1 GCA_025451215.1 Terriglobales bacterium
ACTTCGCCCGGAGGCGGAAGATGAGAATCTGAAACACCTGCAATCGCTCGCCCCGGTCGCCTCCAAAAAATTGAAGGTCTTTTTGGAAGGAATGCCGCAGAGATATTTGCGGGTGAATTCGGCGGAAAACGTTCTAACGCATCTAGAGCTATCGGAACGGCTGGCAAGCGATCCCGTGCAGCTTGACCTGAAACGCGGCCGCCACTGGTACGAACTGACCCTGGCCACGACCGACCGCCCGCGCCTTTTCACCCGAATGGCGGGGGTACTGGCCGCCTGGGGAATGAATATTGTGAAGGCGAACGCTTTCTCAAATAAGGCGGGCACCGTCATTGACTCCTTTTTCTTCACCGACCGTTTTCGCACTTTGGATCTGAATTTGCCCGAATGGGAAAGGTTTAAGCGCAGCATCGCCGACGTGCTGGCTGATCAGGTGGATTTAGACCGTCTGTTGCGCGACCGCCTTCGCGCAGATAAACAGGGCATTGCGAAAGTAAAAGTGGATACCCGCATCGAATTTGATGACGAATGTTCGCCTCAGAGCACGCTTATCCAGATCGTCGCCCAAGACCGACCCGGCCTGTTGCATCGCATCAGTTCCACCCTTGCGGCACAGGAATGCAACATTGATATCGCCTTGATTGATACCGAGGGCCAGATGGCAATTGATGTTTTCTACCTGACCTCTGGTGGCGGGAAACTTTCTAAAGAGCGCCAGAAATCTCTGCGTGCGGACCTGCTGGAAGAGTTGGACCGGCAGTAATTCACCACTGTTGTTTTCGTTCCTCTCCATGGTTCCCCGCCATCGCCCCATCGTCTAAACTACAAAACAATGACCCAACGCCCTGCCCTCCTTGATCTCCAGAACGTTTGCGTAATGCGGGGTAACAAGGTCGTGCTCGATGATTTCACCTTGCGCGTGAATTGCAACGAACACGTCGCCATTCTGGGCCCGAATGGCTGCGGAAAATCCACGCTAATCAAGACCATCACGCGAGAATGCTATCCCGTCGTCCGAGCGAACTCCAGCATGCGAATCCTGGGCCAGGAGATGTGGAACGTTTTCGACCTGCGCTCCCATCTGGGCATCGTCTCCAATGACCTGATGTCTATGTGTACCGGCGAAGCCGTCGGCATGGAGGTTGTGCTTTCCGGCTTTTTCAGCAGTAACAGTGTGTACTCCAATCATTCCGTTGATCGGGAAAAGCGACAGTCAGCTCATCAGGCGATGGAGCGCCTTGGTGTTTCTCATCTTGCGGACCGCCCAGTCTGCGAGATGTCCTCCGGAGAAGCAAAACGAATCCTGATTGCGAGGGCCCTGGTGCATCGTCCGCTGGCATTGCTGTTTGACGAACCCTGCAACTCTCTCGACATTGCCGCACAGCATGGCCTGCGGCAAACGATGCGCTCGCTTGCCAACGAAGGCATTGGAATCATTCTGGTAACCCATGAGCTCCCGGACATTATTCCGGAAATCGAGCGCGTCATTTTGATGTCAAAAGGAAGAATTGTTGCGGATGGCGTCAAAGAAAATGTTCTACAAAGCGCACCGTTGAGTCGGCTATTCGAAACGCGCATCGAGCTAGCCCGTCGCGATGGCTTTTACCACGTGGAATGAGCGGCGATTACGCCTCAGGCACGGGCGGGCAGCCCGGAAATTCCGTCAGGAAAGTGTTCCCGATATATCCCAAATATTGAATACCGATCTTGCTGGTAAAAAATGCGTCCGCGGTGAACATACGCAGCAGCGCAAAGAACGCGATCCCTTGGCTTAACCCCGGATTGGTCAATCCATTTTTGCTGTAGGCAATCAAGTCCAAAATTTCTTTTTGCTGCTCTGAACTGCAATTAAGAAAAACGTTGCCGTAACGGTCACCGCATGTGGAATCGAGCCATAGCAGGCCGCCCCCCAGAGTCAATTGATAGTCGGCATTCTCGCTCGTCAGAAGGTCAATAAACTCCGGCGCTCCGGCTTCGACGGCGCCGGCCGAGTCGGAATCAGCGGGAAAAATTGCCTCGCAGAGATTTTGCAGCGTTTTGTATTGCTGCGCGGAAAAGAATTTCGGACTATAGGCGCCGTTCGCAGAGTTCGCTTTTTCCGCCGCGATCATTTTGTGCGCCAGCTCCGCCGCCCGCGCCGGAATTACGCTCAACACCGACCCCGCGAACGTCCCCACGGTCAACGATTTCAAAATAGCGCGGCGTGAAATTTGATTGGGATCCATAAATCCTCCTACAGATTGCCCTTCTTCGCTTCGCCGAGCAGATATTCGGAAGCGCGCCATGAAAGCGCCATAATGGTGAGCGTGGGATTTTTGTCGGCATTGCTCACAAAACTTCCTCCGTCAGCGACAAACAGATTTTTTACCTCATGCGCCTGGCAGTACTGGTTTAAAGCGGACGTCTTAGGACCCGCTCCCATACGAACCGTACCTAGTTCGTGGATGATTTCTCCGCCTTCAGAAATCCCGTAGGGCGGCTGTTCGCTGCGTCTGGCGCGGTCCTGGTAGGTCCCTCCAGCCGCTTCTACAATGGCCCGAAAAGTTTCCTGCATGTCTTTCGCCATGCCGATTTCATTGTCGCCCCACGCCCAATGAAAGCGCAGCACCGGAATTCCCCACTTGTCCACGACATTAGGGTCAATGTCGCAATAGCTTTTCTCGTTGGGAATCATTTCACCGCGGCCAGAAAATCCGATGAATGTGCCATACATGCTGCGGCATTTCTGTTTGAGCGAAGTGCCGTAGCCCTCAAAATCGTTGCACACTCCATCAAACTGGCCTGCCGTGGGCATCCCGCGTCCGCCCCAGAGTTCAATGTGATACCCACGCAGAAAATCATTCTTGCGGTCAAACTTCCACCACGGGATGTACAGGTGCATTCCGCCCACGCCATCATGGTTATGCGGCGGCATTTTCTCGAGATATGGAAGATAACCCATGCCGGAGCTTCCCACGCTGTCCGTCAAATAGCGTCCGACCACGCCGGAACCGTTCGCCAGTCCATCAGGAAACGATGTAGAGCGAGAATTCAGCAGAAGCCGCGCCGACTCACATGCGCTAGCCGCCAGAACAAATGACTTCGCGCTCACTTGTTTTTCGGTGCGCGTAGCCTTGTCAATGTAGGAAACCGCTCGCGCTTTGCCATCGCTGCCAAGCAGTATCTCGCGCGCCATGGCATTGGTAATCAGCGTCAGCCGCCCCGTCGCCTGCGCCGGAGGAATCATGACCTGACTGGAACTGAAGTTCGACGCACTGATGCATCCCCGCCCACATTGCGCGCAGTAGTGACATGGAGCGCGGCCATTCAGCGGTTTAGTGAGAATTGCCAACCGGGACGGCACGCACAGAATGTTGAGCTTGTCGCACGACTTCTTGATGATGGTTTCTGTGCAGCGCGGCTTCGGCGGCGGCAGGAAAATTCCATCCGGAGCGGAAGGAATATTCTCCCGGCTTCCAAACACGCCGATATAAGACTCAACTTTGTCGTAATAAGGCGCAAGGTCTTCGTACGCGAGCGGCCAGTCATCGCCCATGCCGTCCGTGGAGCGGGCCTTGAAATCCACGGGAGCAAAGCGCAGCGCGATTCGTCCCCAATGATTCGTGCGTCCGCCGACGATGCGCGAGCGAAACCATGCGAAATTGCTGCCGGGCGCCTGCGTGTAGGGCTCGCCTTCAATCTCCCAGAAGCCATTGGGGGCCATGAATTCATCGTTGAGCTGGTGCCGCAATTTACCGCCAACGCCAATGCCGCGATGATCTAGCTGGTAAGGCCACACGTGTTCTTTGAAATCTTTTCCTGGATTTAGCGGCGGCCCAGCCTCAAGCATCACAACATCCAGGCCGCCTTCGGTGAGGACTTTCGCCGCGGTCCCGCCCCCCGCGCCTGAACCAATAATGCAGACATCGTACGTTTTCGGAGAGCGAATCACTTGCGCCATGGGCCCGTCCTTGAAAACAATCCCTAAAAGATTAATCGCTAGAACCGCAAATTCTTCAGATAGTTGTAACTGTTCTTGATGCTTTCAAACGGCGTCGACGTCTCATCGTGCTCGACGATGTAGTACTTAATACCTTTAGCCTGGGAAAATAGACGCTTCCAGTCAGTCGCGCCGCTTCCGACATCCGTCATGTTCTGATTTTCCGTTTGTTGCGTGACAGTGGCTGGGTCAGGAAATTTCTTCATGTCCTTCACATGGACCAAAGGAAACCGCCCAGGATATTTTTGCAAATATACCAATGGATCGTACCCGGCAACCTTCACCCAACAAATATCCATTTCCATCTTCACTAGATCGGGATCGCACTCGGCCAGAAGGATGTCATAGGGAAGTTTCCCATCGGCCGTGGGCCGAAACTCGATCCAATGATTATGGTAACCGAGCTGCACACCAGCTTTTTTGCTCACCGCGCCTGCCTTATTAAAGGTGTCAGCAGCACGCTTCCAACCGTCGGGCTGATTGAGAACAGCTCTATCAATCGAGGGATTGATGATGTACTTGTGTCCCATCACCTTGCTGTTTTCAATGATCTGCGGCCATTGATCGCCAAAACTGCTATACGGAACATGCGCGGACGGTGCGCTCAGGCCGTGACGATCCAGGATGGCGCGAACATCTTGCGGCGAGTGGTCGAAGTAACCGGCAAACTCCACTTCCTTGTAACCAACGCCTGCGACCTTCGCCAACGTGCCCTCAAAATCCTGCTTCATTTGATTGCGCACCGTGTAAAGCTGCACTCCCAAATGATCAATCCTCCGGTTCGCCGCGGCCCATCCTTGACGGGTTAACAACGTAGCGGCAGTCACAGCCCCGAATGTGGTCCCTAAGAATTTTCGGCGGTCCATTCCATTCTCCATTTATGCGGAGGTGCCCAGAAGCTCACTGCGCACGTTTTTCAAAACATACAAAGCGCGTTGCACGCCGACTTCACCGGGCAGAATCGGGTCTTCGTTCTCGATGCTGAAAATTCCGTCGTAGCCAACTTCCATGTACGCACGCAAAATTTCTTTCCAGGTGTTCGCGCCATGTCCGTAACCGACTGCGCGAAAAGTTTCAGAGGCTTCGGGCAAGTCTTTGGTCTCAAAGGCAAAATTCAATACGCCGTATTTATCTACATTGCTTTTATAGAAGCAAGTGTCCTTCATGTGCGCATGAAAGAGCGCACCTTGCTTACCGAGAAGATGGATCACCGTGACCGCGTCGCAACCTTGCCAGAACAGATGACTCAGATCGCAGTTGGCCCCGATTTCCTCGCCTACGGCATCCCGCAGTTTGAGCAAGGATTTCGGATTGTACACAACAAAATTCGGGTGCATTTCAAAAGCAAGCCGGTGGACGCCATGTTCACGGGCGTACTTCGCCGCGTCTTTCCAATATGGCACGACCTTCTCTTTCCACTGCCAATCCTGCATCTGCGCGTACTCGGGGGGCCAGCGATACGTCACCCAGTTGGGCTGCGTGTCTGTCGGACTGCCTCCGGGGCACCCGGAGAATCCAACAATCACTTTGACGTCGAGTTTCTCGGCAAGCTGCACGGTCTTGCGGAAGGTTTCCGCATCGCGCGCCGCAACCTGCGAATCCGGATGCAGCGGATTTCCGTGACAGCTAAGCGTGGCCACCTGAATATTGCGATCATCAAATTTCTTCTTCCAAGCCTGCAACTTGGCGGGATCATCAAGAAGTTCCTGCACCGGACAATGGTGTGAACCGGGATAGCCTCCGGTACCGATTTCAACCGCTTCCACACCCCAGGCGGAAAACTTTTCCAGCATTTGATCCAGCGTCCAGTCAGGAAACGCAGCATCAAAAACTCCAATGGAAATTTTGCGTGCGATGTCTTTGGGAAGCGCACCCGGGACGGAACCCCCGGTTTCCTGCGGCGCGGGGCCAGCCGATGCTCCGGGATTTGCTAACGCCAACGAAGGATTCATTGCTGCGGCCGCAAGCACGGCTCCCGATGTGACCATAAAATTTCGACGGCTGCTTTGAAGCAAGGAGGGATGCCTATCCATTCAGGGTTTCCTTAATGGGAATATCTAACTCGTGCAAAACAAGCTCCGAGCCAGCGGGCCATTATACGACTTGAAATAGAGTTTGCGTCCAGATCGAAAAGCTTTTCTCGCGAAGATTATCTGTATGTTTTTTAGGGAATTGCAGCTACGGCATTTTTGGGCATCGATGCAATGCCGAAGAATTCTTCCATCGTTTGATGGTTGAGAAATAATTCCGTCGCCAGCTCTTTGCCCACATAGCGCAGATGCCACGGTTCGTATTCATAGCCGGTAACGGATTCTTTGTCTTTTTCGTAGCGAATAATAAATCCAAACTCATGCGCGTGCTCGGCAAGCCATTTGGCTTCGGGCATCGCGGCAAAACAAGGCATCGCCAGGCAGCGAAGGTCTCTATTGCGGTCTAAGTCAACGGCCAAGCCCGTCTGGTGCTCGCTATAGCCAGGTTGCGCGCTGGCAATGGCCGCCCGCGCTTTTAATTTCTTTACATACTTGTCATAGATTTTTTTCTGGTAGGCCTCCGAGCGATATCCACTCAGGAGTTCAAGATTAAATCCGGCCTGGTGCGCGGCGGCAAAAAGGTCCTGCAAGGGACCCGCCGCCACTTGCCGAACATGCATGCGCTCGGCCTTTGGCGAAAGCTGCAAGCGCACATGTGGAACAACTAAGTCAGCCGGAACATATCCCGCGGGCAACCGCCGCATTTTATTGACTATGACCCACAAACTCGCCGGATCATCCAGGGAAAACTCCGATTTGTTAAACAAAGCGCTCGCACTCGGATTCTCATTTCCCCCAGGCAGATTTTGCGCCATGGCAACCGGCAGGACCACGATCAGAAACAGCACAGCCCACATTTCACCGCACGTTTTCCATTCTCGCTTCAGCAATCGCACCGTTATGTATTTTGGCTGAAATGAAAGCCCGTGAAAAGTGCGGCCCATGGCACAACTTTACTTTGCACCTCGGCCAACTCTCTGGACGCGACGCATGGAAGCTGCATCGAAAGTGTGGCAATTTCAGGAGGCGAGAATCACAATGGCCGAAGCGAAACAAAGCAACCGGGTAGGAGACCATTTTCAGGTATTTGCTACGAAGATGTCGTTTATAGTCGGGACCAAATGGGCTTTCCTGGCCTCTTTCCTCATCATCGTGGCCTGGGCCTCGGTTGGCCCCACTTTCCAGTATTCAAATACATGGCAACTGGTCATCAATACAGCGACTACGATTGTGACCTTTCTCATGGTTTTTCTGATACAGAACACTCAAAATCGCGACGCCCGTGCCATCCACTTAAAACTTGATGAGCTCATTCATTCCATGCACGACGCGCACAATGACATGATCAGCATCGAACACCTTTCCGACAAGGAATTGGAGGCCTTAGCCAAAAGCTACGAGAAGATTCGCGCCGAATACGATGCCAGAAAAAACCGCAGGAAGGGCGCTGCCAACAAATAAAATTCCTGGTGTCCGGCGGAAAAATAAAAATAAAGACGGGCCGAAGCCCGTCTTTTTCTGAATATAAAATCCTCAACCGATCCGCGAATTAATTGATGTCGAACTGCTCCTGATGTAGCGCCGGATCGCTCTTCACTATTACCGTGCGCTTGGTCATCTCTTCCATCTCATTCAGCAGACGGCCATTGGTCGATTTCAGGAACTTACCGACTTCCGGATTGACCCGAAGCATTACATCCGCGTGTTCGAGATGACTGGCAATCTTGCGCATCTCGATGTAAATCTCGTTGCAAACCGTGCTTACCGATTTCACAAAGCCGGTGGACTGGCAATACGGACACGGCGCTCCAATGGTGCGCTCGAGCGACTGCTTCACGCGTTTGCGGGTAATCGCAACCAGCCCGAAATCGTTAAACTGAAGCACTTTCGATGGCGACCGGTCGCTGCGCAGCGCCTCTTCCAGAGCCTGCATAACCTTCTGCCGGTTGCGACGCTCGTCCATATCAATGAAGTCTATGATGATGATGCCACCCAGATCGCGCAGCCGTATTTGGCGCACGATCTCCTTGATGGCGTCCACATTGGTTTTTACAATCGTGTCTTCCAGGCGCGCGGTTTTGCCGACGTACTTTCCTGTATTCACGTCAATCGCGACCAATGCCTCGGTTTGATTGATGACGATGTAGCCGCCGCTCTTTAACCAGACCTTCGATTTGAGCGCCTTGTTGATTTCCTCGCTTAATCCAAACTGGTCGTAGAGCGGAGTTTCCTTGCTATAGAGTTTTACCTTCCGCACCAGTGCCGGCTGGAAGCGGTGGGCGAAGCGCAAAATGCGCTCGTATTCCTGTTCGTTGTCCACCCAAATCACCGAAAAGTCGGAGGTGACTTGGTCACGTAACACGCGCTCCACCACATTCAAATCGTGATAGATCAACGCCGGGGGATTGGAACTCTCCGCGCGGGTGCGAATTTCCGTCCACAAATTCTTCAGGAACCGGATATCGGCGCGAAGCTCATCTTCTGACGCTCCCTGGGCGGCGGTGCGGACGATGAAGCCTCCATGCCCGTTCTCGCGCTCGCTGATGATGATCCGCTTTAGGCGCTGGCGTTCTTCTTCAGAAGCGATCTTCCGCGAGACGCCCGTGTGATTGACCGTTGGCATGTAAACCAGGAACCGTCCCGGCAGCGCGATGTGACTGGTAATGCGCGCGCCTTTTTTGCCAATCGGCTCTTTCGCGATCTGCACAAGAATTTCCTGGCCTTCTTTCAGCAGGTCGCTGATAAGTGGCAGATTTTGAGGCTCACGGCGTGGGAAACGTCGCCCGCCGCCACTGCCGCCACGACGATTGCGCTGTCCACCACCACCACGACGGTTGAAGTCCGGTCGTCGTGCGCGTTTGGTGTAGGCCGCGGTTGTGGAGGGCGCTCGGACCTCTGCCCGCGCATCCACCGTGCCATTGCCGCGTGCTTCCGCGTCCAGCAGCGCTTCTGCCTCTTCCTGCGCTACTTCGAGTTCGGATTCTTCCTCGGCTTCCGGGTCCACTTCTTCGCCAGCTGTCTCAACTTCTTCCGAGAGAATCGGCTCGGCAGAAAAGGGGACTGAGCCTTCGACATCGGTTTCCGTGGCTGCGGCTATTTCATGCGTTTCCGTTTCGTCAAACTCTCCGGCCGCGTGGGTTTCTTCTTCCATCTCTTCAAACGCGGCGTCGTCTTCCAACGCCTGCACGTAGGAATCAAGGTCGGCTTCTTCCTCTTCGATCTCCTCTTCCTCCATCGTCCCGCTGGCCGCCGCGGGTGCCGTGGAACGTTCGCGAAGACTTAAAACATCCTCTTCGCGTCCATGCTCGGCCGACATCCGTTCTTCTTCCTGGAGTTCCTCGGCCACTTCTTCGCCAAATACCGCGGCAACGTTCATCTGGTGCAGCCGCTGCTGCTCTCGTTCCCACTCCGAAGAACCAACATTCAATTCAGGATGCAACGACGCTTTTTCGGATTGTGCTTCCTCATCGCGCAATGAACGCGCGCTTACATCTTTAGCATTGGCATTTTCGCGGGTCGCGAATAAAGGCTCATCTTCCGGAAATTTCTCGGAAAGCCGGGGCGGGAATTCGGTTTCGCCCCCGCGAGATCGAGATGATGAAAATTGAGACGAAGCCGCGGACGTCGACGCGCTCCGCTCCGCCGGGCGGCCCTGTGAGGGCGGCTGCTGCCGGTATTTCGAAATCGATTCTCCAGGTAACAGTATCGGCTGGTATCCCGGGGGCGGTCCGAAGTCGGAGTCGTCGGAAGGTTCCGCGCGATGGGTTTCGCGCACTGGCCGCTCTGACTGCTCCGGCCTGGCATATTTGGTCTCCGGCATGGTGCGTTCGCCGCGGCGTCCGCGACGGCGACGGCGGTTCCTCAACCCTCCCCGCCCTTCCCGTGATTCAGAACCCTCTCGGCCCTGCGACTCGGATGACACCGTCTCCGATTCCGACGGGCCGCCGTCCTCTACCTCTTCGGAAGTCTCCGCACGGCTAGCTTCTTGCTGAATTTCCGTGACAGGTTCGGTTCTATGATCCTGAGTGCCATGCTCCTGAATTCCTTGCTCCTGACTTCTATGGTTCTGCGGAGCGAGACCCTGGGTCGGAATTTCGTCCAGATCCTCCGGGTCTTCCAGTTCCATGAAATCGGAGACATAGAGGAACGCGTCGCGCTCCAGGCCAATATCCACAAACGCCGATTGCATGCCGGGCAACACGCGCGTCACGCGGCCTTTGTAAATGGACCCTGCTAAGGTGTATTCGTTTTCCCGCTCCAGGTAGATTTCCGCGAGCAGGTCATCTTCCACCATCCCAACTTTGGTCTCGTGTGGGGTGGCTGAAACAAACAATTCTTTTGTCATTAAAAACTCCGGCCCGGCGCCGTTTCGCGGCGCAGGCATCACCGGATGGAAAGCAGAAGAATGTCGAGAGGATGTAGCAATGCGATGTTCCGCTCCGGTTGGGGGCGGCTGCTGCTTCGGTATGTGGCCCGAAGCTGGTTCCGTTCGATCAACTTAGGAATCTTTTGCACTATCGCAATCCGCGTTCTATTCGGGTTTGTGACCGCTCTCTCGGACAACTGATTCAGAGCGCCGCTCTGAAATGTCCGAAGGGGCCGTTACCTGCCCAGCAACGCCTAGCTTTAATCCTGCCCGGTTCCCTACTGCAACTCAACCGGTGTGTGTCCTCTTTACGCGAGGGCGATCGTTATCTGTTTCTGTACCAAATCTGTATCTGTCAAAGACCGCATCCCCTGGATGCGGCTGAACTCTAGTCGTAAAATTCTGATCCGCAAATCGTTAAGGTCCGCAGACCTTTGCCCTGATCTTAGTTCACAAACCGGCGCATCCGTACATTCATCACAATACCCAGCGCCAAGAACATAAACAGGACGGAAGACCCGCCATAACTCATTAATGGCAAAGGTATTCCGGTTACTGGCATAAATCCGACTACCATGCCGACGTTGACCAGGATGTGGAAGCTTAGCACCGCCACCACACCCATCACCACGAATGTGCCGGCGCGATCAGGCGCCGTTTGCGCATTCTG
>JANWKU010000135.1 GCA_025451215.1 Terriglobales bacterium
AATGCATTTATTGACACAATACGATGCAATATCCAGCCCGATTCGCATATCTACCCCTTTTTGCTCAAAATCAGCGGCAAAATCAGCATCCGTCGGAGGGCCGGCAGGATTGACTGGAGTTTGTTTAGGCTTGTATCCGCGAAATTTAAGTACGCCCCTACGGACGGCGAATAAGTCTTTACGGGCTAGGTCATCAAGCCATTTGTCATTGCTAGTGAAAGTGTATGTATTCCCTGAAATCGGTAGGCTAACCGTGCCCTTATACATAGCGCAGTCGTAGTAGAGGACACGAAAAATATCCTCACCCTGTTCCCTACATTTGTGCGCGAAATTCTCTATAAAATCTGGGTTGTAGATTTTCCTAGCTTTTTTCGCTTTAACACGCAGGTATCCACCATCAATCAGAATTATTATCTTTTTGCTCATAAATTGATAAACCCTCGGGTACTCCCCGAGGGTTCTAAGAAACGTGCTCGCCTACGAGCGTAACGGATATGTACAACACACTACATACCGATTCAATGTATGTCAATACGGCGTTGGTGGTATCCCTTAAGTTTCTCTATATAGTAACCGGTTAGTAATATGTTCTTATGTCCAATAACTAGACTCCTTGCCGCCGATTGAAAGCCGATTGAACCTTCTCTGAATTGCGCTATGTGAGCAATCCTTACCGCGCTTCTTCCTCCGGCGCAGCGTCATCAGCCTTATCCAACTTTTGCGCTACCGGATTCGGTGGCAACTCGGGAGGCGGCTGGAAAGCCCCCGGATCTTTTCCCGCCAGCGCTGCTTTCATAAAGTCCATCCACACCGGCAGTGCGGCGCGAGCGCCCGTCTCACGCGGGCCGAGCGACTTCTGTTCGTCGTAGCCAATCCACGCGCCGCAAGTGGTTGAAGGAGAAAATCCAATGAACCACGCGTCAGTAAAATTATTGGTGGTACCCGTTTTGCCCGCGAGCGGCAACTTCAGGCTGCTGGCGGCGACTCCTGTACCGTGCTCCACCACGCTTTGCAGCATGGATGTCATAAGGCGGGCCGTGCGCGCGCTGATCACGTCCTTCACATCGGGATAGTCCTCTTCCAAAACGCGCCCTTCATAGTCGCTGACCTTGAGGATGTCGCGCGGCACGATACGCACGCCATCGTCGGGAAACACGCTGTAAGCGGAAGTCTGCTCCAGCACCGAAACTCCTGCCGCGCCCAGCGCCACCGGCAAGTACGGAGGGAGGGGAGAACTAATGCCAAACCGCCGCGCATAATCAATCACCGTCTGAATGCCCATATTATTCGCCAGCTTCAGCGCGGGAATGTTCAATGATTGCGCCAGCGCCCGGCGCAGGGTGATCGTCCCTTCAAAGTTCTCTTCGTAATTATGAGGAATGTAGGGGCCGGATTCGGTCTGGAAGGCCACGGGCTCATCCACAATGGTGTCATCGGGCCGCGCGCCTTTATCAATCGCGGCAGTGTACACGTACGGTTTGAACGACGAGCCGACCTGGCGCAGGGCCTCGGTGGCCCGGTTGAATTTTGATTCGTTAAAGTCGCGGCCGCCCACCATCGCTTTGATCTCGCCCGTGCCGTTGTCAATCGCCACCAGAGCGCCCTGCGCTCCGGAATCCTGTTCGAGGTCCACGCTGGCCCTGCCATTTGCCGCGAGCGAAAGAATCTTCACGTATACCACATCGCCCGGCTTCAGGATTTCAGAGATCTTTCGGCGCGTCCATGCACTATCCGCCGATGTCATCTCGGCAGAATATCTTCCAAATTTGATAACGGCTGAATTTCCTGATGCCGCCGTGACCAGCGCGTGGATATAATCGCCGACCTCGGCTTCATCATCCCAGTCAGGGTTCTCATAGGTTTTGAGCTCCGCGCCTTCGTCCACAACGTTTTCCAGGTGTCCCTTCCATCCCTGCCGTTTTTCGTAAGCGGCAAGACCGTCGAGCACGGCCTTGCGCGCAGCGCGTTGCATGTCCACATCCAGAGACGTGTACACCCGCAGCCCGCCCTCGTGCACGCGGTCGCTGCCGTATTTGTTCTCAAGATAGCGGCGGATATTTTCCACGAAATACGGCGCGAGTGAATTCAGATCGTGAGCGAGATCCAAGCCGAGAGGAGTCTCGCGCGCAGCGACCGCGCGTTGGGCGGTAATTTTTCCATCCTCAAGCATTCCATTGATCACCAGGTTGCGCCGCTTCAGGGCGCGGTCGGGATGAACAATGGGAGAGTAGTAAACCGGAGACTTGGGCAGCGCGGCCAGCAGCGACGCTTCTTCCAGCGTGAGTTGCTTTGCCGGCTTGCTGAAGTAATACTCCGAAGCGGCCTCAAATCCATACACGCCATGGCCCAGGTAAATCTGGTTCGCGTAAAGAGTCAGAATCTGCTGCTTGGTGAAGCGATGTTCAATCTGAATGGCCAGCAGCGTTTCCTGAATCTTGCGGTGAAAAGACCGGTCCGGCGAAAGGAAGAGATTTCGCGCCAGTTGCATGGTCAACGTTGAAGCGCCCTGCACCTTCCCGCCAGATTCAATATCGCGATAAGCCGCGCCAAAGGTGCGCCACACGTTCACGCCCCAGTGGCGGTAAAAATCCTTGTCTTCAATAGAGATGAGCGCCTGCCACAACACCGGAGGATAGTCGCTGTAGCTGGCCACCACGCGGCGCTGCAGCGCGAAAGAACCAATCACGCGCCCCTGATCGTCGTAGACCTCGGTGACGGAACTAGGCCGATAACTCTCCAGTTCTTCCACCTGAGGAAGATCGGTGGAATAAACAAGAAACAGTCCGCCGAGCGATCCGGCGAGCGCCGCGATGAGCACCGCCAGCGCGAAGAGGACGCGATGGATAAGCTGCTTGCCGACAATTTCCACCGGCGGCAGGTCTTGAGAAAGCAACTCCATGGCAGGACACGCTCAGAATAGCAGGATCGCAATTGCGGGGTAAGTAAATGGCGTGGTCACGCGGGGCTAGCTTCCCAAGGTCAGCGCACCAATGTCAGCTTCCCAACGTCCAGGAAGCCTGTTCGGCGCGAAGTTCGCGGATCAGAATCCGCACCAGCATCCCGTCATAGCGTGTGCCGCTGAACTTTTCCAATTCAATCAGGGCTGCTTCATTGCTCTTTGCCGGTCCAAAAGAGCGCTCCATGGTCATGTTCGCGTAAGCGTCGGCGATAAGGAGAATCCGCGCCCAGAGCGGGATTTGCTCCCCGCGCAAGCCAGCCGGATATCCCGAACCGTCGAAGGCTTCATGATGGTGGGCAATCGCCTCGCGCAGCGAGTCGCCGTGCGGCAATGTGCCCACAATGTCCGCTCCCACGCGGGTGTGTAGTTTGACGAAATAGAATTCGTCATCGCTCAACGGATGCATCTTGTTCAAAATGCGCTCCGGCACGAATATCTTTCCCACATCGTGAACGCGGGCCGCGTATTCCAGATCAGCGATCTGGTCGGGCGTCATACCAATGGCCCGTCCCAGTACACCCGCGTAACGAGAAACCATTTCTCCGTGTCCCGTCGCGTTCGATTCTCGCGCTTCGGCTGCGTGCGTGAGCGCTTCAATGGAATCACGCAGCATATCCACGTTAAGATTTTTCTCGCCACCCGACAACTTCTTCAAAGTTGCGAGTAATTCTTCCAGATGCTCCAGCCCGGCATGCTCGCGATGCAGAAATCCTTCAATGTAACCGGCGATCAGTTGCCGTTGCAGCGCGGCGCTCTCGCCTTCGCCAGATTCGTCGGCGGTAGAGACCCGATCACCCCCGGCGTGTTTTGAAACGTACATGCCGGAATCAGCCGCTCGGATAATTTCCTCCGACGACGAGCCATGCACGGGAAAACTGCCCACGCCAAAGCTTCCCGTAATGTGCTGCTGACTGAGCATGGGGTCGGTCGCAATCCACAGGCGCAGGCGTTCCGCGAGAATTTGTGCCTGCTCCGCGCCGGTTTCGGGCATCAGGATAATGAATTCGTCTCCGCCGTAGCGGGAAACAATATTGGACTGTCGGCTCTTTTGCTCCAAAATGCGCCCCACACGCGCCAGCACGAGATCACCTTCCAGATGGCCGAGCGTGTCGTTCACTTCTTTGAACTTATCCAGGTCCATCAGCACCACGGAAAACGGCCTTCCCGAACGTGCCGCGCGCTTCCACTCCTGGTTCAATGATTCCCAGAAATATCTTCTAGTCTTTAATCCCGTCAACCCATCGGTAATGGATTGCTGCTGCAACTTCTGGAAGACGAATGCATTGTGCAGCGCAGTGGCCAGCAAGTCGGCCATGGTGTTCATGATCAGCGTATCTTGCGGGGAGAATGCATCTTCCTTCGCGCTTTCGACGTTGAGCACGCCGAGCAGCGTTTCGCCGTAGGTGACCGGAATGCACAGCACGGAGCGGGAGCCCGCGATGATTCCCTGCAACTGCGCCGGGTCATGCGACTGCACTAGCGCCTTTTCGCCCGTGCGCGCCACGCGCCCCAAAATGCCCGCGCCCAGCGGAATGCGCCGTCCCAGTGCCTGGTTGGTGCTTCCGGCCTCCGCCTTGATTTCAATTTCCTTGCTAACGTAATCAAAAATGCCGATGCCGATATGATCGTAGTGAAAGTTCTTCTGGATCTCGCTGACAATGGAAATCAGCATCTGCTCGGAACTTTCGCTGGAAATCGCCATCTTCGAAATGTTGTTCAGAAACGCCAGTTGCCGCGAGCGGCGTTGCTCTTCCTGGAACAAACGCGCGTTTTCGACGGCCACGGAAACCTGGCCCGCGGCGGTTTGCATCACTTCCAAATCGCGCTGCTCGAAAACGTACTCGCGATCGGAACTCAGAGCGGCCATGATTCCCACTGATTTTCCGCCCAGGAAAATCGGCGCCGCGCAGAAAGACTTAATCACACGGCTCGGATTCACATAAACTACTCCGAGGCGCTCGCGCACTTGTTCCACGTTGGAGCGAATCAGCAACGGCTGGCCCGTACGGATCACATATTCCGACAAGCTGTTCTCAAACTTGCGCGTCCGCTTGGGCAGGTTTTTACCGTCCACCAGCTCCAACTCAAAATGCAGATCGTCACCCGACTGAAAGGCGATGAAGAAAGTAGTGGTATCAAAAATCTGTCCCAGTTCCTTTTGAATCGCGGAAAAAATATCTTCCTGGTCAAGGTGAGAGCTGATCGCCTGGCCGATCTCGGTCAGCAACTCGTACTCTTTGGTCCTCCGCTGCGCCTCGTGCATCACCACATAATTTTCCAGCGACAAACCAATTTGCAGTGCCAAGCCGTTCAGCAGACGCAGCTTTGAGGAGCCCAGCAACCGGCGCTCCGCGTAAGCAAACACGATGACGCCAAAAATGCGCTCTCGGGTCTGCAGGCTGACCGCCGTCAGGTTGCGCACGTTTTCCTGGCCCATGTCCTCGCGCAACTGCGCAAAGCGAGCTCCGGGAAAAGCCGGCAGCGGCTCGGACATTTCCTGAATATTACGCAAAGTAATCGGCGCGCCCCGTTTGTAGGCCAGTTCCGAAAGATATTCACCCGCCCCGCCCTGTTCCATCCGGGCCAGGAAGTCCTCGGAAAAACCGCGCTGCACCGAAGGCAGCACTCCGCGCCAGCGCTCCGAGATATAAATCATGGAACGACTGATTTGCAGCGATGAAACCAGGCGGTCGAGAAGATTTTGCATGCTAGGGAGCACGTCGTCTGATGAGAGCAGCCCCGTGGGGTCCGAACTTAACGTGGAAAACGCCAGCGCGTTTTCCTGCACGGCTTCGCGTTCGTACTCCGAGAGCACCATGACCATCGAAATGCCCAGCAACATTTGCGGAATGGCGCCAAACATCTGTCCGCCTGCTCCAAAAACCTGAAGATAGGCGCCATGCGAGACGCGAACGATCATGATGCCCGCCCATAACAAAAGCGACAGCGCCAGGAAGGTAAACGCCAGCGAGCCTTTCCGGTAGGAATGCCGGTAGAAAAACACCGCGCAATAGAGCAACAACAGTGCCACAAACCAATCCACCAGCAAATGCGGATTGGACGCTGCGTCAAAATGCAATATTCCACCCGCGCTTTGCCGGTGCAAGTTCCAATAGGCCAGCGCCACCACAACCGCGAATAACGCTCCGTCAAACCAGCGGAGAGTGAATTTGTGCCGCAGCAGACGTGTGGAAACTACCAGACAAATGGCTGTGGTGCCGAGTAGAACTGAACTGATGAATGCAGCGATGCTCGAGTTCGAAAAAGCGTTCCAGCCTACGAAGAGATAGTGCAGCGCGTACACCGTCCACGCAATTTGCCAGGCGCGGAAATAGGCCTGCTTGCTCTGTTCGTAGAGATAGGTAAACACCAGGAACAGAAGCAGCGAGACTGTCGCGGGAATGAAGACGGCGCTAATCACAGATAACCAAGCAAATCCGGGGAGGAACTGGAATTATTAAGGATTGCTTACTTATGGTTTCATAGCACCGATGCTAAAACAACAGAATTGATAGGGTTCTGTGGGCTGCCGGAGCAGCCCAACTATCACCATTGGAATCAATCAGATCGAGGGAAACCGCATAGGCCTGGAAATAGCCTGTAGCCGCTTCGATATCCCCTAAGTTTCGGAGTGACAAAACTACGGAATTCGCGCCATTTCCGGCCAGCTTTGCTCGCTTCTGAGAAATTCTTGCCATGCGGGTGCTGGCTATCGACAATCTACCTTGGATGATCCATCCAGAACTTGTCATTCGCCATACAGTTAGCGTTGCGATGGATAAAAAGCGGAATGGCATGCGTCGTGCGAGTAGGAATACGGGTAAGGTACACAAAGTTGCTGCGGAGCATGCCATCAAAACGAAAAGAGCAAGCGCGGCAAATTTGCCGGAGGCAGTTGTGAAGAGTTGTAATCAAGGTCGGATCAAGCGGGCGGAATTTTATGCGGTAGTAGTTTTCGTACTGTTGGTGTGCGTAAGTATTTTGTTTGTCAGCGTCACGGTTGCGTTTGCGGTGCGCAGGTCGGTTGTGAATGCGTCCGCCGAAACACGGAGTGCATCTGCGCCGAATGCAGCGGAACAAAACACGTCGGCGACGAATCCGGCATCTCAGAGCGGAGCATCGCAGGCTACATCCCCGCAGGGATCGTCGCAAGCCCCATCAGCCCCGGAGCCATCCAGCGCAAAAGAACTGAGCACTGTTTCGGGAATGGTTACGGATTCCTATTGCGGCGCGCGACACTCGCGCAATTCCAATCGCAGTTCCACGGAGTGCGTGCGTTATTGCATGCATCGCGGCGCAAGCTACATTTTGGTGAGTAGCGGCGGCAGCTACACCCTGCGCGGCAATAAAACGATGTTCAATAAATTCGCGGGCCAGCGGGCCAAAGTGACGGGTGATGTAGACGGCCACGTCATCGGCGTTCGCTCTATCGTGGCTAGCGAATAATTCTTATTCCGCGGATGGCTCCGCGACCAGGGACTCTAATTTTTTAGCTTCACCACTAACCGCAATCGTCGCCGGCTGTTGCGGACGTTGTTCCACGCGAGGCGCAGTTCTTTCATCCCATTTTCCAAAGATCATTTTTCCCGCCGTGGTCTGTAGCACCGAGGTCACGGAAATGTCGACGGTCTTGCCAATCATCTTGCGGGCGTTATCCACAACCACCATAGTGCCGTCGTCCAGGTAAGCGACGCCCTGGTTATATTCCTTACCCTCTTTCAGAATAAAGACCTTCATGCCTTCACCGGGCAGAACAATGGGCTTCAAAGAATTCGCGAGTTCATTGATGTTAAGCACGTCCACGCCCTGCAACTGCGCGACTTTATTCAAATTGAAATCATTGGTGATGATCTTGGCTTCGTAGACCTTCGCCAGTTCAATCAGTTTTAAGTCCACTTCGCGGACGGCGGGAAAATCATCTTCAACAATTTGAATTTGCAGGTGCGCGGATTTTTGCAGCCGCTGCAAAATGTCGAGACCGCGGCGTCCGCGGTTGCGCTTGAGCGAATCCGACGAATCGGCGACCAGTTGCAATTCGCGCAGCACAAATTGCGGGATCACAATGATGCCGTCAAGAAACGCCGTCTCTGAAATGTCGGCAATGCGGCCGTCAATAATCACGCTGGTATCGAGGATCTTGAAACTTTTTTTGAATTGCTTTTCTCCGCCGAACACGCCGCCCAGCGCAGAAAGGTTGAGCAAGTCTCCTTTGTTCGCGCCGACGATGAGCCCGACATAGGCCATCAGGAGCATCACCATGATTTGCATGAAGCTGCGTGTCGCATTGTCAGGAAGGCTGTTGCGGATGACCAGGCTGAACATGTACGCGCCGATAATGCCCAGAATGCTTCCGATGGCCGCGCCTATCAGCCGTTTTAAGCTGACATGGCGCAACCTCCATTCAAACAGCACGATCGCCAGGCCAAGAGATGATCCAGCAATCGCATTCCAGGGATGAACAAGCCCGAATGGTTGGATGAGATAACAGGTAATTCCTACGATAATGATGAATAAGAGCCGAATCAGAACTAAGTCCACGCGAAACCTCCCCCTCAAGAACCCTCCGCCCCGCGCGGCAGAAAATCCGAACGCCAAGCAAAACACAGCTTCACGAACCGAAGCTCTATGAATGCCGTGAAACGAATGCGGTCAATCAGCGGCGCCCCACTCACGGGCAGAGCGGCCAGAATATTTGCAAAAGTATATACCTGCTTTGACTGCCTGCGTAGCAGGATCGTAAAGCAGCGGGACGCGGGGAGAATGCCTTCTTTGATTTGCTGTAAACTTTTGATATGAAAGCGATTGTCATTACTCGATGGGGAGGGCCGGAAGTCCTCGAATGGCGAGATGTTGAGGCCCCTGCGCCCACGCCGGAAGGCGAAATTGTGCAGGTAAAAGCGGCGGGAATGAACTTTGCCGACTTAATGACTGCGCGAGGCGGATACGGCGGAACTCCTGACCCTCCGCTGGTTGCGGGAAGGGAATTCTGTGGTCCCCGGGCTTCCGACGGGAAGATGGTAATGGGCTACTCGCAATGGGCAGCCTTCGCCGGACAGATTAACGCGAATCCGGAATTGCTATGGCCGTTGCCCGATGGGTGGAGCGCGGAAGAAGGCGCAGCGTTTCCCGTGAACTATTTCACCGCCTATCTCGCGTACTGGAAGGCGGGCATTGTCGGCGAGGGTGTGATGGTGAAGGCTTCAATGTCCAAAACAAAGGCCACACGAGTGCTTATCCACGCCGTCGCCGGCGGCGTGGGGACCGCGGCCGTGCAAATTGGAAAATTGCTGGGACTGGAAATGTACGGGACTTCTTCTTCGGACGAAAAGCTAAAGCGCGTGCAGGAACTCGGCCTTCAGCATCCCATCAACTACAAGCAGCGGGACTACGAGCAGGCCATCAAAGACCTGACCAACGGCGAAGGCGTGGATGTCGCGCTGGAAATGTTGGGCGGCGAGCATGTGGCCAAGAGCGTCCGCTGCCTGCGCGATTTTGGCCGCGTCATTACCTATGGCAATGCGACTGGCCAGCCTGCCACTCTGAATCCGCAGATTCTGCACGCCAGATGTACCAGCGTCCATGGACTCTGGCTCACGTATTTAGCGCGCAATCGCCAGGTAATGGACGACGCCTGGTCGCAACTTTTGCAATGGACTGCCCAAGGGCATTTAAAGCCCGTGATTGGAAAAGTGCTGCCGATGGAACAGGCACGCGAAGGTTATGAGCTTTTACAGAATGGCAGGAACTTTGGGAAGGTAGTGCTGAAGATCGGCTGACGCACTTCAGATGATTGTAGGGGTCCTTCGCTGCGCTCAGGATGACACCGACAAACTGGTAGAGCGATAACCAGTAGTGACGAAATTGAAAGAATTGTAATTGTGGCAACCCTCTACACTATCGGCCATTCCACCCGAACGCTCGACGATCTCATCGAAACCCTGCAAGCCCATTCCATTCAACTACTCGTGGACATTCGCGCCTTTCCCATGTCGCGGCGGCTGCCGCATTTCAACCGCGAAAATCTGGAGAAGAGTCTGCCCACGGCCAATATCCAATACGCATGGATGCCAGCTTTAGGAGGCCATCGCAAAAAGATTCGCGATGACTCGCCAAATGCTGCGTTGAGAAATGCAAGCTTCAGAAATTATGCCGACTACATGCTTACGGAAGAATTTGAGCGGGCGATGGGCGATTTGGTCAGAATGGCCGAAGAATTCAAGACGGCATATATGTGCGCTGAGCGGGTTTATTTTCGATGCCATCGCATGCTGGTCTCCGATTGGCTGGTCGCGCATGGACATACCGTGCTTCATATTGACGGATTAAAGCCGTCGAAACCGCACGCGCTTATGCCTGAAGCGCGGATGGAAAAGGGAAAACTTATCTACAAGGGAGACCGGTTGTTTTGATTTGCAAAATTGATTTCCTGGCATCCACGCGCGGAATCAAGCCTTGGCATCCCGGAATGCCTTCTTCAAAAATGACGCCAGGTGCCAGCCGTCAATGTATTTGAAAGGTGTCTCGCCAATGCTGTAATGGCCGCACGGAAGCACGACCGCTTTATGGTCCAACCGGTGCCGCGCGAACTCCTCCACAACTTGTCGTGAAAACTCCGGCGGAAAAGTCAGATCGTACTTCGCGTAAATAATCAGAGACTTCCTCGGCCAGCGAGAAAACTGCTGGAAGTACGACATAGGGCTGATGGCCGTCCAAAGCTCGCGCAAGCGGTCCAGATCAATTTTGTCTTCCATCCCGGCGCGGATGTGGCGCGTGGACTGGCCCGTCCAAACAACGTCGGCAAAGTAGGTGGAGGCGTGGTTGAAAGCGGCGACGCGAATGCGCGTATCATGCGCGGCAGCGAGGAAGGCATAGCACGATCCCAGACTAGTGCCAAGAATCCCGAGCCGGTCATAACCTTGTTCCTGCAGCCAGTCGAGGCAGCAGCGCACGTCAATCACGC
>JANWKU010000136.1 GCA_025451215.1 Terriglobales bacterium
CTCTTGACCCAGTGCATGGTCTGGTTGTTCCAGGTGTCCCATTCGTGGCCGCTGGCAATGCGGCATTCATGTCCCCAGATAAATGACTGATTATTAACGAACTGGTTAATGTCGAATTCCAGCGCCTGCGAAGTTTCCAGGTTCTCGCCGTAAAAATAAACGTCGTAGGTGAATTGGTGATACTGAGGAACAGACTTTTGGTCCTTCAGCTTTGTAGTAAATTTCACGTTCCATAGGATGTCGGCGAATGGCGTACTGCCACCGATATCGAAGCGCATGGAATTTCCACTCATTGAAGGCGAGGCGATATTTTGTTCCGTGCCCCAGGAAGCGTTCGTGCCTGTCGGTACGCAAGAATCACAGATGCCGTAGCTCGGCGGCATGAGCGCGTAACCGTTCCACCATGAACTAGCCTGAATATTGTTGAAGCTGTTGGCACTGGAAGGTTGCGAGGGCTGGGAAGGGCTTGGAGGCGGCGTGGTCGTGGTTGTGGCCGCGGAAGCCGATGGCTGCGCTCCAGCAACTCCAGCGCACCCGGAAAATACAAGGAGCGACGACAGCAAGGCGCATAGCGCCGGGAGAGTATATTTTTGCATTGCAAACCCCAACGAGAATTGCCGAACACCGTAACGCAATCTTGCTTAAACGCAAATGACGAAGTGAATTAAACGTGGAACGTTGTCGGTGAATATCTCATTTCGGGCTTGGGAAGGCGAGATTACGGAAGGCAAATGCCGCGCGACATAAGGGAAACTACTTAGTGTACGGAAGGTCAATAGCTGGTCGGGGCAGTCGGACAGTTCGACGTTCGAGTGAGTATCGCGGCTTGCTTGTCGGAGTAAATTACTTTCCAGTCGAGCGATTCGCGCAGCGCAGAGACAAGAGGAGCGTCAGGAGGAAGCATGACAGTGCAAACGTGCGCGGCAGCGAATTCATCTTTCCAATTGTGGCGAATGTAGTAGATGTCAGCGAGACGGTTAAGAAAGTCGTCGCCATAAAGGTCAGCGCGTCCGTCCACGAAAACGCGATACTGCGGATACAGCTTCCAGATTAAATATCCACCCCAGTTATAGTGGTTCAACAGAGGCGCGGGTGGATGGTTTGTGACAAGAAAAGAAACCGCCGCGGCGGGGAAGGTGCGGGCTTCCGCTGATGGCTGGCTTCGGACGATAAAAGTTACTTGCCAGCGAGTAAAGAGTGCGATGCCCAGGATTAAAACGGCGTTGAGGGCGAACTTGGCGGAAGAATGCGTTTCTTCTTTTTTCTTTTCTGGCCATTGTTGAAGAATTGCGTAAATGAGCCTGCTTAAAATGGGCGCGGCCACCAGCACGAAGATTGGAATATGCCGCACCGAGCGCAAAGCCGCATACAGGGTGATGCCCAGTAAAAGAAGATCGAGTGGGCGCAGGCATTTTGGCGCGTATGCCAGTGCGGCCAGAAGCGCGAGGATCATCAATAGTAGCGGCAGATAAAGCCCCTGATGAAAGTTCGGCGAAGCCCACTCCTGTATGTACTGTTGCATGGCGCTGGATGAGAGCGTTTGCCATGGATATGTGTACATGCGCAGGCCGTTGGGATTCAGCGGCACGGCCGCGATGCAAATGACGAGCACGAGGCTGAGTTGCTTCACGCGGCGGGCGATGCTGTTCCACGTCTGGGTGTCAAAGATTACATCGAGAATCTCTCCGCAAAGAAAAAGTCCGACAATGCCAATGCCTAGGGCGTATCCGGCATGTAGGTTGACCCAGAGAAGGGTGAGCGGAGGCAGCCACCAGAGCAGACGCGGCCTTTGCTCGGAACGTTCAAGCAAAAGAAGAAAAATGCTTGCAAGGAGCAGGGAAAGCATCTGCGGACGCACGCCCCAGGTGGCGGCGGAAGCGGCGGCTCCCCAGGCGGTGATGAGAGCGGCAAAGTAAGGCCGCGCCTCGCAGCGTAGGAAAACGATGAAGAACGCCGTCGCGATAAGTGCCGCGAAGCACACGATGAGCCCCGCATATCCTAGCCACCGATAAACACTGAACATCAAAATTTGAGAAAGCCATTCGTGATTGATCCACGCATGACCGGCGCGGGTGAACGAGTAAGGGTCAGTGTGGAAAATATGGTGCGTCTGGAGAATCAGTTGGCCAGTGCGGAGATGCCACCAGACATCCGGATCAGTCACCGTGCGCGCCGCCATGGCGAAAAGGCCTAGGGCGAGGATGAAGATGAGGGCTGTGCGGGTTTGCAGGAATTTCGACACCATGCGATTTATTTGTCTGTGACAACCGCCGCGATGAGTCGTGGTTCTTGATTGGCGATGGTTAGCGCAGAGATATCAGCAACTGCAATGGCAATCACAGCCACCACCACGCCTGCAAAAACATCCACGAGATAATGCCACTCCAGGAAAACGATAGCAACTAGGACCAACACGTTATAGACGGACAGCAGGACAAATGCCCGCTTCCAAGGCCGAAGAAACCACAACACAATTAGCGATTCGGCGATATGCATGCTGGGAAAGGCGATAAAGTACTCGAAAGAAATCGCTTTCAGAGGGATCCCTTTCCAGCGCGCCAACGCGCCCTGAACGACCTGTTTTTGAACGGTGTATGTCTCCAGCTGATGGGGAAACAAGGAGAAATGACCGGGACATAAGTAGTATGGTCCCAGGCTTGGCCATAGGTAAAAGACCGCAAGGGTTATGTAATAACCGGTAAGAATTGCGCCGACAAAGCGCATTCCACGTTGTGGCTCATAACCGATCGAGCTAAAGACAAGGCCGATGCCAATGATGGGAAAGAGGCTGTAATAGATAAATTCCAGAAAAGAAAAGAATGTAAAAGGGAAGGTCCTGATTGCCCAATGCGACACAAGGGAAATTGATCCTCCTCGCAGGAGCCATTTATCCATGTTGTAAAAAAGGGGATCGTAATCCACATAGCGGCGGAGGGAAAGAATAATGTCATTGTAAGAAGAAACCAGGAGCAATCCGATGAAGAGGTAGCTGGACGGCTTGATTAATCTGAGAGCTTTTTTTCTAGAATGAGATGATCTGTTGGCCTGAACAATCTCAAGAAATGAAGCAGTTGCAACCACTACGAATACGGCCTTCAAGATAGGAATGGTCCATAACAATACAGCGAAGTAGAGAAGTAGAATTGCGGCGCGGACGCCGCGATCGCGCCGCAGGTTCGCCGCAAACGACTGCATCCGCTCCGTTGGCGCCAATACAAGATAAAGCAGTGAAGCAAAAAAGACCGCTTCCGCACCCACCAAAAGGTATGCAAGGCCAAAAAGTTTAAAGTCGTAACGAAAGGGAATGTGGCTTAGGCGCAATAATGGGAGGAGCATCAGCGCCAGCAAGACCGTGACGCAGTAGTGAAAGTTCCCCGCCGTCCATCGAAGGATGTTCAAATGCCAGGTTCCGTTTCGCGATCCTTAACCGGGTTGTTTTGTTTCGTCGCCGTCATAGGTCATGGCCTGTGCTTGCGGGAGTGGGCAACTCCCTCTCTCCGCGGACGCGGAGAAGCATAACTGCCAGCATGGGCAAATATAAAAACAGCACGCTCCATAGCCCTACCTGGTGAAAGGTGCGCGGAGCATGGTACCACCGCCAGATTCCCGCACCCCAGCTGATGATAACCGTGGAGAGTATCTCACGGCGCGATTTTGGCAGTAGCCACAGGACAAAGGCATCGTAGAACCAGCGCTGTGGCGTACAGGCCATAAAAAATAAAAGAAGCGAGTCCGGGTCGCGGTACTTTAACAGGGCAAGAACCAGAAGGAAGCCAGGGAATATCAAAATTGGGAAAAAATGGTCGTAGCGGCCAAGTTGCGCAAGCCAGTATTTTGGCCACGCTGGCATGAGAAGAAAGCTAAGCGCGAGCGCCAAGAGGCACGCTGCAAGTCCTTTTTTGCTGGGATGTGATAACAACATCGGCAAGCCAATCTGGGGCTTGGCAAAAACTGCGAACATCGCGAACGGGAAAAGTGCGCCCGCCATGAGGAGCGGCGACCATTGGGCGGTCAATAATCCCGCCCAGTAGGGATATGCCAAAAAAATCAGCAGCCGCGTATAGCCAAAGCGTGTAAGGCCAAAAGCAAGCAAGGCAGAGCTTGTTCCATAAAAAATCGCGGCAGCAACTTCCGGAGGAAACACCAGCAAGGGGAAGCCGAAAAGGGACGCGGGGATCGGATAAAGCTGCAGTTTTGCCCCATAGGGATTTTGGTGAGCGAGCAAGGCGCGCGCCGCTCGAATGGCGGAATCAAAATCGGCAGCGCCTAAATGAAGACGGGAGAGCAAGAACCAGCAATAGACTCCGCTAACCACTCCAATGGCGATGGAGATCAGCACCCGCGTGCGCATAGGAAGTACTGATAGTTGTAACATGTAGCACTCGAGAAAACCTTTGTCACGAAATTCAATCCTGGGATTTATTGGAGCGCTCGCGATTGCCGGGGGAATGTGGCTGTATGCGCACACTGTGCTCGTGCCCGTGCAAAAGTCCTATGCAATGGCGCACGGCGTCCCCAGAGGCAACCTTTCTGATTTGTATCCCAGGTGGCTGGGCGCACGCGAATTGCTGCACAATGGCAGGGACCCATACAGCGCGGAAATTACCCGTGAAATTCAAGCGGGCTACTACGGGCGTCCGCTCGATGAACATCATTCGTACGATCCCAAGGACCAAGCAGGATTCGCATATCCTTTGTACGTTGTTTTTCTGCTTGCGCCGACGGTTTCTTTACCATTTTCCGTTGTGCAGACAATGTTTTATTGGATTTTTGTTGGCGTAATTACGGGGACGGTTATTTTGTGGTTTAAAGCATTGCAGTGGCGGCCGGGCGGGTTATCGCTTCTCACGGCAATTGCGCTTGGTCTGGGAAATTTTCCGGCAATCCAGGCCCTTGCGCTGCGCCAGTTGACCGTTGTGGTTGTCTGGCTTCTCGCGCTGTCGTTAGTTTGGACTATCCGGCGAAAGTATGCGATGGCGGGGATCTTATTGGCGCTCGCAACCATCAAGCCTCAGTTGGGAGTTTCATTTGCCTTGTGGTTGGTATTCTGGGCCGTGAGCGATTGGCGTGAGCGGAAAGGGCTGGTATTTGGCTTTTTGGGCGCCATGGCGGTGCTCTTGGTTTCCGCGCAATTGGTCTTGCCGGGTTGGATTGCGGAATTTTATCGAGCTGTGATTGCGTACCGAAAATATACGGGAGGCGCGAACGCATGGGAAGTGCTCTTCGGGGCAACGTTGGGAAGGGCCGCGAATATTCTGTTGGTGCTCATTACGGGAATTATCTGCTGGCAACTGCGGCGCGAAAGCGAAAAAAGTGTTGGATTCTGCTTTGCCTCTTGCTTTGTACTTGCAGCGACGGTGGCATTTGATCCGATTTTTGCTCCTTACAACCATCTGCTGCTGTTCCCGGCATATTTATTTCTCATACAACACAGGGATGCGCTCAGACCGAAGCAGTATTGGCAGAAAGCTATTTTGGGAATCGCCCTGCTGGTGGTTTGCTGGCAATGGATTGCTTGCCTGAGCCTTGCGATAATTCACGGGCTGTTTCCGGCAAGGGCTTTGGAGAGCGTATGGTCCATGCCGTTTTATGCGAGTCTACTGCTTCCAATTGTCATCATGTGTTTGTTATACCTCTGCCGTAGCGCGGTTGTGGCGGGTAGAACCACGTCGACTTGGGGTTTGGACTGTGGCTAACGTGCGCTCTTGATAATTCCCTTTCCCAACTGCGCTTCGACGTCCAGATAAAGACAGGAGTCCCAGCGGGGGCGTCCGATTCACTCGGACGAATTGAATTTGCCCCCGTGTAACACAGCTATGCGTACCAATCGGCGCGGGTGAGCGGCAACCTGGTGTGTCCGTTTTGCGATTTCACGAGGAGCGTTTGGTAGAGATCAAGGCGGCTGGTGTCAAAGTAATAGGCCGAACCGGCCATGTGCAGGCGCCAGATGCGGTACGTGGTTTCGTCCACGATTCGCAGGACCTCACGGGAGTGCTCGGTCATGCGGCGGACCCAGTGATGAAGGGTGAGAGCATAGTGCTCCCGCAGATTCTCCACATCGCGCACTTCAAAGCCAGCGCTTTCAGCGGCGCGGGTCATTCTGCCGATGGGAACAAGTTCGCCATCAGGAAAAACGTAAAGATCCGAGAAGGTGGGTCCCTCGAGCTTGGGATAATTTTTCGGAATTCCGATGCTATGGTTAAAAAGCACGCCCTTGGGGCGGAGCAGACGGTAGGCGCATCGGAAGTATTCCTCTAGATTGCGCTCGCCAACGTGTTCTACCATCCCCACGCTCGATACCTTGTCAAACGATTCAGGCTCGTTGATTTCGCGATAATCCATGAGTTTGACCTGACAGCGGCCTGACAAGTTCTCCTGCTGAATCCGTTCCGTGGCCAGCGTGAATTGTTGCTCGCTTAAAGTGACGCCAAGCGCACGGACTCCATAATGCTGCGCGGCGTGAAGTATTAATCCTCCCCATCCACAGCCGATATCGAGAAGCCGTTCGCCGGGCTTGAGGCGGAGCTTGCGGCAAATGTCGTCGAGCTTTTGGAGTTACGGGGCGTGGTTCGATCGCTGGTGGTTTGGGCTAGCGGGAAGCGTGAGGAGCAGCGCTCCGAGATGGAGCTTGCGCGCGCTGCTTAGGTTTGAAAAATAATCGGCCAAGGGAAAGATGCTTTCAATGTCGCCGTCAATGTCAAAATCGTTGCAAATGTAGGCTTCTGCAAGAGCCAGTTGACTGGCTGAGGTAAAGACAGAGCGGACTGCGGTGGGGGAATTGATTTTCCATGTAAAGCGGCGGAACTGACCGGCATCCGGTTGCCACCGCGTACCATCCCAAAGTTTAATTTCAAAGTCGCGAGGGTGGTAATCAACTAGAAGCTCTTGCAGAAATTTCAAACTCTGGATAGCTACCGCTTCTTTTGCAGCTCGTATGCAGCTCGTAGGGCCATTGCGGAACTCTTACCTCGACTATCCGCCGTTTTCAATTGCGACGAAAAAATTTGTTCCCTCCCACTTCTGAACCTCCTGCCAAAAGAAGGTAAAGACGATCTGATCGCCCGCCTTCAGCGTGTCCGCGGGGACATCTATTGTGTAGATGCCTAAACCAGTGTTGAGGCTGGATGCGTCGTGAATCGTTTTCCAATTATCAAAGCTCCAATGGACCTGGCTGGGTGCCAGTGCCACTATGCGTAGCTTCTTGCCTTTTGGCATGGATCGGCACTTGTTGTTAAAGCTCCACAGGAAGTGGCTGGCGATCTGTTTTTGTACCTGATAACGCTGCACAGTTTGCGGCGGCTGGTCGAAGATCTTGCCGTCATGAAGAGAACGCCGCAGCTTGATGTACTCGGAATGCGCCCACACCAGGGGACACGCTGATCCGGTAGGTTTTCCTGTAAAGAGTTCAAGCGCGGGGATGTCTGCGGCATCCCAGGCTTGTTCAGGAATCAATCGGCTGCCTTCGGTGGAGAATTCCATGACGCGCAGCAATTCCTCGGCTTTTTCCGGATGCCCTGCGGCCAGTTCGTAGTGCGCACGCTCCCCGGCCAGCAGCGGCCAGGCACGGCCGATACCGGTGCCATCGAATGGCGATCCATCGGCGTGCTCGCCGTAGCCATCATCGTTATACCTGTACCAGCAGGGTCCTTGAGGAAGCTGCGTGCGCAGGAGAGAGTCAATTACCTTGATGGTGTTAAGGATTCGAGGATCATCGGGAGCGCGCAGGCCAAAGCGCACCAGCGCCAGAGCGTCGGGGCTGATAAGGTGCGTTGCAGGCTGCTCGCTCTGCCCCGGCGGCCGATTCTTGATGGGGACAAAGCCCTCCAGCGGCGAAGAAGCGCCGTCACTATCAGGAGGCGCGATGCGGACGTAGTAGCCCTCCACATTTAGCTGACGCGCAAGATCGCTGGCAGTGGCATAAGTCCATCGCTCGATACTGTCATTCCAGCAATCGGCGATTTCGCGCAAGAACTTAGCAAGCGTTTTCTCACCGACGATGTCAGCAATGTCTGCGCCGGCAAGCAACGCGGAGACTTCCACCGCGAGTGTGAAAGGGGAATAACCGGCATCCTCTTCCCAGCGGTCTTGCTGCGTCACGGGCCCATTCTTCACTAAAAATTCCGCGGCGCTTTTTACCAGCGGCCACCATCGTTTTAGGTCCCCAAGCGCGCTGCTGGCGGTTCGGCGCAGGGCATCCACAAGCAGGATGGGAAACGCCGCTTCATCCATTTGGAGGCCTTGCCAGTAAGGGCGTCCATCAATCCACATATTCTGCGCCCAGTGCCCATCGGCCTCCTGCGTGGATTCCAGATAGTGAAGCACACGGACGGCGTCTGACTGCGCGCCTGCCGCAAGAAACCCGAACGCTGTCTCCACAAGATCGCGCGGCCAGATGAGATGGTAGCCGCCCAGGTCTTCATCTCCCTTATTGAAACCCCAGGGGATGGAAAGGCTGGCGATGACGCCGCCGAGAAAATCCTTGGACTCATGAGCGCGCAAAACGGCAACGCTCGTCCGGTATAAATCGTGCTCGCGCAAGGGCTGATCGAGCTTCATTAAGCCATCTTGCCAGTGCTTCCAATGGCGGACATATTGCGCGCGTAAGTCCTGGTAGGGTTCGAAAAGACTGGAGCGCACCTGTTGGCCGGCCTCAGACCAGATTCCTCCAAAGCCAAGGGCCAGGACAAATTCGCCGCCGCACTGCTGCAAATCAATTTCTCCAGTAAGCGCGATGTTGCCATTTTCCGCACGGGAGTAGGTCTTTGTGAGCTGGAAGTTCTGTGAGAGGTCCTGCCAACTGTCTGACGTGCCGACAAATCCCACGGAACGATTGAGCCATGGAACTGAACAGCCGAGTGCGAGCGAACACTCGTTGCGCTGCGCGTAGAGCATCGGAACGCCTTTATAGTCACTTACCCATCCAGTGTTTCCACTGCCAAAATTCGCCAGGTGGGGCGCCAGCAATGCGTACAAATGATAGTCAGCGAATTTTCCCTGTAGGGGCACAAAGCGGATTTTCTGCAACACAACATTCCGGTAAGGGTCGGCGAAAATCTCTTTCTCAATCCGGTACCGCCCTGCCGTCTCGGTATTTTTTAATTCATACACAGGAACGCCCGGCTCGATCGGCAAATTTTCAAATGTGCAATGGCGCTTTTCTTCCGAAAAATAAGAAATGCCGTCGGTGACGATGAGCCCCAGGTCTCGTGTGCACGCCTGATCCACTCGGGGAAAGTAGACTTCATTCAAAATGCCGTGGCTCAAGGTGAACCACACGCGGCTGTGAAGATTCAGCGCCGTTCCAATTCCTGATTTAGTTGCGGAAGTCCAGCGCGGCTCAATGCCAGGCCAGCCCGGCGCAAATTGCTCATTTTCGATCACAATGTTTCCCTTCAACTTGAAATCTAATTTCCATACCGCAAGAAATTGCTCGCACTGTGTCTCTGCATCCTTGTGGAGATTAATTCATAAAACATTCATGGGCAATTCAATCGCAGTTAATACGACTGCCGCAGCTTGTATCTGGTTGCGAATGCCGAAGATTTCATCTCGGCAACTGGAGGATGTTCATGAAATTTGCCGCGTACTCGCGAGAGCTCTGCCGATACCTGGGCTGCAGCGCCGCATTGCTCTCGACGGTTTTCAATCTGATGTTACCCCCAGGTCTCTCCGCCCAAACCGACCCCAACTCAATTCCAACCACTAGCCCTATTAAGCATGTCATCGTGATTATCGGAGAAAACCGCAGCTTCGACCACGTATACGCCACGTACAAGCCGAAAAAAGGAGAGAAAATTTTCAATCTTCTTTCCGAAGGAATTATCAAGGCAAATGGCAATCGTGGCCCGAATTACTCGCTCTCAGCGCAATTTAGCGCCGTGGATACAAATGGAGAATTTTCGGTGAGTCCGCAGGGGAAGAGTATTTATCCTAATATTCCCCCGCCCATCAGCAACGGACCACAGAGCGCCAGCGATACTGCTCCAGCTCCTTTCAAAACCAAAAAAGTCGCCAAGCTCGCAGAACCTGATCTTCCAAAGGGTGATTATGAAATCCTCACCACAGGCGCAACCGGAATTGCTCCCGGTTCCGTGGATACCCGCATTGCGAATGTGAACAATCTGGGAGAAGGCGCGTTTCAACTGACTCCATCAGAAAAGTACGACGACTACGCTTCCAGCCCAGTGCACCGCTTCTATCAGATGTGGCAACAGATGGATTGCAGTTCTGATTATTCCACCAAAGCAAACCCGAGCGGCTGTCTTGCTGATCTTTTTCCTTGGGTTGAGACCACGATTGGTGCGGGTGATAACGGCAATGCCCAACCTGTTGGTTTCAATGATGCGACCACTGGTGAAGGCTCAACCGCGATGGCCTTCTACAACGTGCAAAAAGGAGATGCTCCTCTGATGAAGGAGTGGGCCGACGAGTACACGTTGAGCGATAACTTCCATCAATCCGTAATGGGTGGCACCGGCGCAAACCACATCATGTTCGGTTTCGCGGATGACATTTGGTACAGCGATGGAAGTGGAAAGGCGTTAGTACCGCCGACCAATCAGATCGAGAATCCCAATCCGCAGATGGGAACGAATAATTATTACGATCAGGATGGCTACTCAGGCGGAAGCTACAGTGATTGCGCTGATCTCGGCCAGCCGGGCGTGGCTCCAGTAGTGAATTATCTGGAGTCTCTGAAGCGTCCGATCAAGGCGAACTGCGATGCCGGCCACTACTACATTCTGAACAACTACAACCCTGGCTTCAACGGCGACGGCACGCTTACCAGTCAGTTCTCACCATTCACCATTCCTCCGACCTCGGTGCGCCACATCGGTGACGCGTTGACTGAGAAAAATGTTTCCTACACTTATTATGGCGAAGGATGGAATCTCTACGTTACGGATCCGACCGGCGCCAACCCCTACGACGCGTATTGCAACATCTGCAACCCGTTCCAATATGCGACGGACATCATGACGAACCCGGCGCAGCGCGCGGCCCACATTCAGGACACATCGTCTTTATATGAAGCGATTGACACGAATAGTTTGCCCGCCGTCTCAATTGTGAAACCGAGCGGATTCCTCGACGGACATCCTGCTTCCTCAAAGCTTGACCTGTTTGAAGGCTTTGTAAAGAAAATTGTGGACCAGGTACAGGCCCATCCTAAACTCTGGAAGAACACGGCGATTTTTGTGACCTTCGATGAGGGCGGCGGCTACTACGACTCTGGTTACGTGCAGCCTGTCGATTTCTTCGGCGACGGAACGCGCATTCCGCTGCTGGTGATTTCGCCCTACTCAACCGGCGGACACATCAACCACAGCTATGCGGACCATGTTTCGATCATCAAATTTATCGAACGGAACTGGAACCTGAGGCCGCTCACCGCCCGCAGTCGCGATAATTTCCCAAATCCGACGGCGAAGGCCAACAACCCATATGTACCGACAAATAGTCCTGCTTTGGACGACTTGTTCGATACCTTCCATTTTTAAGATTGGATTGTTCGTAAGCGCGTCAGTTGCCGCCTGGTGCATTTACTCCAGGCGGTTGACGCGCGTTAAGTGGTCATTTTTTATTGGAGGATTTGTGAATCGAAGAATGCGAGTTGTAATTCTTTTCCTTTTGCTCATCGCCAACATTTCCCTTTGCGCGGAAGCGAATCCCATTCATGTTCAGGGGAAATGGCAGGCTTCATGGACGGCACGTTTAGGCTCGGAACCTGTCATGTTGGAACTTAAGCAGCATGGAACAAAGTTAAGTGGAAAATTGCTGCGCGCGTCCGGTGCAGCGCCGCTTTCTGGAGTGATCGATGGAAAGGAGATTTCGTTTGTGGTGAATTTTGCGGGGTCAAAGCCGTACTCGATTCTGTTCAAAGGGTCGGTTGAAGGAGATTCAATCAAGGGCACTTCTCAAGCGCAGAATGTCGGTGCGAGCGGGGCGTACTTGGGGCATGGCGGCGAGATCGTGCAACCCGATCATCCCTGGACGGCGACTCGCGTCCGTGTGGATCAGTAACGTCTGGCAAAATCCACGCAATAACTTTGTTTCAGAAAATAAATCATCCGTTTCGGAGTTGAAGTGATCAATCGTCGTAAGTGGCTGCAAATGACCTGCGGCGCAAGCGCAGGACTTCTTTCCACTAAATTATTCGCCCAAACTATGGGCGGCATGGCGATGGCGACACAAAGCCCGGCTTCGCCAGCAGCAACTCCGCTTCCGCCGAGAATAGAACTGGCAAGCTTTGCTGATCCCTTGCCGATCCCTGCGACCATTCGCCATGTCGCAGGAGAAGTTGTTCACATCCGCATGGCAGCTTCACGGCAGAAAATTCACAGCGATCTTCCGCCTACCAATCTTTGGACTTACAACGGGTCATGGCCGGGGCCAACAATTGAAGCGCGCAGAAACGAGCCGCTGACTGTTAAGTGGACGAATCAGTTGCCCACCAAACATTTTCTACCGATTGATTACAGTCTCCACGGCGCCGAGGCCAATGTTCCGCAAGTTCGCGCCGTGCCGCATCTGCATGGCGCACAAACGTTGCCGGAGAGCGACGGCTATCCTGAGGCTTGGTCCACATCGGATGGAAAGACTGGAACTTTTTATCACGGCGACACTTGCCAATATCCCAACAGCCAGCAGGCGACCTCGCTTTGGTATCACGACCACGCAATGGGCATCACGCGATTGAATATGTATGGGGGACTGGCGGGATTTTATTTGATCCGCGATCAAGAAGAAGATGCGTTGAACTTGTCGAGTGGGCAATTCGAGATTCCGCTGATGATTCAGGATCGGAGCTTCGGGGCGGATGGATCGTTACTTTATCCGCCTGCGCCGAATGGCACACATCCCGTATGGATGCAGGAATTTTTTGGCAATACTGTATGCGTGAACGGCAAAGCCAAACCTTATTTGGACGTTGAGCCAAGAAAATATCGTTTTCGCATTCTAAACGCGTCAAACGCGCGCTTTTATCATTGGTCATTGGTGCCCGCGGATGCCACTGGCAAGCCAAACGGGGACGTGGCCGATGCACCGCCATTCATTCAGATTGGAAGTGATGGCGGCCTTCTGCCGGCGCCTATCACATTGCATTATCTGATCGCTTCACCTGCGGAGCGCTTTGACGTAGTGATTGATTTCAGCGATCACAGCGGGAAAAATTTCGTTATGACAAACGATGCCCCTGCGCCTTATACCCGTGACGGCGAAGTGGCTGCGCCTGAAGTAATGCTGTTCAAGGTTACAAAACCACTTTCGAGTAAAGACACAAGTTCCATTCCCGATCAACTCATGCCGTGGACGGCGCTCGATCCTGATTTGGCAGTAAAAGAAAGAGTGCTCTCGCTCGTCGAACAGGACCGCGCATCTGACGGTTACACGATGATCGGGTTACTTGATGGCAAGCGCTGGTGCGATCCCATCACCGAAGATCCCAAAGCAGGTTCGATGGAGATATGGTCGTTCGCGAACACGACCGGCGATGTGCATCCCATTCATACTCATCTGGTGCAGTTTCAGGTTTTGAATCGTCAACCTTTTGACGTGCAGGCGTATTTGCAAAGCGGAAAAATGATTTATACAGGGCGCGCGATGGAACCGGAAAGAAATGAGCGTCCCGCATGGAAGGACACGGTGAAAGCGTATCCAGGATATGTGACACGTGTAATTCAGAAATTCGATCTGCCGCCGGGAACGCAAGTATCGCCCGGACAGGAATTCCTTTACGTCTGGCACTGCCATATTCTGGAGCACGAAGATAATGAAATGATGCGGCCGTATAAGGTCGTGGGTTAGCTGGAAAGCGCAGTGAGATTTAATTTACCCAGATAGAGCGCCATGCCGACGACGGCATCCACCTTCATGGCGTGCAATTGCTCGATTTCCTCATTGGAAGAAATTCCACCGGCTGCGACGAGCTGTTTTGAAGTAGTCGCACGAAGATCGCGGACGATATCCATGGGGATGCCCTTCATCAGGCCTTCGTGATCAATGTGCGTGTAAAGAAATCCATGACAGTAAGCGTCGAGTTCGCGAATCATCTGTAACGGAGTGATGGCGGCAAGCTCGCGCCAGCCGCGGATAGCGATTTTTCCGCCCTTGGCGTCAATGCCGAATACCAGCTTCTCGGATCCCACCGAGGAAGAAATCTCCTTAGCAAATGCATGATTGATCGTGCCTTCCTTAATAAGGCTCGATCCTAAGATCACGCGCCGCGCACCCAAATCCAGAATTGTTCGCGCCGTTTCAATTGTGCGAATGCCGCCGCCAACCTGGCACGGCAAGCGATCGAGAAAGGTCTTGAGCAACGCGCGATTGTCGCCGGTACCGATGGCCGCGTCGAGGTCAATCAACTGCACGAGAGGGAAGTTGGCGAAGCGTTCGATCCATTCCTCGAAATTGTCAAACTCGAGTTTCTTCTTCCGTCCTTGTTCGAGCTGAACGATCTTTCCGCCCATCAGGTCAATCGAAGGAATTAGCAAGGGAACCTCACGGCGATTTGTTCTGTCTGCAGTTGTTGTTTGAGATCGGAAAAAGAACTCAGCCCAAAGTGGAAGATGGAAGCAGCCAGAGCGGCATCGGCCTGGCCCACGCGAAATACTTCGACGAAATCTTTTGCTCCGCCAGCGCCGCCCGAAGCAATTACGGGAATTTGTACCGCCTGCGAGACGGCGCATGTCAGTTCACAATCAAAGCCAATGCCGGTGCCGTCGCGGTCCATCGAGGTCAACAGAATTTCCCCAGCGCCTCGGTTCTCAGCCTCGCGGGCCCAGGCGATCGCATCTTTGCCTGTCGGTTTGCGACCGCCATGGACAAAAGCTTCGAAGCCGCCGTTCGCGCGCTTGGCATCAATGGCCACGATTACAGCTTGCGATCCGAAACGTTTGCCGATTTCCGTGATGATGGAAGGATCGGCAATCGCCGCAGAGTTGATGCTGATCTTGTCCGCGCCCGCGTCGAAAATTGCCGCTGCATCGTCCAAAGTACGCACTCCACCGCCAACCGTGAAAGGAACAAATATCTCGCGCGCAGTACGGCGCACGGTTTCTAACAACGTGGCGCGCTTCTCGTGTGTCGCGGTGATATCGAGGAGAACAATTTCGTCCGCTCCCGCTTCACTGTGGGCGAAGGCAAGCTGCGCGGGATCTCCAGCGTCGCGGAGGTTCAGGAACTGCGTGCCTTTGACGACGCGCCCTGCATCCACATCGAGACAAGCGATAATGCGTTTAGTCAGCATGAAATATTCAGAGAGAACAAAAATTCTCCAGCAATTTAAGCCCTACATCGCCAGATTTTTCGGGATGGAACTGCACCCCGAAAAGATGATCCTGCTCTACAGCGGCGGAAAACTTTCCACCGTACTCCGATTCTGCAACTGTTGCCTGCAATAACGGCACGCGATAGGAGTGCGTGAAATACACAAATGAATCCGAGGGGATGCCTTTCAGTAACCGGGAGGTTTCGCCCCGAATCTCAAGTTGGTTCCAGCCTACGTGCGGCGCTTTTACTCCAGCAGGAAAGTGCACACACTGATCGGGCCAAATCCCCAGGCCTTTAATTCCCGGGGCTTCTTCGGAGCAGGCAAGCATCCACTGCATACCCACACAGATTCCGAGAAACGGGGTCTTTTGCTTGATGCGTTGCGCAATCGCCTCGCGCAATCCGCTATCCACGAGCGCGGAGGTAGCCGCGAAATGTCCCACGCCGGGAAGCACGATCTTCTCCGCCTTGGCGACGACTTCGGGATCGGAGGTAACAACCGGCGTCTGCCCGATATGCTCAAACGCTTTCTTCACCGAAGCGAGATTTCCTGCTCGATAATCAACAATGGCGATCATGAAAGTTAATCCTTAAATCAAACCCTTCGTGCTGGGAATCAATTTCGCCATGCGTTTATCGCGCCAGCAAGCCGCGCGAAGCGCTCGCGCGAAGGCTTTGAACATGGCTTCGATCTTGTGATGGTTCGAGCGTCCGTACAAAATCTTTAGATGTACATTCGCGTTCGCCCCACGCGCGAAACCTTCAAAAAAGTCGTAAACCAGTTCCGATTGCAGATCGCCCACCAAACGTACTTTTACCGATGTATCAATGACGGCGGCGGTGCGTCCGGAGAAATCGACGGCTGCCAGTGCAAGCGTTTCATCCATCGGCATCAAAAAATATCCCGCGCGCAAAATGCCTTTCTTGTCGCCCAGAGCTTTGGCAAATGCGTGGCCCAGCGCAATGCCCACGTCTTCGACGGTATGGTGTTGGTCCACATCGAGGTCGCCGGTGGATTTGAGCTGCAAATCGAATCCGCCATGATGGGCAAACAACTCCAGCATGTGGTCAAAGAAACGTATGCCGGTGGATATTTTGTACTTGCCGTGTCCATCCACGGCCAGCGCGAGGCGGATTTGCGTCTCTTTGGTGTCTCGCTGCAGGGTGGCTTTTCTCACTTTACCGCCTTCTCTCGAATGCCAAGTTGTTCGAACACCACGTGCAGGCCAGCGAAGAGCTGTTCATTTTGCGCCGCCGTACCTACCGTGATGCGGACGCAATCTTTGCAGCCGGGGTCGGCGGAGCGGTCACGCACCAAAATGCCCAGCTCGCGCATCAGGCGAATGAAGTCCGCGTTCTTGTCGCCGAGATACATCAACACAAAATTCGCCCGGCTCGGCCAGTAACGCACTCCCCACGATTGCAATTCCTTTTCGAGCTTTTCACGTCCGCGAATTGTTTCTTCCACGTAAGTGCGAACATAATCCTGATCGGCCAGCGCTTCGGGCAGGCATTGCAGCGCAGCTTCATTCAGATTGTAGGGTGAACTCACGCGCCGCACCCATTGCATCTGCGTGGCGTTGCCCATCAACACGCCAATGCGAAGGCCGGCAAGGCCGTAAGCTTTGGAGAACGTCCGCGAAACAAAAATATTTGGAACGTCTCGCCACTGCGGAACTAGACTTTCGCCGCAGAATTCGAAATAAGCTTCATCCACCAGTAGAGCGGCCTGCGACGCCGCCTGCGCAATGCGGATAAGCTCCAGTTGAGAGACAAGCGTTCCTGTCGGGTTATTAGGATTCGCGATGGCAATCAATCGCGTGCGCTGGTTGATTCTCGCCAGTACTGTTTCCGTGGGAAAACTGAAATTTTCACCGGCGGGAATCGCAACGACCTTTGCTCCGGTTGCTCCCGCATAAATCTCGTACATTGAGAATGTGGGAACAACAATTATGGCCTCATCGCCCGGTTCCAAATAAGTTTCGCAGATGAGGTGAATCGCTTCATCGGTGCCGTTGGTGAGAAGAATCTCTTCATGCTCAATGCCGAGGTGCTTGGCGGCAATTTTCTCGGCGGGGTCGCGATCTGGATAACGCGCGAGCTGATCGGCCGTGATTTCGCGCAGTTTTTGAAGTACGCGCGGCGAACAACCGACCGTGTTCTCGTTGAAATCAAGCCGCAAACCTTCGCGATTTCCCAGCGGCGGGTGGTATTCCTTCAAGCCGTGCACGGCGCCACGCGGATTAAGCATTGCCGTACCTCACACGAATGGATTCGGCGTGTGCCTTCAGGCCCTCGGTTTCTGCGAGAAATTCAACGGCAGACGCGATGCCCCGTAATCCCTTTTTCGAAAGCTCTTGCACAGTAATGATTTTTACAAAATCCATCACGCTAAGGCCACCACGAAAACGCGCAACGCCGGCCGTGGGAAGTACGTGGTTCGGACCAGAGGCATAATCTCCTCCGGCTTGCGGCGAAAAGTCGCCGACGAAAACCGAGCCGGCATTCTGAACGCGCGAGACGTCCGACTTAGCAACGCAGATGTGCTCTGGCGCAATCCGGTTGGCCCAATCCATTGCCTCTGTGCGGGACGAGGCGATCAGAATCACACCGCTATTTGCGAGTGATTGTTTGGCCAAATCATTTTCCTGCGCCATATCCGCCACGGATTTAGAGACCGCTTCCGCCAACTTCGCTGATGTCGTGATGAAAATAGAAACCGCGTCGGGATCGTGCTCCGCCTGCGCAACCAGGTCTGAAGCAATATATGCCGGTTTACCGCTATGGCTTACGACCACGACTTCCGTTGGTCCTGCGAGCATGTCAATCGCACAATCGAACGACACTAATTTCTTCGCTGCGGTTACGTATACATTCCCCGGACCAACAATTTTATCCACGCGAGGAATGCTTTTGGTTCCATACGCCAGCGCTGCAATAGCCTGTGCCCCGCCAATTTGGTAAAACTCGCGAACGCCCAGCATCGCGGCTGCGGCAAGAACTTCTTTTGATGGCCGCGGCGAAACCACGCGAATATTCCTCACGCCCGCGACCTGCGCGGGAATCACCGTCATCAGTAAAGTTGAAACCAGCGGATGTCGTCCGCCAGGAATGTAGCAGCCGACAGAATCGAGCGGACGCACCAACTGGCTCAGCGTAATACCGCTGAATGACTTCTTCCACGCTTTCGGCTTTTGCAGTTGGCAGAATCGTCGAATATTTGCAGCGGCGAGTTTCAGAGAAGAACGGAATTTCGGAGACGAAGCTTTCCACGCGGCTTGCAGTTCGCTCTCTTGTACTTGCAGCAAATCTTTTTCTCCCAGCCCATCCCACTGCTGGGAATATTCTCGGACGGCGGCATCGCCGCGAGCGCGCACATCCTCAATAATGCGCTGCACCTTCGGCTCGATTTCATCAAAGCGCGCGCCGCGAACGGCAAGTTTTTCAACCTGCTCCGCCGCAGCTTTGCCGGAGAGTGTGCGCATTACATCACCACCTTGTTCAACGGATACTCCACAATGCCCTGGGCCTTGGCTTCTTTAAGTCGCGGAATCACATTCCACGCGGTGCCTTCTTCGATCACTGTATTCACGGCCAGCCAATTGGGATCGCTCAAGGTGGAAATGGTGGGGCCTTTCAGCGAAGGCAGCACGGCGAGTACAGCGTTGAGGTCTTCTTTGCGGACGTTCAACATGAGGCCGACGCGTTCTTTGGCTTCCATCGCTCCGCGCAGCATCATGGCCAGATTTTCAATCTTGCGGCGCTTGGCTGCATCCTGCCACGAAGATTTGTTGGCGATGACCTGCGTGTTCGACTCCAGCAGCGTATCAATAATTCGCAGATGATTGGCGCGGAGCGAACTGCCGGTTTCGGTAATTTCCACGATGGCGTCGGCCAAGGTCGGCGGCTTGATCTCAGTCGCTCCCCATGAGAATTCAACTTTTACATCTAAATTGCGATCGCGGAAATAATTCTTGGTCACGCTCACCAGTTCGGTGGCGATAATGCAACCGCCAAGGTCTTCGGCTCTTTGATACGAAGAATCCTCAGGGACAGCGAGCACCCAGCGCACTTTGTTGCGGCTCTGCTTGGCGTAAATGAGGTCAGCCACGGTCTGTACTTCGAGGCCGCTTTCGATCACCCAGTCTTGCCCGGTCAGCCCACAGTCCAAAGCGCCGTGTTCGACGTAGCGGGCCATCTCCTGTGCGCGGATCAACATGCATTCGATTTCCGGATCGCCGGTGGAAGCGAAGTAAGAGCGCGAACTGGTGTGAATTTTCAAGCCGGCATTCGCGAAGAGCGCCAGTGTCGCCTCCTGCAAGCTGCCTTTGGGGATGCCCACGCGGAGCTTCATCGGACGGCCTCCTGCGTGGCAGCTGCGTCTTGAATAGCAATGTTTTTTGTAAAGCAGGAGCGCGTGCCCTCGTGGCAGACTAGACCGTCGCCCTCGACATGTACTTTGAAGAGTAGGGCATCGTTGTCGCAGTC
>JANWKU010000137.1 GCA_025451215.1 Terriglobales bacterium
CCGCCTTGGAATCGGACGCCTTTGTGGCGGCAGATTTCTTGTCCGCGGCAGCCTTGTTGCCCGCCGCGGACTTGTCGTCGTTCGAGGGAGAGTCGGCGGAATTATCTGCTGGACCAGTTGTGAGCAGCGCGCCGGAAAATACCGGAGCACTCAAAGGCAGGCGCGGTAGAACCGTGGCCGGAACCGCTGGGGGATGCATCAGCAAAACCGTCAGGGCAAGAAGCATTCTGTTTTCCTCAGTACGCTGCGCGAAAGGTCACGCGCAACGTGAGTGCATAGTAGCGGTCGCAACTGTTCGGGGAACATGGGCCAGGAGTTGGAATCGAGATGGCCTGAGCGTCCTGGAACTGTTGGGGTACCGAGACAAACTAAAGTCCTAGTCCTTCAGCCATCCGCCCAGGGCCGCTGCAAGCTCATTTTGCAGCAGCCTCCGCACCCCCATTTTCATTATGTTTTTTGCGCTGCACTATGAATGGCCGCACTTCGCACTCGCTCAGTGTGAACCGAAGGGCCAAATACCGAACTCCTTCAGCTCCTCCTCCATATGATTATCTTTCAGCATTTTTTCCGTCTTTTGCGCGGACCACGGTGAAGCAAATCGCTCGGGCTGGTCGGCAATCCAAAAAGAAACCAGGGCTTGAATCGTTGCGTTGCGCGTAAGAATCGCGGGATCCACCCGGTCGAGCGTGTCCGCAGGGCTGTGGTGTGAAATGTTGTAATCAGAGGGGGCCTGCGACAGGTCAATCCCCGGCAGCCCCGCCAGAGTGAACGCGCCGGTGTCGGTGCCGAACTCAAGCGCGCTGGTGATTTTCATCGCCCCAAAAGCAGCCAGCGAATTGGCGAGCGGCTTCATGGCCTCCGCCAAATCGTCGCGGCCGTTCAGGTCGAATCCCACCACGGCGCCCTGGCCGGAATCGAGAATGACGTCGCCCAGGTGATTCGCCATTTCTGATTGATGCTGTTTCGCGTACGCGAAGGAGCCGAGCAAGCCCTGCTCCTCGCCCGTAAAAAGCACGAAGCGAATGGTGCGCTTCGGCTTCATTCCGGAGCGGACAATGGCCTCGGCCGCGCCCAAAGTTGTGGCCACGCCGCAGCCGTCATCCGTGGAGCCCTGCGCGAGATCCCACGAATCCAGGTGTCCGCCAACCACGACGATCTGTTCCGGATGTTCGGTGCCGCGGATTTCGCCCACCACATTGGCGGAATCCACGGGGCCCGCAGTAACGGTGTTCTGCACATTGATGTGCAGCTTCACGAGCTTCCCTGCATCGAGCATGCGCTCGACCTGGTTCTGATCTTCCGCGGCCATGCTCACCACGGGAATGTCGAAATAAGTTTCAAATCCGAGGATGCCGGTGTGCGTCAGCTTGATGCCCGCCGCTTTGGCTCCGCCCTGACCGCCAATTACCGCGACGGCGTGAATTTGAAACGCTTTCTCAAGAAATTTTCCGAAGCTCGCAAAATCGGAAGCGCCTCCCGCGGCGGCGGGTCTCTGATTCGCGACGGGCTTGCGCACGACTACGAGGATTTTGCCCGCCCAGTTGCCGGAGTTGTGCGCCATCTCATTGGCCATGTCCGCGATATTTACTTCGACCACGTCGGCGTCCACGCCGCCCGCGGAAGTGGAGCCGACCCAGCCCATCGAGTCCACCAGCAGCTTGCGGCGCGTGGGCGCAATGAGCCAGGCTTCGGCGGAGCCGCGCGTCCATCCGCGCCACAGTTGCCAGTGCTCGGCGTGAACATTTTCCAGACCGATGGCGCGCATAGTCGCGAGTCCCCACTCGACCGCGTGGGCCGCTTCGGGCGAGCCGGTCACGCGCGCGCCCACTTCATCGCTCAGTTGCGTCAGGTAATCAAATGTGTGCGAGCCGACCATGCCCGCTCCCGCGATGGCGCGCAGCCGAGCGTCCAGCGCGTTGTCCGCTGCTGCGCCTTTCACCGGCGTGGCAACGGTCATCAGAAATCCCCGCGCCAAAATGAGTGCGCTGGTAGCGGACAAAAATATTCTTCGGCGAATCATGAATGATCTCCTCTCCTGCGCGGCCGCTTTGCCGCACCTGAACGCGGGCCGCCCATTCTGACAAATGGGGAACGCGGCGTCAAAATGCGACGACGCTTGACCTTCAGGACGATTTGGATTGTGATGCCCCCTCCCCCATCATTTTGATATGAGTATCAATCTAAAAGAGTTACTGACACGCATCGTCGTATGAATATCATTCTAAATGGCTTACAGGGCCGAAACTCGTAACTGCGGATTCTAAAGAAGTTAGCGAACGGCAGTGGCTAGTGGCTGGTGACTAGGGTCTAGCCGGGGCGAACTCCATTCGGCCTGCAACGCTATCCTGAGGTATCAGGTGGCAAATCCTGAAGATTCCTGCAGTGTACAGTTCAAGTTAGCAAGTGAAGTAATTGACGTCAATAGTAAAATAGAGAAACCTGAAAAAATATATTTGGGGCTGTGGAAAATTTTGGAGGGGTTGCTGTTCGAATGCTTTCGACCTGCAACTTTTGGCTAATGTAATACGGCAGCTGACTTGAATAAACCGCTTTCGCCCACTCGGAGCCGAGAAGTGATACGTGGCATTCAATCAGGATTGATCCCCTTATTCCTCATTAGGTCCGAATATCTCTCATCGTAAAGTTCCCTTATCTCGGTTGCCGGCAAGAGTGCGTTCCACACTGCGTGCAGGCGTTGGTTTATGTGGGCACCCTCGAAGCGAAAATATGCCTGCACCTCAGTGAGTGTGCACAGGAGGATAGCGGCAACGCGAAAGATGTTCATGGAAATCATGCTGTCAGTCACTTCGGTTTCAAAGTGTGGGCGTTCATCGCGCGGAAGATTATCTGGGGTGAAGAAATATGCGGTAGATAGCAGCCCCTGGTAAGTTGCATGTGCCATACCGGAATATTCCTGCCAGAAGCCAAACGTGAGTTTCTTCAGAAACTCTTGGTGTGAATTGAGATGAGTGCCAGACTTAACTCGGAGGTAGCCACTAAGAGTGGGCCAAGACTTTGCCTCTTTGATCTCATCCAAGGTAAGACCATCTATTCCGATCGCCGTTGCAGTGTGTGCCCGGCGATTTGCGATGTAGGAATCCCACTTCCGATCCCCGCCATATCGATTTTCATCGGCATCGAGCGATTCCAGTATTTTCTTGTATCCACTTTCTCGAAATTGATAGCCCCTCGGGCCCGGATTGTTGAGGATGGCTGTAATGTTGTACAGGCAATCGATCATGCATCGAATCAGAGGGAGGATTGCAGCGCTATACGCAACCTTCCAATCTACGTCCTCTTTTCGGCGCTTATCTGCATTAATAAAGAAAAATAAATCGTAGATGGCGAGAGACTGCCGGAGCATTACGTATATATCTACCGATACAAAATTTGGTTTTGGAAGCTTTTTGGGTCCCTCGCGCTCGACCTTTAGAGCAATGGTATTCCCTAGAGTTCCGAGTTGTTTCTGAAACGTCCGGGCGTCGATATTAATTTTCCCAGGTTGATTGTCCAGGGTCATGAGGTCATTGTGACCGAATATTTTTGAAAAAGGGAGAGGGGGCGCTCAACCGATCAAGTGGAGATGGACTTCTTGGTCTTCGACGCTGAAATTGAGCGAGCCAGCAAAGATGTGAAGAATTTCTCGAAACTGAGTTCCGGCGCAGGTTCCCTGTAGTAGCCGTGGAGCCCTCGTTTTGGATCGGAGAGAAGGAAGCACGCCGAGTCATACAATCTTTCGCGCACGAGTTTTGTCAGAAGGATTTCGTACCGTTTGGCATAGGATGCTGACTTGAATTCAGGGAAGACCTTGAAGTGGGGCTCTTGCGCTTTCACGGGGTGGGTTGATCCCGGCGCTTCTTCGAGAAGCATCATGTATCCCAACCAGGGACGAGCCGAGGGCTTGAAGGCGCCTTCCCGATAGGCCGCCCAAATGTCGGTGGCGCTGCCGATGGCTTCTTCTGTCCGGTTATTATAATTATTTCCAAACGAGCCAACCTGGGACTTGAACTCGATGCCTGCGAGCAACTGTCCATCAGCGACGACCAGGAGGTCCCATTTCTTCTCTGGCCGATACCATCCCGGGAGTTCAATTCGCTTTTCACAATAAACATGGGCCTTGGGAAGTCCATTTTTAGAAAGTTGCTCGCGCACCAGAGAAACAAAGCCGTCCATCTGACGGCCGCCGGTGACCGCCGTCCTCGATCCGGCGTCGCGCGTACCTGTTCTGGACCCTTGTTTTTTCGCTTGAGATTTGCGCGTCGTCCAAAAGTGTTTTATCGCGGAGCGCAGTTGTTTTTCGAGGGCTGAGTTGAGAGCCATGCGCGGGTCTATTTTGCGACAGATTTGAGGATTTGCGCGACGCTGAAGAGCGAGGAAGTATCTTCGCTGATGCGTTTTTCGGCGAGCTTGTAGTAGTGAGCGTCCACTTCAAAGCCGATGCTGTTCCGCCCCCACTTTGCAGAAGCGACCGTGGTGGTTCCCGTGCCCATGAAGGGATCAAGGACTGTGTCGCCGACAAAGCTAAACATTCGCACCAGCCGTTCGGCCAATTCGATTGGATAGGGCGCGGGGTGCAGCTTTGTGGATGCACCGGTTACGCCGCTCCAAATCTGCTGAAACCATTTCTTGTGATTTTCCGAGGAAATTACGCTCAAAATCTTGGTGGGTATATCGGGAGCGCGGTATCCGCCAGGCTTTCGCTCCATCAAAATGAATTCGATGTCGTTCTTTATGACGGCGTTCGGTTCGTAGGGTTTCCCGAGGAATCCGGCTCCATCTTCGACTTCGTGAGCGGCATTGGAGATCTTGTGCCAGATTATCGGAGCCAAATTGTCGAATCCGAGAGCGCGGCAATGCTCCTGAATGGAGGAATGGAGAGGGACAACAGTGTGCCTGCCGCCATTTTCACGGCGTGAGAGACAGACATCGCCGACAACGCATATTAAGCGGCCTCCGGGGACGAGTGCGCGGTAGCATTGCTTCCAGACTTTATCCAGTTCGCCAAGAAATTCGTCGTAGTTTTCGACATGACCGAGCTGGCCTTCCGAGTCCCTGTATTCCTTGAGGGTCCAGTAAGGAGGAGAGGTGAGAATCAGGTGCACGCTTTCGGCTGCGAGGGCCGACATTTTCCGGGCGTCCCCGAGATAGAGATGATGTGTTGTGGGGACTGTCTGGACGGCCCGTTCAATGCGCTGCATCGCCGCTTGGTCTTTGGCAATGCGGGGAATGGCGGTTTGAGGGTTGTCGAGATTGCCCAAGTCACCGGGAACGTATGCAACAAGACTGAGGTTTTCTTCCGGCACGGGTGCCCGGGAAAATTTACGCGCGGCTGTTGCTGGCATTTGAGCCATTATCCATGATTTATGGGATTTCGCCAAAGGTGGTGTGGAGGCGAAGCGCGGCGGGCGGGTTGTAGACCCGCCCCTACGTAGGACGACTTGGGAGCGCCGACACCTGGCCGCCAAACGCTGAACTATTTCGGGTAGGTGAAAACTTCCTCTTCGGAGATCAGGATGACGGGCGGGCCGCCGGTGGAGATGCGGACGGCGTGAGCGACAGTTTCCTGTCCGCCTTTGGAGGCGACGCAGGCTTCCATGATTTCGCGGGACGGGAAATGAATTTCGGCGACGCGATAGAAGGGCGGCGCGCCCTGCGGGGATCCAAGAACTTTTGTGGCTACGAATTTCGTTCTGCCCACGAGCTTTTCCGCGACCATGGGCACGTGCTCTTCCTGATAAAGCTTCTCGAATGCTGCTACGTCCTTTGGAGTGGGGTAGAGGACCA
>JANWKU010000138.1 GCA_025451215.1 Terriglobales bacterium
AGCCGGCGTCTCTGGGAGCCAGCCGAATATTGTTGGGTACCAAAACCTGTACGTAAACGCGGGTGGTACCGGTGTCTGCCTAGGCACCGCACCAACGGTGCTGTTTTCCTACTTTGTTGGAGCCGGAACGGTCCAAACCTCCCCAGTCCTCGGACTTAGCGTCGGCCAAGTTGTCTATGTGGAAAGCATAACTGGTGGATCCAAGTTCCACGTGCTTAAAGGTGCTGGGACAGGCGGCAGTAATGGAACCATCGCCGCCCCAGTCGCGCCGGGAACCGGAAACACAGCGACCGATGTAGCCCTGGTCATGAATGGCGGCGTGAGCGTCACGCGTTCATCGCCGTTCTACGATTATGCACACGATGTGGCATATGTGGGAGATGACAGCGGAAAGCTTCACAAATTTACGCCGGTCTTCAACGGCACTCCTGCCGAGGTAGTCAGTTCAGGCGCCGATGTCTGGCCCGCAATCGTATCCAGCCAGGCCAGCAAGATTCTTACTGCGCCCGTAAACGACAACAACATAGTGTTCGTCGGGGACTCAGCGGGATTCCTGTACTCCGTCAATGGAACAACCGGGAGTGGATCGGGTGGCGTGATCACGTCGGGCCAAGTGGGTAGCGGAACTGGGATTGTAGATGCCCCAATGGTGGATAGCGCCGCCGGAACTGTTTATGTTTTTGTTGGTGCGAGTGTCGTCAATCCCACGAATAGCGCTGTGGTCGTATTCAACGTTTCCAGCGGAAACATTGGTAGCGGCAGCACAGGAACGGCCGCTTTCGTTGGAACTAACAGTGCCACTGTGCCGCTATACGACGGCGATTTCGACCACATTTATTTCACGTCATCAAATTTCGCACAACCCGCTGGGAACCTCTATGTCTGTGGAAATCCGGGCGGGAATCCCACCTTGTACCAAATTCCCATCACTTATTCCGGCGGACCCGTTCTGGGTTCAGTGGTAACGGGACCGGTCCTTGCCAGCAGCAACGTAGGATGTTCGCCGCTCACTGAGTTCTTCAATTCGAGTACGAACACCGACTGGCTGTTCGGGGCTGTCGGATCCAATTCGTGTGGCGCATCGGGCGCCACGCAGGGCGGCTGCGTAATGAGTTTCAACATAACAAGTGGGACCGCCCCCACTGTGGGCCCTTGGACACCATCTTCAGCTTTCGCATTAAATAGCCAAGTCGTAGACACGAATGGACGGATCCAAAAGTGTACTGGAGGCGGATGTGCGATAGCCGGATCGACGAGTGGCACCACTACACCGGCTTGGACCTCGACGACAACGACGGATGGAACCACCACAAATGCCAGCGCTGTCGGAACCGTCTCTGCGAATAGCGCGATTGGCGGCGCAACCGTGACGATCGGAACACTGACCCTGACGGCCAGCGCGCCGACGGCTGCGAGCAGCCCGATCCTTATTAATTCGACGCCGAACGTCCTTGGCGGCGACACAATTACCTTTGGTTCCGTCGTGTATGGTTGGTCCTCTCTCGCGCTTTTTTGTCCCGGCGGCCAAAAGTGCGTTTCGATTGGGGGTAGTACGACAGCTGACGCGGGGAATCTGAAAAATGCGATCGCAGGTACTTGTTTCAATGGCGCCTGCGCTGTCGATCCCACTGTCACAGCGACTGTTTCGGGCTCCACGGTTACTGTGACTGCCATCATCCCAGGTACGACAGCGAATGCGGATGTGCTGGCTACCAACGACACGACGGCCATTCACATCAATGGCTCTGCGATTGCTTCAACCACCCTTGGCGCCGGCACTGGCGCTCTCGGCACGAACGGCTCGAATACCCCTCCCAACTTTCAATTCTGGTCGGGATCGGCCGTGGTCAGCACGGCCATGCTGGCTTCGAATATCTCGGCGGCAGCGGCAGGCAATGTTGCCAACGTAACGCTTACCTATACTGCCGGCAGCACGTTTACCGCTACAGGTACAGGTACAAACGGCGGAGCGGCTGGTAACAGCGTCGCCATCGGAGGTACTTTGACCGGCTTCACTTGGAGTCCGGCTGGCCACCTTTCGGGCGGGACGACCGCCTTGTCTTGGACGTCCCAAGGTGCTGGCAATGGTCAGACGACTGCCGAGGAAGCCACTGGGTCCAGCGGCATCATCATCGATAATGTCGGTACGGGCATCGGGGAAGCCAGCATCTATTTCGGAACTTTGAGCGGGACGGGCGCAACGAACTCGGCTGTTAAGATGACTCAGGCGGGTTTGCAGTAGTAGGGCGCATCCGAGAACGCGACCGAAAAGCGCGCAAGATTCTCGTTTTTCAAGCGTCGGGCCGGTTTCCTTTCACTCATTCCGTGCTTTGCCATAGCGTCTTCTTTGTGTTCAGTACATCCTCTTGCCCGACATCGGACAGGTCCGGACTGCTCGGGCATTACGTCGTGCAACCTAGCAATTGCATGCTATGGCGAATTATGGCTGGCGTGATTCCACTTTAAGGTACGCAAAAATTTCTTCCTTTCGGTGCAGGTATTCCTCAAATGCTTGGACTTCGGCTACGCACTGTTTCCCCAGCTTATCGTAGCATTCACGCGAAACAGGCTCTCCCGAGCGCTCTAGGAGAGTGCCCAACCTTAGCGCCTCAGCTGAAAACATACTGAACGCCTCGGACAAATGGGAGACCAATTCGGCCAGGCGTTCTTCTCTCGCTATAAGACTCATGACGATTCCTCCGAGCCGGGCTTTCTTGCGTTGAGCTTTTTTCCTTCACTCAGGGTTCGGCTGACACTAAATATTAGGCAGGCTGCGGGCCATAATAGTAAGTTTTTATGAAGTAGCGGCCACTACGGTGCTTACGCAGGGACTTGAAATGCACTAGGACAATGGACTGGGTAGATATTTCGGACAGCAGGGAGATGTGTCCGGCTGGGACGACAATTCTTCCGGCTGCCCGACCAAATTCGGACAGGACAGAATCCCATGCCAATCCAACTTAATCAGACGATTGCGTTTATTAGGTTGTGTGCTTGGCATCGTTATTGCTCGCTAGAAGGAGCGCAGCCCACTTGAGGTGATGTATGAAGCGGATTTTCATCTCACTCGTCGGATTCATGACTCTGTTCGACCTGATGGCCGCACCTGTTCAATCTGGCGTATTGGCAACACCCCCATCTCAAGGCAAAGCGCAGCCCGAAAGCAAGGTATTCACGGGCACGATTCTGAAAAGCGGTGAGACTTTTGTCTTGAGCGATTCAGTTACTAAATCAAGGTACACGCTCGACGATCAGGAGAAGGTACGCCAGTATGAAGGAAAGCACGTAAAGATCACGGGTGCAGTCGATGTGGGCAGTAATACGATCCACGTCGAAACCACTGATGAGATCGTTTAGGTGAAGTTTTCAAGGAGAGATCTAAACATGCATACTGAAAATAAAGAAGTTCCAACTCACGAACAAATAACGCAAAGAACCTACGAAATTTATTTGGAAAATGGTTTTCATCCCGGCAACGAATTAGCCGATTGGCTTGCGGCTGAAAAGGAACTAACTGAACGATTAGAGCGCGGGGACGCAAATCAGTCCCCCACAAATGTCGTGCAAAGCCTGCGGAAACATGCAACAGCTTGACCGGGATTGCATTTTAGCAAGCGGTGCAACCTTCCGGCCAAGGATGGTCTGGGGCTGGAGGTTTTTACAAATGTAACAATATTCACGAAGTCTCTGACGGGCAAGCGATCTGATTTGGAAACCATGGGGAAAGCGACTAATGTTCGCAGCGTACGAAGATCGAGGACTGCAAATTAAAGAAATTCCGGCTAGCGAAATAACAGTCTTCCAACATCCCATTGCAAGCCATGACGAAGCTCTCCGAATACAGGATAAAGCTGCAAAGCTGCGCCCGGACGTTCATTGGATCATAGTGGGACTTGGTCCTTGGGGAGTTCGCGGGGAGCTTTGAGTCCGGGAGCTGACAAATTCTGGAACCCGCAGTTCGCACACTATCTTTTCCGGGTAACTACCTCGCTGTAGAATTAATCATGCCTGTTTGCCGCTATGCTATTTGCCCGGTTCCGAATTGCATGGGCCTCGTGATACCAGTGTACGAGCCGGACACCAGGAAGCTCTTTTTGGAACTATCGCGCAAATGGTATATGCAATGCACAGTTTGCCAGCAGCACTTCTTCATTGCTGAGTCGGAAATGAAGATCGATGAAATTTCGTTGGTGCGTATACGTCAAACTTATCCTGAAAAGCCCTAGCGGGTTGTGCGAACCTCCAGCGCGGCCCCGTTGCGCCCGAATTCTGCGCCACCGCTTCTCTTTATTCAGTTCTTCGGATTAAAGCGACTAGAATACCTGATCTCATCCGCTGAACTGCACTTCAATGATTTTGTCTTTGTCCATATCAACGCTTGGTGATTGTGCCTTTTGTGGAATCTTGGCCCACTGCCCCTGCACAGGCGCGGTGATTTTATCCCACTGAGCAATGCTACTTCAAACTCGGCTTTGAGCCCGACCTTCAAGGATGACGGCTGGATGATTTTGCGCCCAGGAACCTTGGAAATTGAGTTCTTGCCATCCACGAACGTCAATGCTCGTATCTTCATCGCCAGTTGCTGTGTTCGCGTGGTGGACGTGGATGCGCTGCATCGAGCATTCACCGGACCGCGGTATGACGTAGAAGTGCTCCATGGAAGCCGTCGAATTGGACACAAAGAAGATTAGAAACTCAGCCCACTCTGATTTTGACACGTTCAACGGTAAGTAGGTTTGCATCGATCCTTCGAATAGTCTCAGGTCACTTTCTTTCATTCCGCCAAACAGGTGACAGAACTCGGCTAGCATTTATGCGTCTTTCGAACTCAATCACACATGAATCTCACTTTGATGTTGATCTGAAAACGGGTGAGTCCTTGCATCCTACACTTGTCTCTATGGACGGAAAGCCCACCCATCGAAGGAGGTGTCATACACGCGCCGTCTTCACTGATAGTAATTCTGTCGGCTTCCCTGTGCTGTATACTCGGCTTCGCTCAATATTCTCCCGCGAAGGCTCTGTGTCTCAACGTTCAATCTGGAGGATTAAAATGAGAAAGTTTCCCTTTGCTGTTTTTCTCGTGCTTTTGGTTTCTATTCTAATCCCACGCGGAGTTGCGGCGGAGGATCGCGATCACAAGCCTGACCTGCTCGTCGATGACGATAGAGTTCAATGCCCCACCGCCACATTTACGTCCATTCAGGACGCCATCAACGCTGCCAGTCCCGGCGATCTGATCCGCGTCTGTCCCGGCAAGTATCCCGAACAGCTTTCCATCGACAAATCACTAAGTATCGAAGGCGACAACGGAGCAATCTTGCTGCCGAGCAACATGGTGGTAAACACCTCGGGCTCTTCTGGCGCTCCAATCGCCGCTGCCATCCTCGTCAAGGAAGCTGCGAATGTGGAAATCGAAGGCCTCATCGTGGACACCGCGAACAGTGGCATAATTGAGTGCTCCCCTGACCTCATCGGCATCCTGTACCAGAATTCCTCAGGCCGTATCGAACACAATGCCGTGCGTAACGTCAAACTCTCTGTTTCCCTCAACGGCTGCCAAAGCGGTGATGCCATCGTCGTGCAGAGCCTGGGCAGCGAAACCTCCGAAGTCACTGTCGACGATAATAGTGTCCACGACTATCAGAAGAATGGAATCACGGGCAATGAATTGGGAACTGAAGTCACTATCACCAACAATATTGTAACTGGCCTTGGCCCAACAACGGGCGCAGCGCAAAATGGCATCCAAATCGGCTTCGGCGCCACGGGAGGCGTTCAGCGGAATACCGTCACAGACAACGTGTGGTCTCCCTGCGTGTCTCTCGAAAACTGCGCGTTTAACGCTACCGGCATACTGATTTTCCAGTCTGATGATGTCCACGTTGAACACAACTCCGTCGCCACAAACCAGATCGGCATCTACGCGGGAGGACAGCATAACGAAATTGAGTCCAATAACATTTCTAATTCACCGGTTCTCGATGGGATTGATCTTGCCAGTGACAACAATCTTGCGAGTCGCAATGACGTCATCAATAGCGGTCAAGCGGCCATCCTTATCGAGGGTAACAACAATAAGGACACGGACAACCGTATCACCGAAGCGCCCATCGGGGTCCTGAAGGTCTCCGGCACAGTCGGAAACACTCAATCCGGCAATTCATTCTTCGACACGTTGATTCCCACGCAGGACCCCGTACCAGCGCATATCGTGCACGTCGCCCCTCAGCGTTGAAATGTTTATTTTGTAACATTTCGCATGGCAAAGTAGGATGTGTTTGCGCCGATGAGGCCAGTGCCGGATAATTGCACTTACCGGACACACGAAATTTCCCAGACGCTTCAGAAGTTCCCATTCCTCAAAAATTGCCTGGATTGTTCCCGAGTGACGGTATACCCGGAAGCAATCTCGGTGTCAATAATTGTTGCGATGAATGCAAGTAAGAAGTCCCTCTGCACTTTGGGAAATGCGCTGTTACCCGGCGATCGGTTCTCGTAGGATCGCGAGCATTGGAACGGTAGAGGGGGACAGCCGCGTTGGCCTCAATAGTTGCTCAGATCAACACAGACAGGTAGTATGCATCGCTTGGAGTGAACCAATTGCAAGCTGGTGAGCAACCGATTCGGGTCTTGGTAGCCGACGACTCAGCCGTTTCACGCAAGCTCGTCGAGCAGACGCTGAGTGAAAAACAGTACTCCTTGGTTTTCGCCAAAAGCGGGCGCGAAACGGTCGATCTTTTCGCGGAGTATCATCCTGCTCTGGTGATTGTCGATTGGATTATGCCCGACCTGTCGGGAATCGAAATCTGCAAGCATATTCGGTCGAAAACTCAAGCATCCTATACTTACATCATCCTTCTGACTGGCAAGTCGGAGAAGGACAGCGTAGTTGAGGGGTTGGCCGCGGGCGCCGACGACTATCTTACTAAACCTTTTCATCCTGAAGAACTCATCGCTCGGGTCGGGGTGGGCCTCAGAATTATGGAGCTCCAAAGAGAAATCGAAGTCAAGAATGCCATATTGCAAGAGCTTGCCCTTACCGATCCCTTGACCAGCCTCCCAAATCGGCGCGGAATTGAAGACTGGGCGGCGCGGCAATTGAACGGTGCGGCCAGGTACGGCTTTTCCTTTTGGGTCGCGCTGGCCGACTTGGACCATTTCAAGACTGTCAATGATGCCCATGGACACGACGCGGGTGACACCGTTCTCAAGAGGTTTTCTCAAATTCTGAAAAAAAAATCTAGACGCAGCGATATTTGCGGCCGTATCGGAGGCGAAGAATTTCTTTTTGTGTTGACGCATGCGACCAAGGAGGACGCGCTGCGTGTGATCGATTCTATCCGCGCAGAATTTGAGGCAACGAAATTCAATTTCAACGGCAACAGCCTGACAGTGACCGCAAGTTTTGGGCTTGTAGGCTTTGCAGGAACGAAGGCTCCAGACTTTAATCGCCTCGTCACCGATGCAGACTCAGCTCTTTATTCGGCAAAGCGCTTGGGGCGCAATCGAGTTGAAGTTGGGGAATCTCAACCCTTGTAAATAAATGCTAGGCCCTTCCACCTCCTAAAGCGGATTCCGGTGGCTAAAAGAGGTATTGCTTAGCTTGAAATCCAGTCTGTTTGAGCGGAAGATGCGCAATGCACTCGAACCCACATAATCCAAGTTCAGCCTAAAACGATAACAAGAAGAAAATGGAGGCAGAAAAAATGGGATTTATCTACTGGATCGTTGTGGGCTTGTCGCGGGCTGGCTTGCGGGTAAAGTGATGCAGGGGGGCGGCTACGTTATCATGGTCGACATTATCCTCGGAATTGTCGGTCGTCTCTTCGGAGGTTGGATTTTTGGAATCCTCGGCATTTGGCCGGGAGGCGGACTGATAGGCTCGATCATAATGGCGTTCGTTGGTGCGGTGATTCTCGTCTGGATCACACGCTTGTTAAAGAAAGCCTGAACCTATCAGTGGGGATCATGTTATTCCAGTCCTAACATCGGCTAGCGGACTGTGTGTGTGACATCTTCGAGACTATCCCAGATCAGGAGATGAACTCTCACAATGTGGGCAACCCGGGCTCACGATGCCTCTCTTAACGTGATTTTTGAAGTGTGCCGCCTTCCTCGATATTTCGGAACGTTGCTCCGGAGTTCTAGATGCATTCAATTTTCGCATCATCTCTGATCTGATTTCCGGGGATATTGCAGCGTTCGCTTTCTTTGCCCATGCAGAACGTATTTCAGGGGCCGTGTTAGCCATTCGTCGAGATGTTGCGGCACTTATTTTTGCGCGACGCTTGAGCGTGAACTTGATTCCTGTATGGGCTATGCTCATTTTCAAACGGGTTTCTTTCGTGTGCGTCTTACCTAAATGGGTGGCGCTCAACTTTGCTTTTGTTTCCGGTGTATGCTTTTTACCGGGCCTACCACGGCGAGGGGCGCTCATCTTTGCTCTCGTTTCCGGTGTATGCTTTCTTCCTAACGGAGAGGCGGTCATCTTAGCTATGCTTTCCGGCATATACTCCCCGTTCGAATCGCGTTCATTCGAGTCGTATTTCCGTATTTCCGATGTAAGTGCCGTTACTCCCACCGAGAGTAAGCGGCGGAGCTAGGAAATGGCGTTATCTTTGATGCGGTGCAATGACTTGCGATGTGATGATTCCTTGATCCCCCGGCTAGTTTAACGCCAATTGCGACACCTGGATCGCCCGACCGGACATGGTATTCGACGTGCTCACGGCTCACTACACTTAAGCGCTTTTACTGTAACCCCGATTGAGTCAGCTTAACTCCCGAATTCGTCGTGCCGGTCCCACTCAAGGTGCCGAAATAGATGTTAGCCTCCCCACCGCCGGCCCCGGCATTGTCGATAATGATTCCGCTGGCGCCTGTGGCCTCCGACGCAGTCGTCTGGCCATTACCAGCGCCTTGGGACGTCCAAGACAAAGCGGTCGTTCCACCCGAAAGGTGGCCAGTCGGACTCCAAGTGAAGCCGGTAAGGGTGCCGTCGATGGCGACAGTGTTACCCGCAGCTCCGGCATTGGTACCTGTACCTGTAGCGGTAAACGTGCTGCCGGCAATATAGGTAAGAGTGACGTTGGCAGCATTGCCTGCTGCTGCCGCCGAGATATTCGAAGCCAGCGTGGCATTGCTGACCACGGCCGATCCCGACCAGTATTGAAAGTTGGGAGGTGTATTCGAGCCGTTCGTGCCGAGAGCGCCAGTGCCGGCGCCAAGGGTGGTTGAAGCGATCGCAGCGCCATTGATGTGAATGGTGGCAGTGTTGCTAGTGGCCAGCACATCCGCATTCGCTCCCGTGCCCTTCGTGATGGCCGTTATAGTGACCGTACTAGTCGCAGAAGTGGCCGTAACGGTCGGATCGGCGGGGCAGGCACCGCTGCCGAAGCAAGAAGTACCATTGATAGCGTTCACCAGGTTCGTTGCCTCAGTAGTAGTACTGGCTGTACGGAAAACACACTTCCGTCCGACAGTGCAATTGGTTGCAACTGCGCGCCATTCATACACGGTTCCATTAATGGTGTTTGTGACGCCACCGCCCGGCTCCGATACAATGAGGATCGGGCTGCTCGCAGCCGTCGGCGCGCTGGCCGTCAGGGTCAGTGTTCCGATCGTCACGGTTGCGCCGCCAATCGCGCTATTCGCAGAGACGGTTCCGACAGCG
>JANWKU010000139.1 GCA_025451215.1 Terriglobales bacterium
CACTTCTCTGCACGAAATCGTCCGCGTTCCGGAAATCACGGTGGTCCCCGACGCCCCGAATTATGTGGAGGGGGTCATCAATCTCCGGGGAAAAATTGTTTCGGTGATTGATTTGCGCAAGCGCTTCGGAGAAAAGGCGGCTGCCGTCAGCCGTCGTAACCGCATTCTTGTGGTGGAAAACAAGGGGCGGCTCTCGGGCCTGATTGTGGACTCCGCTTCGGAAGTACTCAAGATTTCGGCAGCGGATGTGGAACCGGCCATTAATGTTTTCCAGGATGGCGGACTGAACTGCGTGACCGGACTGGGAAAATACAAAGGAAGACTGATTGTGCTGCTCGATATGTCCAAGCTGCTGGAGTACAGCGGATTGTGGCAGGAAGGTCCGGGCAGCATGATCAAAGACAACCGGCAAAAAGCCGCGGCACAAGCGCAAACCGCGGGCAAGTAAGGCCGCGCCCATTACAGGACGATAACGATGGCCATGACCACAACAAGCACTCCGGTGCAATTTACCGAAGCTGAGCTGAAACTCTTACAGGCGCTTGTCTATCAGGAGTGCGGAATGCACTTCGACGAACGGCGCACACACTTTCTTCAGGACCGGCTGCAACGACGGCTCAAAGAGTGCCAACTGGACTCTTTCTACAGCTATTACCGCCTGCTCATCAGCCACGCCGGCAAAGAAGAACTGGCCCGGCTGCTGGAAAATCTCACCATCAATGAAACCAGCTTCTTCCGCAACAAGGCGCAACTGGAACTTTTCCAAAAACACATTCTTGAAGACCTGGTACAGAAAAAGCACGCCGCTGGAGATCACCTCATCCGCATCTGGAGCGCGGGATGCTCCACGGGGCAGGAGCCTTACACGATCGCGATGCAGGTGGCCGATGTTCTCGCATATTTCAATTTGCGCAATCCACCGCCCTATGAGCTTCCTTCTCCCAAACCATTGATTCCTCCGCCCTGGCGGGTGGAGGTCCTGGCCAGCGACATCAGCTATTCAGCATTGCGCGCGGGCCAGCAGGGAGTGTATTCCGAACATCAGATGGGCACCGTGGATTACAGCTATCGCCTGCGCTACTTCGACAAAGTCGGCGAGCGGTATGCCATCAAAAAATCATTGCGCGAACTGGTCCACTTTGACTTTCACAATTTGAAGACGGAATTTTTGCCGCAGCGCAATGACGTCATCTTCTGCCGCAACGTCATGATGTATTTCGACGAGGCAGAGCAAAAACGACTGGTAGAGAAATTCTGGCGTTGCATTAATCCCGGCGGATATCTGCTCGTTGGTCACGCGGAAAGTCTGCTCGGGCTGACCCAAAAGTTTGTCATGGTGCACCGCAACAACGGGACTGCCTACCAGCAAGTCGAGGTGGCGGGGTGAGCCATTCCTCCGACGAGCGGAACGCGGAGCTGCGCGAGTTCTTCTTCGAGACGGCCCAGGAACTGCTTCAGTCGCTGAACGATGAAGCGCTGAAACTGGAGAACCGCCCCGGGGACAAAGAAACCGTGCGCAGCATCCGGCGCGTCGCCCACACGCTGAAAGGCGATGCGGCGGCATGCGGCTTCCGCGAGTTGAGTGAGACCGCGCACGAATTTGAAGACGCGCTGGCCCTCGAATCCGCCGCCGCGAACCAGTCCCTTGCCGAAATCGCTTTTAAGGCCGCCGATGTATTCACGGCCATGCTGGCCGCCTATCGCGGAAAAACCAAGCTGCCTTCGACCGCCGGCTTCCTGAAAATGGTGGACGAACTCACCCATGCGCCCAAAGGCGGGAAATCTAAAGGCGCAAAAAGCAAAGCAAAAAAGAAATCATCCTCCACCCCCATGCTGGCCAAAACCGGATGGAGCGAGTATGAGCGGCTGGCCATGCAGCGTGCCGCCACCGACGGACTGTTCGTATATCACGTGATCACGCAGGTGGACCCTAACTGCGCCATGCCGATTGCGGCGCGGCAACTGGTGTTGAATGCCGCAAGTTCCATTGGAGAAGTTCTGGGAGTGCGCCCCGAAGATAAGTCCTCGGCGCCAACGAAACAGCTTGAAGTGCTTCTCGCCAGCCAGCAAGCGCAGGAGGCTGTCTCGGTAAAGTGCCGGATTCCGACGGTGATTTCCTCTGTTCATATCGAAATCGTTTTGACTCCCCAGCAGCAGGCAGGCAATGTCTCCGCCGCGGAAGGCAACGATGAAGAAGCCGCGCTGCTTCGAGACGATGCACAAATCACGGAAGCCGCTGAGGCGGAAACGCAGAGTTCCGCTCCGCGCAATATCGGCGCGGCCTCCGACAATATTTTGCGTGTGGACGCCGAGCGCATTGACAGCGTTCTCAACCTGGTCGGCGAACTCATCATTGGAAAATCCATGTTGCAACAGGCGCAAAACGAGTTTGCCCGCCGCTATCCAAAAGACGCTCTGCGCGGCCGCCTTTCTGACGCTATGGCTTTCCAATCGCGCGTGCTGAATGATTTACAGCGTTCGGTCATGAAAATCCGTATGGTGCCCGTGGAGCAACTATTCCGCCGCTTCCCGCGCATGGTGCGCGATGTCGCCAAGCAGTGCGGCAAGGAAGTCACGCTGGTCATGAGCGGTCAGGACACAGACCTCGACAAGAGTCTTCTGGATGCGATCACGGAACCGTTGACCCACTTGGTGCGGAATTCGGTGAGCCACGGAATCGAAAACGCCGAAGAACGCACTCGCGCGGGCAAACCCGCGCATGGCAAAATTCACCTGAAGGCGTACCACCAGGGAAATCAGGTGGTGATTGAGGCGACGGACGACGGTCGCGGCGTGAATGCCGAAAAAGTAAAAGCCCGAGCTGTGGAGAAAGGCCTGATCACCTCAGAACAAGCCGAACGGCTCAGTGACGCGGAAATTAACGCGCTTATCTTCCGGCCGGGATTCAGCACCGCCGACCAGATCACCGAAGTCTCCGGACGCGGTGTTGGATTGGATGTAGTGCAAAGTGTTTTGCAGCGACTGAAGGGCACCGTGGAAATTGAAAGCCGTCCCGGACAAGGCGCCACCTTCCGCCTGAAACTTCCGCTCACGCTGGCGATCATCAAGGCGCTGCTGTTCCGCGTGGAGCAACGACTGTACGCCATCCCTTTGAACACCGTCGCGGAAATCGCGCGCGCGCATGAGTCTGACCTGCACGTTGTGGACTACTTTGAAGTACTCCAATTGCGCGATCAGGTATTGCCGTTATTGCGGCTGGGACGGGCTTCCAGTTCAACGGAGCGCACGGGAAAAATCTTTGTGCTGGTCATTGCCATGGGCGAACGCAAACTGGGTTTGATTGTAGATGCGCTCGAAGGCGAAGAAGAGCTGGTGATCAAGGCGCTTGGCAACCACACCGTATCCACCGACCTGGTCGGCGGCGCATCAATTCTCGGCGACGGCCGGGTGGTCCTGATCCTGAATTTAGCGGCACTAGTAGAACGCTTTGCCAAAATGCGGCCCACCGAAACCGGGTCTACCATCTCAGGCATTCTGCTTTCTCATTCCGACCGCATGCAACTGGCGGTGCAAAAAGCGGAGGTGCGTGCATGAGCCAGCCGGTGCGCGTACTGGTAGTGGATGATTCCGCGTTGATGAGAAAACTGATTCCGCAAATCCTGCGGACCGACACTTCCATTGAAGTCGTGGGAACGGCCATGGACGGCCACTTCGGGCTCAAGAAGATCGAAGAGCTCAGGCCGCAGGTAATCACACTCGATCTTGAAATGCCGGGCATGGGCGGAATTGACATGCTCAAAGAGATCATGCGCCGCCATCGCATTCCCGTGATCGTCGTTAGCTCACACAGCACGCAGGGCGCGTCCGTCACGTTAAAGGCGCTTTCCCTGGGAGCCTTCGATTTCGTGGCCAAGCCGCAGGACGTTTCGGCTCGAATGCCCGAGATCGCCCGCGAGCTGATTTCCAAAATTAAGGCCGCGGCGCAAAGCCGTCCCGGCCGTCTGGTTCCAATATCCGAACCCGCGCCCGTTGCGCCGGAAAAAAGCGCGATGGCGTCGCTTTATTCGCCGACACGAGTCTTTGCAATCGGTATTTCCACGGGTGGTCCCCAGGCATTGCAATTTCTTTTGCCGCAGTTGCCGGCGGATTTTCCCGGCACCATCTTGATCGTGCAGCACATGCCGGAAGGCTTTACGGCGATGTTCGCCAAGCGGCTCGATGAAATCTGTTCCATCCGCGTGAAGGAAGCCCAATCGGGCGACCTTCTGCAGGCAGGTCGCGCCTTGGTTTCCACGGGAAACCGGCACTTAAAAGTAAAACGCCTGCCGCTGGGAGATGTCGCCGTGCTAAGCGACGATCCTCGGGTAAATGGCCATCGCCCTTCTTGCGACGTTCTTTTCCGTAGCGTCGCCGAAGAGTACCGCGACAAAACGGTTGCCATCATCATGACTGGCATGGGCGACGACGGCGCCGAGGGATTGGGTGCCGTAAAAGCCTCCGGAGGACTTACCGTGGCCCAAAGCGAAGATTCCTGCGTAGTGTTTGGTATGCCCAAAATCGCAATCGAGCGCGGCTGTGCCACGCGGGTTGTACCACTCGATGCCCTGGCCAATACCATGATGGCCGCGTGCACGCAGGACCGCAAAAGTATGGCTACAGAGGCAAGCGCCGGCGGAAAGTCCGCCAGCGCGGGCAAATAAAAGTTTGCCGCGACAGCCCTGAGGCTGGAGCGCAGAGGAAGCAGGAGGAGGTTGTATATGGAGCAGTTTGCACCAGTAAAACGCAGCAAGGACGGTCAGCCGGTCCGCTATTTGATCGTGGACGACTCCGTCTTCGCCCGCAAAAATTTGGCCCGCATCGTGGAAACGTTCGGGGGCCAGATCGCAGGCGAAGCCGGCGATGGCCTGACCGCCATCACCGAATACGACCGCACGCATCCCGACATTGTGCTCATGGACATTACCATGCCGCAGATGGAAGGAATCGAAGCGGCCGAAAAGATTGTTCAACAGCACCCCGATGCGCGCATCGTCATGGTCTCCTCGGTCGGATATCAGGAGAACATCGTCGCGGCGTTGCAGCGTGGCGCCAGGCACTTTGTGCAGAAGCCGGTAAAGCCCGAAGTTCTGTATGAAGTCATCAAGTACGTGTTGGGAGAAGATGCTACCGTGGCCAGCGCCGCGGGCGCGGGAGCCTAAGTCATGAAGATGGAGCTGATCCAGCCCTTCATCAATGCCGCGGACGCGGTGTTGGCCCAGGGCCTCAAATCACCAATGTCCATGGGGCACCTTACCATGGAAGAAGAAGCATACCGTCGCAAAGGCGTCGCCGCACTCGTGTGGCTCACCGGGGACATTGAAGGCAGAATTATTTTCGATCTCGATCCGAAGACTGCCACCAAGGTCGCCAGCGGATTTGCCGGCATGGAGCTTCCGGAATCGGAGGAACTGGTGCGGGAGGCAGTCTGCGAGCTTGCCAATCAGGTAATCGGCAACGCCGTAGTCTCGCTCAATGACCAGGGGTTCCACTTCCGCATCCATCCCCCCGCTCTTCACAATGCCGAACAGGGCACCAAGAGCAGCGAGGACACGGAGGCGCTGGTCATTTGCTTTGAAACAGCCACGGGCGCAATGTTCATGAACATCGCGCTGCGCTACAACCAGAAGCTGGAGAAAGAACAAGCACTCGGCGTGCGTGCTGCCAATTGAGAAGTGATGAAGAAGTTTTCCCGCTCGACCGAACCTCTACTCTGCCTCGAAGCGCAGGAGGCTCCCGCGCCGTGGGACTTCCCTTTTCTAAGGCCCTGGCGGAAAATTCCTAAAAAGCCCTGACATCCTAACGGACGGCTAACTGTCGTACTCTTCACTTGTCATGTTTACTGTCCCGGGAAAACAAACACCGGGTTTTGCAAGGGTGGCTGTGAGGTCGGCGTGGGGGCGGAAAACGCGCTCAACGGGGCTGGCAGATTCACAGCAAACGTATCGTCTAAAGTTTGTATAACTCCTGTATTCCCTGAATCGCAATCCGATACATACACTCTCTCCCCTTCGCCCGGCGCGGCGGCTACAAATAAGCGAAAGCGCGCTGTGGCGCAGCCGGTTGCATTGACGGTATCAATTGTCGCCGGAGGCAGCGATACAAATTTGGTAATGGTGTTCGTGCCGGCATTTACCACGGCTACCGAGGCATTAAGGGCGCTGGGAGTGCCGCTGATCGTATAAAACGACACGTAGGCGCGGCTGCCATCGGGAAGCACGGTTACCGCGGTGGGAACGCATCCCGCGGCACACGGAGAATTCGCTCCAGCAGTCAAATCAACGGACGCCAGAACGCTGGGCTGGTCGCCGGAAACATCCAGCACGCCAACCGTTGTTGCCGAATTGCTCGTCACATACAGCCGGTTAAACACGCTGTCATAGAACATGAAGTTGGCGCCGGCGCTCACGGGCACAGTACCGAGCACCGCGTCGGTAGTTGTATCCAGCGTGGAAATCGTGCCGCTTCCGCTATTCAACACGTAGGCCCTGCGCCCATCGGAACGCACCGCGACCCATACCGGCGACATCCCCACGGGAATGGGGGTGTGCGCGACGCGGTCGCTGGTGGTAATCACGCTCACGGAATTGTTGCCTTCGTTGGCCACGTATAGCTTTTGGCCATTTGGAGTTTCTGCCATGGCAACGGGGCGAAACGCCGCCGGGCTGGCCGCGAGCGGAATGATGTCGGCGACATTGGAAATCGTATTGATGGCCGCCACGGTTCCATTGCCGGAATTGGCGACATACACATTCGCGTCTTCCGTAGTGGCCACGAAAATCGGGACAGAGCCTGTGGGAAGACTGACTACGGTGGGAATAATCACCGCTGTGGACGAAGGATTGTAAGCAGAGACACTGTCATCCAGGCTGTTGGCGACGTACACCACGCCCC
>JANWKU010000140.1 GCA_025451215.1 Terriglobales bacterium
GCGGCCTTGTACATCTCAATAGTGCGATAAACCTTCTCTTCCAGCGCCACAAAATCGTCGGCGGGAACCTGAGCAGGTACCTCTTCAGCCAGTCGTAAGGACATGATTGCGCTTCTTTCCCGGGAGAATTGAAAACTTGAGCGAAGTATAACGCAGAATGCTGTGGATGGACACGGAACAAGCGAGGGCATATTCGTATGAATCCAATCACAATGTCATCCCGTAGGCTCCGGGCGGGATGGCATCTCAGGAAGTCGCTCCTTTAAAGAACATCTGTTTCTAGTGGGTTGCCTCCTTCGGCATGATGATCCGGAAATTTCCGCTGACGTGCAGCATGCTCATCAGGTACAACATGCCGTCGAAGTAGCGCTGCTCGCCTGAAGGGACTTGAGTATTCCAGAGTTCGTCGACGAAAGCTTTCGAGGTTGGCCCGGGAGTCGCGGCCAGACTGCCGACGGCGGTTGTCGCCAGCATTCCGATTGAGTGGCGTGTGGAGAGAGGCTTGCCGTCGAGCGTGTAGCGGTCAGCAAACTTGTCAATGCCCCGGCTAAAGAGAAATTTCTGAATGCGATCGCTTAGCGTCGTCTCTCGCGCATCTTTTTTCCACCAGGCGTAATCAACCGACCAGTTGCTGACGCTTCTCCAAGAGTCATAGCTGAATGGAATTGGTTCGCTATTGCGGCCGACGATCTGGGTTTCGTCGAAGTTGTTGCGGTCTGGAGTCAGACCAGTCTCAGGCCCGGTGATTTTGCTGAACAGATCGCGGCTCACGTCGGCAGCCTTGTTCCAGAAGGCGCGGTCTTCGACCGGTCCCCATCGCGCCCACAACTCGTAGAACGCGGGCAGATGGTAGGAGGCGTCGGTGAAATTGACATCAACATTGGCCACGAAGCGGATCATGAAATGCGGGTCGTCCACCATGGGGCCGATGGTTTCGGCGTGCGGCCTGTCCCAGGGAGCGCGAAAAAATGGCGCGGGTTTACCCGTCTTTGCAGCTTCCCGTTCGCGATCTGCGTTGTTCGGGCTGGGCCAGGGATGGTCAGGCTGGATGAATGGCGGATCGTCGGGATGAATGCGGAAAGGGCTGGTTCCGGTCAACACTGGATGATGCCGAATGCCGCGCAGAATCTTGTCGGCTTCGGCCTGGTAATTGTAGATACCCTTTCCGTTGCCCCAGCGATGTGCGGCGAAGTATAGCGACGTCACGAAATACTCTTCGCCATCGGGCGCCGCGCCGGTGGAGCGCGGCGAGCCGTCGGTCGCCATGGACCACGCAAAGTAGCCAACCGAAGGGTTCTTAGGATCGGTAACGAGCATGTATGTGTGGGCCCAATTCCAGAGCGCGTCGAATTCGCGCTTATGGTTCAGTTCGACACAGATCATCATGCCGTAGCTCATGCCCTCGGTGCGCGCGTCATTGTTGGCCCAGTCGGTGACGTAGGCCAGCGTGCCGTTGGCATTGGCTCCAGTCTCGAAATAGACGCGTTCTTCCTGCCCATCGCCATGGAAGAGTTGCTGGAAGGCTTTTTCGATCTTCGCGTGGATCTCTGCCGCGGTGTGTCCCTGCTCGGCAAAGAGATCGGGATACCTGTGTGTTTTGTAAGCACCATCTCCATCGCCCGGGAAGCTGGGAATGTCCCCCAATGGAGCATTGACGTGTGGTGCCGGAAATGAGAATCCGGGCGGAGGAGCCTGAGGCTTTGTTTTGGCCGGCGGATTCTTGACCTGCGCGAATAGAAGGCATGTGGATACAAGCAAAACGGCGAGAGCAACAGCGCGAAGTTTGCGGCGGGAATGAACGGGCAAGCGCAACCTCTCCTGAGAAAATGTTTGACGGCAAATGTTGGATGATGAGCGCATCGCTGTTTCGTCAGCGGCCTTTCCATTCCACTACTAAAGAGGGAACTCCGTCGAGGCTAAAATTGTGTTCGGACTTGCGGTTATAATCTGCCGGACGGTGCCTCCTAAGTCTCATGATCCTGAAACAGTACTACCTCGGCTGCCTTGCGCATGCCTCCTACATGTTGGGAGATGAGGCAAGTGCGACCGCTATCATTGTTGATCCGCAGCGGGATATTCAACAGTACGTGGCCGACGCTGAGAAATTTGGCCTTCGAATCCGTCACGTATTCCTTACCCACTTTCATGCTGATTTCATTGCCGGACATTTGGAGTTGCGCGACCGTTGCAACGCGTCTATTTATCTTGGGTCCCGCGCGCAGGCGCAGTACGCCTTCATTGCAATGAAAAATGGCGACACGCTCGATTTTCCGGGATTGCGTCTGCAAGTGCTGGAAACTCCCGGACACACGATCGAGTCCATTTCGATTCTGGCTTTCGATCTTCAGAAAGATTCTGCGAATCCTTACGCGGTCCTTACCGGAGACACGCTTTTCATCGGTGATGTGGGGCGCCCTGACCTGCGGGCTTCGCTCGGTTGGACAGCTAATGATCTGGGCGCGCACCTTTTTGATTCGTTGCACAACCAGCTTTTGCCGCTTCGCGACGAGACACTCGTTTATCCGGCTCACGGCGCGGGTTCGTTGTGCGGAAAGCAGCTTTCTTCTGACACGGTTTCTTCTCTGGGCGATCAGCGGCGTTTGAACTATGCGCTTCAGCCGATGACCAAGGTGGAATTTATCCGGCTGGTCACAGCCGACCAGCCCGATGCTCCGGCGTACTTCACCTATGACGCCATCCTCAATACACGCGAGCGAACCACGCTGGAGAAAAATCTGGCGCAGGCGCTGCGGCCGATCAATCTTGATGAAGCCCTTCGGTTTAAAAATGAAAATGCGCAGATTCTCGACATCCGCGATGCCGCCGAGTATGCAAAGGGGCACCTTGTGGGCAGCCTCAATATCGGACTGGGCGGCCAGTACGCGACCTGGGCGGGGACGGTGCTGAATCGCGAGCAACCTATCGTGATCATCGCAGAACCAGGGCGCGAACAAGAGGCTGCGTTGCGGCTGGGTCGCATCGGTTTTGACCACGTAAAGGGATATTTGCAGGGAGGCATGGCGGCGCTGGCCGCGCGGCCAGATTTGGTTACGCTAACCGAGCGCGTCAGCGCGCCGATGATGGCGGAAGAATTGGCGAGCGCGCACCCGCCGGTTCTGCTGGATATCCGGACTCCACGCGAGTGGGCCGCGAAGCATATTGAGGGCAGCGTAAATATTCCGCTGAACCATTTGCAGGAGCGCATTGCGGAAATTCCCCGCGACCGCCACATTGCCGTTCATTGCGCGGGCGGCTACCGCTCTTCCATCGCCGCCAGTATTCTGTTTCGAGAGGGGATTACGGATTTGATCGAGCTGGCGGGCGGCCTCGCCGCGTGGGACGCAGCGCAACTGCCGGTGGTTTCGCAGTGAGATCGCAAGTTACATTTTATAAAAGAGGACGCGATGGCTGGCTTTGCTACTCTCGCCGCAAATCTTCCCGCGAAAGGATTCACGACCGCTTGCTGCTCTGGACCTCTCGGTACGCTTCACTCTTGGAAATTCCGCGCTCTTTCGCAACGACCTTCAGCGCGGCCTTCTCGTCAAGATTTTGTTCCGCTATGAGTTGCTTTATGCGTTCCTGAATGCTTTTTGAACGATCGCCCATGGGCTGGCCTTCACTGGATTTCCCGATTAGCAGCGTAATCTCGCCTTTGACCTCGCCGTGCGAATCCAACTCTTTTAGAACTTCCGATGCCGGCCCGCGCAAAAACTCCTCGTGAATCTTGGTCAACTCGCGCGCAATCACGACCGCACGCGCCTCACCAAGGACGGCGACAATGTCCTCTACTGCTTCCTTCACGCGGTGCGGTGCTTCGTAAAAAATTTCTGTCTGCGACGATGCTCGAATGGTCTCGAACACCTTGCGGCGCTGGCCACTTTTTGGCGGTAGGAATCCGTGGAATTGAAATGAATCCGTAGGAAGGCCGCTTGCCGCCAGCGCGGAGATCACCGCCGACGCGCCGGGAATCGGCATAACTTTTATGCCGCGCTCGACTGCCAGGGCAACCAGCCGGTATCCAGGATCAGAAATTCCCGGCATGCCCGCGTCCGTTACCAAAGCAATGCGCTTTCCCGCTTCCAGTTCTTTTACCAGCTCCGCGGCGCGGCTGGCTTCGTTCTGTTCGTAGTAGCTGATGGTGCGCGTTGAAATTCCAAAATGGCTCAGCAGCTTTTGCGTATGCCGCGTGTCCTCGCAGGCGATCAAATCCGCTTCTTTCAGCACCCGGAGAGCGCGCAGGGTAATGTCCTCAAGATTGCCGATGGGCGTGGCCACCACGTAGAGCCCAGGCTGTAGGCCAGCCTCGCCGGATGAAACTTCCGGTTTCATGCAGGGAGTCTAACACTTCAATATTCGGCGCCCGGCCCGGAGCGAAAGCACCGAAGCGCAGGCGTGTACCTAGATCCTGTTAGAGCGATCGCTTTGACGCTGTGGATTTCCTGCTGCTAGACTACTCATTCGTAACCCATCTTCCCGAGGAACCCCCGTGCGAGCAGAGACCCGTCACCAGATGAAAGAAGACCGCTTTAACCAAGTCACCATGCAAGCATGGGACCGTCTGGTGGAGTGGTCGCTTGCCAACCGCATGCTGCTCATCGTGATGATCGCGGTACTGGTTGTGGTGGTTTGCGGAGTCTTCGGTGGCTGGTATTACCTCGATCAGCAAGACCAGCAAGCCAGTTTGGAGTTGAACAAGGCCGTGCGCACCATGAACATGCCAGTTCGACCTTCGGGCATGCCCGCGCAAGCCGATTATCCCAGCTTTGCTTCTTCGCAGGAGCGCGCCACTGCGGCCAACAAGCAACTGGAAGATGTTGTTTCCAAGTATCCCCATACCCGCTCCGCAGATTTTGCTCATTATTTCCTCGGCTCAACCGCAGTGGATTTGAACAACACCTCCGAGGCCGAGAAGGATTTCCTTTCCGTATCGAATTCATCGAACGATGACTTGGCCGCTTTGGCGAAGTTCGCCCTGGCATCGGTGTACCGCAGCAACAATCGCGCCAAGAATGCGATAGGCCTTTATCAGCAACTCATCAGCAAGCCAACCCGTTCGGTCGGCAAAGCTACTGCGCAGTTGGAGTTGGCGGCCGCTTACCAGGAAAACAACCAGCCGCTCGATGCCAAGAAGACCTACATGGAAGTGCAGAAAGACAATCCAAGCACTCCATTCGCCCAAATGGCCATGACAAAGCTGCAAGACTTGAAATAGTCCAAAACCTCTAGTTTTCACTCCTTTGGTAACCCACTCGCCGTCATTCCAATTTTTGCTCATCTCTTGCAGGGCTTGAGTTTGCAAGCCTTTACCGAGCTTCGCGACTTTTCGCCGGCTACCCACTTTCGTTGTTGATCTTCGGTGACGTTCTCAGATTTTCCGGCTGTTGCTAACGTAGCAATCCAGCCCAGGGGAAAGGCCTGGCTGATCTCGTATGGCAAACACTGGAAAGACAACTCAATTTAAGATTTTGTACGGCGAAGGCAACGAGCAGGTTTTGAATGCGCAGGCGGAGTCCATGCAAAAAGCTGGATATAAGGTGGAAAAGGCCGGCAATCGCAAGCTGGTCGAAGCGCTATTGCGCCATGAATCGTTCGATCTCGTGGTACTGGGACCAACGCTCACTCGCGACGACCGCCATCATCTTCCATACATGGTGAAGAAGTCTCATCCGGGCACGCGCGTCCTGGTGCTGCATGCCGATGGAGGCCGCCATCCCTATGTGGACGGCAATCTGGACACAGGACATCGTCTGGAAGAGCTGTTGGAGAAGATCACTTCGCTGCGGGCTGTGGCGGCTACGGCCGGTCGCTGAAGCTTTGGGATTTTAAGATAGAAGATCTTCGTTCCGGAAGAAACGAAACGCGGACAGCAATAAGCTGTCCGCGTTGATTTTTATGGCACTGTTCAGTCGGCCGCCGGATGCGCCGAGTCCGCCATGTCTTTGCTGTTCTTCTCGCTCAGCAGGGTTTCTAACTCCATCCGTGCTTTGGCGCGCAACATGTCCGCATAGCTTAGGGCAGACTTCTGATGTTCAGGAGTCAATGGCGCAACCCGCACCGCCATCAAGGGCGCGTCACTATCTAACATGCGCACCAGTCGTTGGGCGCGCTCAATCCGGAAATTAATTGAAAGCATGGGCCACCTCATTCAAATGGATTTGGTTCGACGATTTTCCATTAGATTGCCGCCGAAATCGCCTGTGCACAAGTCTCACTCTGGATTCCGGCAAAAGTGCAAGAACAAAGGAACGCTACGATTTGACCATCTGTTGCTGCAACCAGCTTTCCAGTTGTTCCCGCGAGTTCATGGCAAGTTGAAGGAAGCGCAAGCCTGCGTGAATATCGCTTGTCCATGCGAGTTCCGCCTGGGCGGAAATAGCCACGCGCGCGCCCGGCAAAGTAAAAGTTGCCGTAAGTGATTTGTGGTCTGGGAAAGGATCTTCCAGGCAAATCGCCATACCACCTTCACTTATATTGGCGGCAATCACACTTCTCTGGGCGCCGTCCGGGAAGGTGATGCCGACATTTAGTTCCACCGGATGCCGGAAGTAGCGGCGCCGCTCGCGTTCCATGAATCCCAGCGCAGCGCTGAAACAACGGGTGGCGTTCAAAAGCGAAATTGGCTTTTGCAAAACAAAATTCGCACCACATTGGAAGGCCTTCGTGGTGGTCGTTGTGCCATTCAACAGGGCGAAAGCGATGGACCGTTTGTTACCCGGGCTCTGGCGCAGCCCGTGAAGCACTTGCAGTCCACTTTGCAGGTCGTCGCAATCTACAATGACGGCGTCAAAGCGGTCCGCTGAGAGCCGCTTTTCCGCCTCGGTTTCCATGCAAATTTCCAATTCAATCGACAATTTTTCCAGCGCGGGACGGAGCACGCGAGTCACTTCGGTATCATGGGTCAAAAGCAATGATTGCAGATGCATATGATCTTCAAATGCTAATAGGTGCGCCCCGCGCGCGAAATATCACGAAGGTCGTAGCCATCGTTTTTAAGTTCTAATGTTCTTGGGATTGGGTGCTGGCAATTGGAAAAATGCGGGGAACTCGATATGGAAAAACTCGTTTATCTATCGTTGGGTTCCAATTTAGGAAATCCCGAAAAGCAATTGCGGGATGCCATTCAATCATTGGCGTCCCTCGGTCAGGTCACAAAGGTCTCGTCGTTTTACCAGACTGAGCCTGTGGAACAAGTCGCGCAACCGTGGTTCACCAACTGCGCGGTGGAGATGAAAACCGAGAAAATGCCGCGTCAATTGTTGGCTGCCATTCTCAAACTGGAAGAGGCCATGGGCCGCAGGCGCACTCAGGACAAGGGCCCCAGAATTATTGATATTGATATTCTGCTGTTTGGCAATTCTATCGTCCATGCGCCGGGCCTGAGCATTCCGCATCCGGCCATGCATCAGCGGCGCTTTGTTCTGGAACCGCTAGCGGAAATCGCGCCTGGGGTGCGTCATCCGCAGTTGAAGCAGACCATTCGCGAATTGCGCGACGCTCTGCCCAGCGGCCAGGCAGTAAAGAAAATCACCAATCGCACAACCACGCCTAAGGAAGAATGATGCTTCCACCGGATTTCTCCGGGCCCACCACGGCGGTTTCCTGTTCCGGAAACTGATGCATTAGAAAATCAATAAACGCCCGCGACTTTGGCCGGCCTGAGGTGCGTGCATATCCCA
>JANWKU010000141.1 GCA_025451215.1 Terriglobales bacterium
CAGCGCGGCCGATGGAGGCTAGAATCACCCAGCCCACCGTGGAACCGACCGCCAATACAAGAAAAGCACGAATCAGCCGAAGCGAGCTTCCCGCGAGGATTTGTTGCAGAGCTTTCAGCGCCAGCATCGCTTGTCCGCTGCCGATAAGAAACATTTGCGTCTTGCTTACCGGTAAGCTTTGTAAATATTGAGCGAAACATAGCACTAGCAGCAGGCAGAATGCCGCTCCGAAACTCCATCTCCAAAGGACCTCGGCCATGCAAACCGAAGGCCGTTGGAACATGGCGCGGAAACCGTCGCGAGTGGGAGAGGGACGGGGCATATTTAATGGGCAGCCTTGGGAAGCATGAAGGCTTTCACAACCACGTTATTTGGCTGCACACCGACCGGAATCATCGTGAGCAGCGAATATTCCGTGGGCTCGAGGGTCCGTGGATTGCGCGTCTGGATCACTGTCACATCTCCCGACTGAGAATCCAGCGCCAGCAGATACTGCTGGCTTTGCGAAAGTGCTAGCCCGTCAGGGCCGCTGCCCACTGGCATGGTTGCGATCACCTTTCCCATATCAATATCGTAAACGGCAACGCTGTTGGAGCCGAAATTACTGACGTACAGGCGAGAATTGTCCGAACTCACGATCCCTCGCGTGGGATGCTTGCCAATAAGGTAACTGCCTCCAACCTCGTTGGTGCTGGTTTCGATAATGGAAATATTGTCGGAATCGAAGTTGCAGACAATCAACTCACCTCCATCCGGCTTCAAAGCCAGATTGATCGGCGTCTTTCCCACATCGAGAAGCGCCAGCAATTTGCCCGACCTCAAATCAATGGAAGCGACCTGCGCGGAACCCGAGCACGAGACAAATGCCTTGCTGTTGTCCGGCAGAATCGCGATGTCCTCAGGCCGCTGACACGCCGCAATTGTGCTCCGGACGCGTAAATTCGCTGCGTCAATCAGGGAGACTGTATTGTCGCCTCGATTGCTCACCACAACCGTGGTTCCATCTGGTGAAACGCGGGCCAGCCCGGGACCATCGCCGACACGTACATTGCCGAGCACCACACGTTTTTCCAGATCAATTACCGAAACATTATCGGATGCCGAGTTCGCCACGTAGGCGCGTTTGCCGTCAGCAGAAACGTCAATGAAATAGGGCCGGCCATGCACGCCAATCGCTGCAACCACCTTGTTGCTTTCGGCGTTGATGATGCTGACGTTGTTCGAAGCTGAATTTACGACGTAAATTTCGTTTTTCTTGCTGTTCGCAGCAATGCCTGTTGGACCGCTGCCCACACGGATGGTTGCCGCCCGCTGAAAAGTTCGCAGATCAATGACGCTGACGGAATTGTCTTTGCTATTCGTGACGTACGCATACTCGCGATACGTGGGCCCGTAGTCCACCAACTGGCGTTCATGGAAATACCACCAGCCAAGGGCCACGAGTAGCGGCAAAACAAATGCTGTCAGGAGGATTTTCTTCAAAGATGAACCTTTTCAGAAAAACAAGCTTACCAAACCTGCAGATAAAAGGCTGGGAGCGACGTGAAATCAGTAGGAGGTGAATCCGGCGCGCTTCATTCCACGCTGTGCCTCGGGATTTTTCATAAAGGTCCGCCAGACAAAGCCGCTGCGCAAATTCTCCGCCATCAATACTGAGATACCAACATCAATTCCGATGACATCAGTGTCATACCAGTTCTTCAGCGGATTAAACGCGTCCACAAAGCCATAGGTACTCCAGGTGAAGGGATACCGATTTTTCATATTGTGCAATACGCGCAACGCCGCCTGCGGAGCAAATGGAAGCGACCCGGCCGAAGCGCAAGGCACCACCGTGCCGTCAATCGGCCCAATTTCCGGAGGACCGCCCCACACTACGTATCCCTCCTCAGAATCCGATGCGGTAATCCCCCACAGGTCTTCGCTATAGTCAGGAAATCGTTGCGCGAGCTCCAGACAAAAACGTCGGTGTGCTTCGGTCGCGATCACGGAGTTCTTAAAATAGTCGGCATAGTGGTCACGCTTTCCCCGGAAATCAAACCAGGCTTGTGAGTACTGGTGAACAAAGAGCGGCGCGAACGAACCGATATAGCGCAGCCCTTCATAATCAAAGATCGTGCGCTTCCAGGCGTTCCAGGTCTCCTCCCGTAAAGGATGCACCGAGGAGCCAAGCCCCAGCAGGTACATCATCATCAATTCGCTGTAATCGTCCCAGCGGTAAGGAAGAAATCCAACCTCGGGCATCCATCCATGGGGAAGCAGCGCCGTGTCCTCGGAGAGCCAGCTCCAGTCAACCCGGTTAAAAATCGCGGTGGCAAGGTCGGTAATTTCTCGGTTACGGAAATGCGCGCGCGCCGTAAGCACGCCGCAAAGCAGTATCGCCGTGTCCACCGATGAAATCTCTGAATCCCAAATGCGTTCTCCGGTGTGAACGTCCGCCCAGTGATAAAAAAATCCTCGATGGTTGGCGAGTTTCTTCCAAAGAAAGCGCAGTGTTGCGGCCACTCGATTCGCGGCTTCGGAATATGAAATGTAGTTGCGGCTTTCTCCAATGCTCAAAGCTGTAAGGCCAAAGCCGGTGGCGGCAATGCTGGCCACAATGGTGTTGTCGGTGGTCGCCTCGCGAGCATTGCAGCGATCTTTCACCAATCCGGTATCGGGATTGGCCTGCTCCCAGAAGTAACAGGTCCCGACACGGGTTATATCGTCAAGCAGTTGAATGTCGTCGGGTGAAAGAGTAACGGAAGGGTAATCAGCGGCGGATGCAGGAGTGTGGGCCGCGGCGCTTCCGGAAGCAGTCTGAATGGCGGAAGCAAGAGCGCTTCCACGCGCAGCCAGTGGCGTACCCATTAGCAACGCAGCCATCTGCTTGAGCAGATCGCGGCGTGAACGCCCGGTACTGCCCTGGCTGTTCTCGTTCACTCGCATGATCTTAAACGATCTTTTCCCGCAATGAAAAGATTGCCATTCATTCCGGGGAATCACAGTCGTAAGATATGCTTGATACGCAGATGGCGAATGGCAATAAATTGCCGACCATTGGTCTGATCATTCTCGTCGCGGCGGGGGTCGGAGCCGTATTCTTACGCCAGGCCGTGCGGCGAAAACCGGTCATTTTGCGCGGTGCAACAATCACCGAAAATGCCGACCCGCAAAAGCAGTTGCCGATTTCGGACGTTGTGGTCAGCACCACGAATGACCAAACTCCACAATCGGTCAAATCTGATTCTTCAGGCCTGTTCGAATTGACGCTTCCAACCGACATCAGGCGGGGAACGCCACTTACGCTTCAATTCTTTCGCGCAGGCTACTTCCCTTACGAGTTAAAAGACTACGTCAGCGACAAGCTTTTCATCGTGCACATGAAGTCCATGCAGCCTGAGACCCGGCCGCAACCCGCCCATCCGGGGACGTCCGTGGGAAATGTGCTGGTGAAGTATTCGATCAAAGACAGCACTTCAGCGAACGTCGGCAGCGCCGTCCGGACCTTCGAGATAAAGAACACCGGCAACGTTCCGTGCAACGGGAAAGACAAAGATCCATGCTCGCCAGACGGAAAATGGAAAGCCGCAACAGGTTCCGTTTCTCTCGATGCCGGAGAAGGAAACTTATTTCAAAATGTAAGAGCGTCCTGCATTGCCGGCCCGTGCCCATTCACCAGAATCGAAGGAATGGAACAACGCGAAAACCAGAAAACCATCACGGTTTCGGCTTTGGACTGGTCGGATACGGCGGTATTTCTGGTGGAAGCTGAAGTGATCCATCCCATGGAGAGCAACGCAGGGCGAGAATCGTATCCGGTAATTTTCGGACGCGCGCTTAACTTCACCCTTCCCCTTGGCGCCCAAGGTGTGAGCATACAGGCGGAGCTAAACAGTGAAACCATTATTTTCCCTCTAGGGCCTGACTTGTTGATGAGCTGGGCAAATTGCAATGCGCGGGTCAGCAATGATCAAACACGGGTTTATCGCTGCGAACTCAAACCCGGTTACACATTCCGCTAGTTCTATCCTGTTTTCTTGCTCTTACCCGCTTATCCTCACACTAAGATTTTTTCCACACAACAAAGAGAATCGCAAAAATCCCTTCTCCGTTTAGAATTGGAAAGCATTAATAAGGCCACGTCCGCCCAGAGCCACATTGAACCTATTCTTGGATTGGGAACGCTTGCAGCGATTTCCGGGGGATAGATGTATCTATCGAGAGGAACACTGGGAAACTTAATCATATGAATCCAACTGCACAGGGATTTGCCGCCAGCCATGTTTTGACGTTAGAAGAAATTGCGAACCTCGCATCGGAGCGTGGAAAACCAGCCGAAACGCTCATGAACCTGGTTGCGCTGATTGCCCGCCGCTTTCATACCGACGTTTGCTCGGCCTATCTATTAGAACCAGACCGGGCGAATCTGGTATTGGCGGCTTCGCTGGGATTGCGCCCGCAGTGCATCGGCACCCTTCGCATGGCCCTCAACGAAGGCCTCGTGGGACTTGTCGCCGAGCAACTGCGGCCGATTGCCGTCGAAGAGGCCAAGAGCCATCCTCGCTTCAAATATTTCAAAGAGGCCGGAGAAGATGATTATCACTCCTTCCTTGGCGTCCCGCTCATTCACCGTGGCGTGCTGCAAGGCGTCTTGATCGTCCAGACGCTCGATGCTCGGGTGTTTCACGAAGATGAGATCAGCATGCTCGTTGAAGCCGCCGCGCAGTTAGCTCCGGTGGTCAATGAAGCCCGCACCCTCGATCGATTTATCGCTCCGGTGCAGGAGCGCTTGTGGTCGCTGGCCCGCAATCTGTCGTGGAGTTGGGACCACGACACCACGAATTTATTTCGTGATTTAGATCCAGACCGTTGGCGGGCTCTCAACCATAATCCCGTCGCGCTGTTGGGAGAAATTTCCCTCGCCGGAATTGAACGCCGCGCGGGGGAGCCCATGCTCTACAGCCGGATCAACTACGCTTACCGCCGCCAGCGCGAATATTTAGACGCTCCGCGCACCTGGGGCGCGATGCATGCCGGGATCCTGCGCACGCGTCCGGTTGCTTATTTCTCCGCTGAGTTCGGCTTGCACGAATCGCTGCCGGTTTATTCCGGAGGCCTGGGAGTTCTTGCCGGAGACCACATCAAGAGCGCTTCCGACCTGGGAATTCCGCTCGTGGGCATCGGACTATTTTATGGCCAGGGATATTTCCGCCAGCGCCTCGACCGCGATGGCTGGCAACAAGAGGAGTATCTGCAAACTGATGTGAGTCAGTTGCCCATGGAGCCAGCCATCGGCACGAATGGCGAGTCCATCGTGGTGCAGATTGACACTCGCAGCGAAGTCATCAGGGCAAAAGTCTGGCGCGTGAAAGTCGGCCGTTGTGACCTGCTCTTGTTGGATTCCAATGTTGAAGGCAACGCTCCGGAAGACCGCCAGCTTACTTCACGTCTTTACGGCGGAGACCGCCGCGTGCGTATCCGTCAGGAACTGCTGTTGGGCGTGGGCGGTGCCCGCGCGCTGCGGGCCCTGGGCATCACCCCCGGTGTGTACCACTTGAATGAAGGACACAGCGGCTTTGCCGTCCTTGAAGCCATTCGCAGCCGCATGCAGGATGAAGGCCTCACCTTCGAGCAGGCCGTACCCCGCGTTTCCCGCGAGGTAGTGTTCACCACCCACACTCCCGTGCCCGCGGGCCATGACCGCTTCAACGAACAGCTAATGGATGAACACCTCACGCCTCTGCGCGATTCCCTGGGAATTTCGCGCGAGGTGCTGATGGGCCTGGGACAGGAAAATCCCACCAATAGTCAGGAAGAATTCTGCATGACTGTGCTTGGCTTAAGGCTTTCGAGGCGAGCCAACGCCGTTTCCGCGCTGCACGGCGAAGTCTCACGCGCCATGTGGACTGGCCTTTGCCCCGGCAAGCCGGAAGACGAAGTTCCCATCGGCCACATCACCAATGGCGTGCATGTTCCCACTTGGCTTGCCCCGCAGATGTTTCGCCTGTATGACCGCCATTTAGGAGCAGGCTGGCATGAGCACAGCAGCGATGCTCCCATCTGGGATGGAATTGAAAACGTGGACGATGGCGAGCTTTGGGAAACGCATCTCAGCCTGAAGCTGCGCCTGTTGGAGTTCGTACGGCGGCGCGCCGTGGAGCAGGCCCAGCGCCGCGACGAATCGGTAGAGGTTCTCGAAAGACTCGATCGCGTTTTGAGTCCTGACGCCCTCACCATCGGATTTGCACGTCGCTTCGCCACCTACAAGCGCGCGAATTTGATTCTTCGGGACATCGAAAAACTTGCGCTCATGGTGAATGACGCGAAGCGTCCGGTGCAGTTCGTATTTGCCGGCAAGGCGCATCCTCACGACGAGCCCGGCAAACGTGTGTTGCAGCAGATCGCCGCGCTCATGCGCGATGAGCAATTCTCCGACAAATTCGTGTTTGTAGAAGATTACGACATCAACGTAGGCCGCCTCTTCGTACAGGGCGTGGATGTCTGGCTAAACAACCCGCGCCGTCCGCTGGAAGCTTCCGGCACTAGCGGCCAGAAAGTCGTCCTCAACGGCGGCTTGAATCTTTCCGTCCTCGACGGGTGGTGGGCGGAAGCCTATGACGGCTTGAACGGCTTCGCCATTGGCAACGGACGCACGCACGCCAACATGGATGTGCACGATACCCGCGACGGCGATTCTCTGTATCGAGTGCTACTGGAAGAAGTAATTCCGCTCTATTACCAGCGTGATCGCGATGGCTTGCCGCGCGGCTGGATCAAGCGCATGAAGCGCACCATCCGCACTCTCGGCTGGCGTTTTAACGCCGACCGCATGGTCATGGACTACACGCAGAAGTGTTATGTTCCCGCGGCCGGGGGCACGTCCAGCGACATGCGCTCGCTCAAGTAGTCGCTCTGCAGTCGCATTTAAGCGGACTGCACGACGACCCTGAAAAATCGCCACTCCGTCTAAAAAATGTCATCCCGACGTTGAGCGAAGCGAAGACGGAGAGACCTTACGACGCCAAAACTTTCTCAACTGCCGGTGGGAATATTGTTCCTCGGGAGTATGCTTATTCCGCCTCCGGCGCGAACCTATATCCGATCCCCCGCACCGTCAGCAAAAACTCCGGCTTGGCCGGATCTTCTTCGATATACCGCCGCAGCCGCACAATAAAATTATCAATCGCCCGCGTATCGGTATCCTCATGCAAATTCCAAACTTCTTCAAGAATAGACTTGCGCGAAACCACCTTCCCGATGTTGCGCACCAAATGCCGCAATAGGCCCGCCTCCATTTCGGTGAGGTGAATAGTTGTATCCTTCACGCGCAGCTCCAGCCTGCCAAAATCAATGCTCCGTCCCGCAAAGGAAAATACACCGTCGTCAGCGATCGCCGCGGAACTATTTCCGGAACCACTTGCCGGCCCAGCAGAAGGCGCTTGCTGTCGCATCCAATCCCGTCGCCGCAACAGCCCTTGCAACCGGGCCATCAGGATCGGCAGCTCAAAAGGTTTGGGCAAATAATCATCCGCGCCTGAGGCAAAACCCTTCAGCACATCTTCCGGACGGCTCCGCGCCGTCAGCATCAGCACCGGTACAAAGTTTTTTGCCTCGCGCAATTCCGCCGCCACCATAAATCCATCTTTGCCCGGCAGCATCACATCGAGCACAACCGCATCAAATTCTTCCCTCTTCCCCAAAAGCAGCCCCAGCGCGCCTTCCCCATCGGCGGCCACGCTCACCGTATGGCTTTCCGCCTCAAGATTGAAGCGCAGACCGTTCGCGAGATGCGCTTCATCCTCCACGATCAGAATGCGGCTCATCGCACGCTCCGTGGAAGTTTCAACGTCACAGTCGTGCCCAAACCTTCACCGGGGCTGGTGGCGAATACATCGCCTCCGTGTTTTCTCGCGATGGAGCGAACGATAAAAAGGCCAAGGCCCGTCCCTTTCACCTTGGCCAGGGCACGCGTTGGAACGCGGTAAAAGCGTTTGAAAATACGTTTCAGCTCTCCGGCTGGAATGCCAAGGCCTTCGTCCCTCACGCTCAAAGAAAAATATTTCTGGTCCGCCTCTTCCAGCTTGATCAAAACCCGCACGTTCTCTTTCGAATACTTCACCGCGTTGTCCAGAATGTTCGATACCGCGGTGCGCAACTCCTCCTGATCGCCGATTACGGAAACTTTTCCGTTATGATTCACGGCGCTTTCAAACCGCATGGCTTCCGGCGCCAGATGGTAGCGGACGCGGGCAACATCCACGCAGCCCTGTACCAACCCTCCCAAATCCACCCGCGACTTGCGTAAATATTTACGCCTGTGCCCGACTTCCCCAGCTTTCAAAACTTGCTCCACGGTGGTGTACAGGCGGTCTGAATCCTCCAGCATGAGCCGGTAGAACTCACTCCGCTGCGATTCATCCACCTCATGCCGTTGGAGAGTTTGTAAATATAGGCGAATCGAAGTAAGCGGCGTTTTCAGTTCGTGGGTAACGGCGTTGATGAAACTGTCGTGCTGCTCGTTGCGGCGAATCTCGCGCAACAGAAACGTGGTATTCAAGATAATTCCCGCAGTAATGGCGCCGAAAAAAATGATGCCGAAGAACACCTTCAAATCAAAGCGCCAGTTCAAGATGATCCAGCCAAAACCTACCGCCACCGCAATCCCAGCCAGAAACACGCCCAGCGTAAGAAAGGTAATCGTGGACCGGCGACGGCTGGAGATGCGCATGCAGTGATTCTAGCGCAAGAGAAAACGTGGCCATCTCCCTATTCTGTCCGCTATGCATCCCCGCCATTTCACTATTCCGGCGATTGCAGACCCAAGTCATCCCTGAATCGAACACCAACCCTCTGCATCACTATTGGCATCCCATCACGAAAATCGAAAGGAAAATTAATGCCCGACACCTCCTCAAACAAATCCCTCCGCAAACACCTGACCCAGCTCCTCGAAAGCAGCGAAGCCCACACCGGCTTTCAAACGGCATTCAAAAAACTTCCGCTCGACCTTCAAGGCAAAAAGCCCGAAGGCGCGGACCACTCCGCATGGGAACTTATCGAGCACATGCGCATCGCCCAATCGGACATCCTGGAATTCACCCGCAACCCCGAACACAAATCGCCGGAGTTTCCCAAAGGTTACTGGCCCAAAAAATCCAGCCCGCCTGATGATGCGGCCTGGGATAAGGCGGTCAGAGCTTTCGAGGCTGACCTTAAAGCTATGATTGAAATTGTTGCGGATCCCTCTCATGATCTGTTCGCAGAAATCCCCCAGGGCGAGGGACAAACAATTCTGCGCGAAGCGCTCCTGCTGGCCGATCACAATGCGTATCATTTGGGACAATTAGTACAGCTGAAAAAACAACTGGGCTCGTGGGAATAAAAAAGCTGGCCCCGAAGGACCAGCCTTTTAAAGTTTCTCTTGAAATAATTTAACTAATCGGCGGAAGCAGATGAAGAAGTTTCCGCAGCAAGATCTAATGCCGCCATGGAACCCGTCAGCGGAGGCGCTGTCGGCAACTGGTCAATTTTGATCCGATAAATATGGCGGGCCAGGCCGAGCTTTTTGAGCGCCCAAATTCCATACCAATTGAAATCTACTTCGTACCAGGCAATTCCATGCCGCGCCGAAACCGGATGCGCATGGTGATTGTTGTGCCACCCCTCGCCGAATGTGAGAATCGCTACCCACCAGCTGTTGGTGGAAAGGTCGCGCGTAGCAAAACGGCGCGTGCCCCACGAGTGCGTAGCTGAATTCACAAGCCAGGTGGCGTGCAATCCGACTACGGTTCGCATGAAAATTCCCCAAAGCAGGAATGGCAAGCCACCCAGAGCCAGCAATACCACGCCAAGAACGATCATGGGAACGTAGTGATATTTGGTTAGCCAGACATGAAACTTATCTTTGGCAAGGTCGGGAACATAACGCGCCAGCGTCTGCGTATCGTGGTGCATGGATTTGCCAGACAAAATCCATCCCATATGCGCCCACCATTTGCCATCAATGGGCGAGTGCGGATCGCCTTCCTGGTCAGAATGCTGGTGATGAATGCGGTGTGTAGCCACCCAGAATATGGGGCCGCCTTCAAGCGCGAGCGTGGCGCAGACAGTCAGAAAATATTCGACCCACTTCGGAGTTTTATATCCGCGATGCGTAAGCAGCCGATGGTAAGCCATGCCAATGCCCAGGCTTCCAGAAACCCACCATAAGAACATCGCCACGAACAATGCTTTCCAGGTAAAGAAAAACAAGGCGGCGATAGCACCCAGGTGAAAAGCGACCATAAAGCCGGTTGTGACCCAGTTGGTTTCGTTTTCTTTTGGTTGACGGCGCTTGAGAGCTTCTAATTCCATAATTCCCGGGGCCCCTGTAACGGTAGTAAACGTCTTCTTTAAGCTATCAAACCCGGCTTTTGATTGACTGTAATAGTTCTGTAATAGCGTGCCTATCAGGTAACGTAAGGCCAGCAACGGGAGTGTCCCGTTTCGGGTGCGTCCAGCCAATCGTTCTCAGGTTAGAGCATTATCTCACTGCGTGTTAACGCACTGCCGAGCACATCAGTCCTGCGCTGGTGTAACCCGTTCGTGCCGAGTCATGCCCGCGCAGCCCATACTCGCACAGGATCTGGGTGCGCAGAGTCACACTCGCGCAGAAACCATGTTCTCGTAGAGCAGCCCCGCATAAAGATGCCAGCAATCCATAAGGTTGTATCAGGTATGAGCCGTAGCCCTGGCCAAAGATCGCGGATTGCGAACGTTGGGAAAACCACGGATGGGAAGGGCACGACTTCAGCTTTTAGCCTGCCCTGCGCGAAGTCGAAGGGTGCCGCTCCAATGCGCAGAACATAGGGCCTTAGCCCCTGAGGTTCCCTTCTATTCCGCCCGCAAAGCATTCACCGGATTTACAACCGCAGCTTTTCGCGACGGCAGGTACGTCGCAAGCCCCGCGACAATCGCAATCGAAAGCGTTGCCACAATATAAGTCCACGGATCCACCGGACTCACGTGATAAAGCAGCGAACTCATCAATCGCATGGCAGCGAAAGCCACGCCAACCCCACAAAGAACGCCAATCCCGGTAAGCGCCAGCCCCTGGCGCACGAACATTCCCGTAAGCGCCTCGCGCTGCGCCCCCAGTGCCATGCGGATGCCAATTTCGCGCGTGCGTTGCGAGATAGCATAAGCGATTACACCATAAAGTCCAATGATGCCCAGCAACAGCGTCATCGCGCCTGCCACCGAAAGCAAAACCAACGTAAATGAAGTTCGCGCCATGGATTTGGTGTACAGCTCACCGATCGTCTTGCTATATGCGAGCGGCAGATCGTGGTTCACGGACCACACTGCCCGTTCGCTATCGCTGAAGAACGAAGCTGATCCCGCGCGTGGCGTGCGAATCACATAATGTACATAGCGGCGCACGAGTTCTTTTTGCGTTACCCAATTACCTTGGAAGAGTCCCCAATAGACCGAAGTGGGTGGATCCTGATTTACTCCGTTATCGTACACATCGCCCACCACGCCAATGACTTCATGCCATGGATCATTCGCGCCGACGCGCAGCAGTTTCCCTATAGCAGCGGCGGGGGAGCCCCAATACTTGCGGGCCAGATTTTCCGAGACCATGACGACGGGACGTTTTTCCAGTTCTTCCTGCCAGGTCATGTCGCGTCCAGCGATTAACGGGATACCCATGGTCTTAAAGAAACCTGGCGAAATGAATCTTTCCATGCTCAAGGGCGGAAGGTCGCCTTCTTTATAACTGTGGTCGCTGGCATAGACAGGATCAAGAGAACGGTCCTGGATCATCGGCAAGCTTGACGAAATGCCGACAGAACTCACTCCGGGAACGGCGGCAAGCTGGTTTAAAATGGCCTGCTGCATACGCAAAACATCAATTCGGTTTGTGTCAGGAACCTGAGACGTTGGAATGAAGATGTCAAAGGATGCAATGGTGTTGGGATCGCTGAATCCTGGAGAAACGCGAGTGAGCGCGCGGAATGTACGAATCATCAGTCCAGAACAAATCAACAGGACCAGTGCCAGCGCGACCTGGACCACAACCAGCGTTTTCCGTGCGCGGTGCCGATCACGGCTCTGGCTGAGTCCACGTCCACCTTCGCGTAATCCAGTAGTCGCTTTGACGCCGGAATATTTCAGGATCGGAATCATGCCGATCACAAGGCTGACAAAAACAGCCAGAGCCGCCGTAAAAAGAAGCACTGGAATATCAATGCCGATCTCGTGCAGGCGCGGCAGCCCGGTGGGCGCGGCAGCAACAATTAACTGGAGGGCGCCATAGGCGAAGCCCAGTCCGATGGCGCTGCCTGCGCATCCGAGTACCAGACTTTCCAGAAGCAGGCCTGCAACCATATTTCTGCGGTCGGCTCCCAAAGCAGCGCGAATGGCAAGTTCCTGACGGCGGCTTTCAACGCGCACCAGCAGCAGGTTGGCCACGTTCGCACACGCTACCAGCAGGACGATTACGATGGATCCCATCAGCACCCAAAGCACATTGCCGATGTCACCGATTACATCAATCTTGAGCGGCTGGAGACTGGGGGTGAAATTGGCTTGTTCAAATATCTTTAGGCCAAATCCTGGTGGCGGTGGGAAACTGTGCGTAGCAATCGGAACCAGGCGGGTCAAGTCGGCGGTGGCCTGCTGCAAAGTAACTCCTGGTTTCAGACGTGCCAAGCCGTTGGTACTGAAACCGCCGAGCGTCGTTTTGCTGCGATCAATTTGTCCGGGCACGATAACATCAACATCGGAGCGATCCATGAATTCGAAGTTAGCCGGCAGAATGCCGATGATTTCATGCATCTCTCCATCGAGCTTCAGTGTGCGGCCTACCACTGCCGCATCCCCGCCAAAATGCTTTTGCCAAAATTCGTGAGTGAGGATTACGGTCTCAGGCATGTTCGGCGAGTCATCCCGTTGAGTGAACAAACGGCCAAGCGCCGGACGAACACCGAGGATCGGCAATGTGCCCTCCGTCACTTCCAGTCCCTGGACCTGCTCCGGCTCAGCGCCACCAGTAATGTGGAACGACAAGAAACCATAAAGGCCGATATCTTCAAGGGTTTTGCTTTGTTCGCGGTCCGTGAAATACAGGTACTCCGCCATATTGATTTTGGGGATGTTTATGGCCGGGGCCTTGTACCAAACGCCAATGAGCCGGTCCGGCTGCTTGTAAGGGAGCGGTTTAAGCAGGACGCCTTCCACAACGCTGAAGATCGTGGTATTGGCTCCAACGCCGATGGCCACCGTAATCAGGATGACCGCCGCGAAAAGCGGCGCGCGGCGTAAACGCCGAAAGACCTGCCTAAGCTGGCTGCCAAAACTTCCCATGCTTCCTCCTGAAAAGCACAAATTCCGCTTATTCCGCCCGCAATGCATCCACCGGATCAACGACCGCTGCCTTGCGAGACGGAACATAGGTCGCAAGCCATGCGATGGCCAGAATGGAAAGCGTCGCCGCACAGTACGTCCAAGGATCCACCGGACTCACGTGAAAGAGAAGCGAACTCATCAACCGCATGGTCCCAAACGCGACCGCAACCCCGCAGACCACCCCAATTCCCGTAAGCAAAAGCCCCTGCCGGACGAACATACGGACGAGTGCTTCGCGTTGCGCACCTAAGGCCATGCGGATGCCGACTTCCCGCGTGCGCTGCGAGACTGCATAAGCGATGACGCCGTAGAGGCCGACGATGCCGAGCAGCAAAGTCATGCCACCGGCTACGCAGAGCATGATCAGCGTGAATGAAGTGCGCGCCATGGATTTGGTGTAGAGATCGCCGACCGTAACAGGGTTGATGAGAGGTAAATCGCGATCAACCGACCAGACCGATTGTTTTATCTCATTCATCAATGAAGCCGAGCCTGCCTGTGGCGTCCGAATGACGAAGCTGACATTGCGCATCGCCATTACTTTTTGGGTGATAAAGTTGTCCTGATAGAGCGGCCAATAAGCCATGCTGGGCGGGTCCTGGCTGGCGCCATCATCGTACACATCGCCCACTACGCCAATGATTTCGTGCCATGGATCTGTTTGTCCGACGTGGATGAGTTTGCCGAGGGCATTGGCGGGCGAACCCCAGTATTCGCGGGCAAAATTCTCAGAGACAATAGCGACGTTGCGCTTTTCATATTCTTCCGGCCATGTAATGTCGCGGCCCGCGATGAGCGGTATCCCCATATTGGAGAAGTATCCCGGTGCGATGAAGCGATTGCGGCGCATTGGCGCCAGTTCGCCTTCTTTGTAGGTATGGTCGCTGGCGAAGACGGGATTGAAGTTCCTGTTGCCTGACAAGGGAACGCCTGTCGTGATTCCAACCGAAGAGACCCCCGGAATTGCCGCGAGCTGATTTTGGATGGCCTGCTCGGTGCGGATGACTTGCTCTAATTTTGTATCGGGAATTTGCGTTGGAGGGATGTCAACAGCGAAAGTTTGCAGCGATTTCGGGTCCTGGAATCCCGGAGAAACGCGGGCGAGTGCGCGGAAGGTACGAATCATGAGTCCCGAGCCAATGAGCAGAAGCAGCGCCAACGCTACCTGGACAACGACAAGCGCATTGCGCGCTCGGTGACGCTCGCGGCTCTGACTTAATCCGCGGCCACCTTCGCGTATGCCAGTGTTGGCTGTAATGCCTGAATATTTGAGGATCGGAATCATTCCGGTGGCAAGGCTCACTAACAATGCAAGACCGAGAGTAAAGAAGAGCACGGTAAGGTTGATGCCAATTTCGTGCAAGCGCGGCAAGCCCGTGGGTGCGGCGGCGACGAGGATGCGAAGAGCGCCGTAGGCAAGCCCCAAGCCAATTACACTTCCCACGCATCCGAGCACAAAACTTTCAAGCAACAAATCCACAACAATATTTTTGCGGCCCGAGCCTAGAGCGGAGCGGACAGCGAGTTCCTGCCGGCGTCCTTCAACACGCACTAAGAGCAGGTTGGCTACATTGGCGCAGGCCACGAGCAGCACGATCATGATCGATCCCATCAAGATCCAGAGAACGTTGCCGACATCGCCAATAACGTCCTTCTTGAGCAGATGGAGATCCGTGGTGAAGTTTGCTTTTTCGAAGAGCGCGATGCTGAAGCCCTGCGGCGCCGGGAAGCTGTGATTGGTAACAGCAACTAGCCGCTGTAGATCTGCGCTGGCCTGTTGCAATGTGAAGCCGGGCTTGAGCCGTGCAAATGCGGAATAACTGAAGTTGCCAAGCATGGTGGTGCTGCGATCAAGTTGTAAAGGGACCATTACGTCGGCATCATCCTGGTCGAGGAAGTGGAAGTCTTTTGGCAGGATGCCGATGATCTCGTGCGTATTGCCGCCAAGTGTAAGCGTGCGGCCAACAGCGGAAGGATCGCCGCCAAAATGACGTTGCCAATATCCGTAGCTAATAATGGCGGTCTTCGGAGTGTTGGGCAGGTCGTCGTGCCGGGTGAAGAGCCGGCCATAGGCAGGATGAACACCAAGAAGAGGAAGCGTACCGTCCGTCATTTGGATACCGGGCACTTGCTCGGGTTGCGCACCTCCGGTCAGGCTGAAAGTGGCGCCAGTGTACATGCCGATATCTTCGAGGGTTTTGCTTTGCTCGCGGTTGATGAAATACAGAGATGGGTCGATTTCAAGGTTGGGAACATTGATTCCAGGAGCTTCATACCACACTCCAATCAGGCGGTCGGAGTGCGGGTAGTTGAGCGGCTTAAGCAGTACGTTCTCTACCACGCTGAAGATCACAGTGTTGGCACCGATGCCAATGGCCACCGTGATGAGAGTGACGATGGTAAAAAGCGGTGCGCGGCTAAGCCGCCGCAGAACCTGTCGGGCTTGGCTGCCAAAACTCCCCATAGCTCCCCCTGAAACCGTGCCTTCTCGCACGAGGCCCCCCAAGCTGATTGCAACCCGCATGCCAGCCAGGCCAAACCCTAACCGCAACATTCTTTTAGGAGAGAATCAAATTGCCTTAACACCTGTGTCCACTTCCGGACTCGATTGTGCATCCATGAACAGTGCTGGCCACGATCTCTGACAAAGATCTCCGACAGCAATCTTCTGGCACGGTTTTCTGAAAATGATCCGGAAGTGACAAATCTGCGGACAAGACCGCGCTTTTCTCCGCAAGTGGAGATACGGCGGCCCTCAAGGAAAGTTCAACTTTATTGATCGAAAAAACTACGCCGTGGGCGCCAGTACCGGTTTCACTTCCATCCCGGCCCACTTCTCCAGCAGATTCAACGTCGCGGCAAAGTCCAGGTCTTGATGGCCGTCTTCGGTCGCCATCTCGTAAATCTCTTCCACCGTCTCAAGCGCCGGCAGCTTCACTCGCGATTCTTTCGCCGCCTCCAGCGCCAGCCGGATGTCTTTATGCATCAATCGCAGCGGAAAGTTCGGCGAAAAATCGCGATTCAACACAAACGGCGCTTTATATTCCACGACTCCCGAGTGCACCATCGAAGCATTGATCAGTGGAATCAAAGTCCCTGGATCCACGCCAAGTTTGGTGGCCAGCGTAATCCCTTCCGCGAATCCTTCATAGATCAATGCAATCTGGAGATTCATCGCCACCTTGGCCGCATGCCCTTTCCCTACTTCTCCCATGCGGAAAATCTTTTTACCCATGGCGGCGAACAATGGTTTCAGCGCGTCAATCGTGCTCTCTTCTCCGCCCACAATAAATATGAGCGTACCGGCCTCCGCCCCCACTTTCGATCCCGTCACCGGCGCATCCACATAACG
>JANWKU010000142.1 GCA_025451215.1 Terriglobales bacterium
CCGGAGTACTTGACTCAACCCCGGTCGCACTAAATATTATCAAGAGGCGCAATAATCTAACGGAGGCTTTCATGGTTAACTGTCCGGAATGCGAAACGGACCTCGGCATTGAGGAAGACGAAATTGACGAGGGCGAAGTTGTTTCCTGCCCAGAATGCGGGACAGATTTCGAAATCATCACGACGAATCCCCTGGAATTGAAGGTGGTCGAAGAAGAGGGATACGTGAACGACGAAGATGATGATGAGGATGGTGAAGACGAGGACAGCGCCTAGCATGGCTTCCATCGTTACTTTCGCGCTGCGGCCTAAGCCTGTCTCGATACTTCGCGTGTCATCTGCGGTGGTTTTTCTTTTATTGATCTGCACTGCGGTGCAACCAGTATCCCGCGTAAATGCCCGTGATCACGAACCAGCTAATTATGCGCTGATTTATGGGACGGTATGGGGCCCGGACAATCAGCCAGTGTACGGAGTCAACGTGAAGATTCGGCGCGCCACAGAGAAGAAAGCGCGCTGGCAGGTGTTCTCCGACCACAGCGGCGAATTCGCGCAGCGCGTTCCCGCCGGTCAGGCGGACTATGTGTTATGGGCGGACTTGAAGAGTTCGCAGCTTCCCCGCCATCTGAAGCTGAAACCCGGCCCCCAGGTCAATGTGCACGTTTATAATGACGAACGAGAAGATACTGGCGTCCATCTCAGCCGCTAAAAACACATCCCTGGATTTGTAATGAGATTGATTTTAATGAGACAAGACATGAAAAATAGCCGTATTGCTCTGGTCGTCCTCATAGGTGTCCTCTCGGCCGTATTCGTAGTGGCTGCAAGCGCGGCGCCTAAACATCGCGACGATTCCGGGCGATTATTGAACGGGCAAATTTCCAACCACAACGGCGCGCCATTGGCGGATTCAGTGGTTTATCTCACGAATATGCGCACGAGGGTAGTGAAGAGCTACATTGTCAGCGGGGACGGTACGTATCATTTTCCCGCGCTCACGCCGAATATTGACTACGAGGTTTATGCGCAATACAAAGGTTTGAAGAGCGAGACCAAAACGCTCAGCCAGTTTGATGACCGCCCCACGGTAAGCATTAATTTGAAAATTGACACGAGATAGTCTGGCCTGAGTGGGTTGGAATCTCCCACCTAAATTAAGATGGCCGTCATTGAAAGTTTCAATGACGGCCATTTTGCAGCTTCATGAAGCGTATTAGTTGTTGTCGTTCCCCGCGCGCTTCCAGGTGATGAGATCCCCGATCGTGGAACCACCAGTGCTGGAGGCAGGATGCTTGTAGGCTTCCACATCGGCACGGGAGGCTTCCTCGCCCACCGCCTTGATGCTTAAGCCCACCTTCTTTTCCTCGGGATTCATCTTGATGATCTTGAAGTCGTGCTCGAGACCAACTTCCAGATGAATGGGCTGGCCGTTGGCGTCCTGGGCCTCGGAGTTGTGGCAAAGACCTTCGATTCCATCCGCGATCTCCACAAAAGCGCCGAAGCTGGCCACGCGCAGTACCTTGCCATGGAGAACGTCTCCAATGTGATGCTGTTCGAAAAATGACTCCCACGCATCCGGCTGAAGCTGCTTTACGCCAAGCGACAGCCGCCGTTTGTCGGGTTCAATCGCCAGCACAATCGCTTTTACACGGTCGCCCTTTTTGAGCACTTCGGAGGGATGCTTTACGCGCTTGGTCCAGCTGAGGTTGCTCACGTGGACCAGGCCGTCAATGCCATCCTCGATTTCAATGAAGGCGCCGAAATCCGTCATATTGCGGACTTTGCCTTCCACGGTTGTTCCCACGGGAAACTTATCATGCAAGGCATCCCAGGGGTTCGCCGCCAACTGCCGCATGCCGAGCGAAATGCGCCGCTCCTGCGGATTGACGTTGATCACCACGCATTCCACCTGGTCGCCAACGTTGACGAGCTTGGAGGGATGCTTCATCCGCTTTGACCACGTCATTTCGCTCACGTGGACAAGGCCTTCAATGCCCTGTTCCAGTTCCACGAACGCGCCGTAGTCGGTCACGCTGATTACTCGTCCATTGACGTGCGCACCCACGGGATAACGGTGGCTCGCATCCAGCCACGGATCGGGCGTGAGTTGCTTGAATCCCAAAGACACACGCTGCTTTTCAGAATCAAACTTCAGCACCTTCACCTGGATCTGGTCGCCCACATTCACTAGGTCGCGAGGATGCGTCAGACGTCCCCAGGACATATCGGTAATGTGCAGCAGGCCGTCAATGCCGCCCAAGTCCACGAAGGCGCCATACTCGGTGAGGTTCTTGACGACGCCAGTGAGTATGGATCCTTCTTCCAGATGCTCAAGCGTCTTGGCTTTTTTCTCGTTCTGCACTTCTTCCAGAATCTGCTTGCGCGAGACGACGATGTTACCGCGCTTCTTGTTCAGCTTGACGATGGCAACGTCCAGCATCTGCCCTTTGAGACCATCGAGGTTGTGCACCTGGCGAAGATCGGCCTGCGAACCGGGCAGGAATGCCTTTGCGCCGAAAATATCAACCGTCAGGCCGCCTTTAATGCGCTCAATTACGCGCGCAGAGATGGATTTCTTCTCGTGATAGGCCTTTTCAATCTCATCCCATGCGCGGAGTCTTTGCGCCTTTTGGTGCGAGAGGTTGATGTAACCCTCTTCGCTCATGCCTTTTTCGCGCATTACATCAATTTCGTCGCCGGGTTTGACCTTGGAATTGCCCTCGTGGTCCAGGACTTCAGACAATGGCAACATGCCTTCTGACTTCGCCCCAATGTCCACCACGACGTGCGTGGCTGTGACCTTTAGCACCGTGCCTTTGAGAATGTTGTCATCATCCACGGCCTCTTCGGTCTCGGTGGTGAAGTTCTCAAGCGCGGCGGCGAAATCGTCATGAGCGGAGGGAGAGGATTGCTCGCCTTCGGCTGGCTGGATGTTGTCATTCTCGGCTGGCTGGGAAGAAACGGCGTGGATGGCCGATTCCTCAACAGAAGTCGCAGTCTGTTCAGGTTCCTGGGTCGTAATCGCGGAGTCGAGATTACGGGCTGTGCTGTCATCAAACAAGGTTGTGGCCTCTCAGTGATAGTTGTTACCCGGTGCGCGGAGACTGCGGGCTACTGCCGGCGTGGTCTTAGGTTATGTTGAGCCCGTCCTGGCGGACGAACTAGGACAATTCCAGAGGCCGATGTTCCGTGATGCGGCCCGTCTCCCAAGGGAACTTCTCGACTATAGCAATGGCCCGTAAAGGGTGTCAAACCCCAATCGGCATTTGTTTACGCGGTGTGAAAAGCGAGTGGAAGCCTTTTCCAATGCTCGGAAACGCCACAAAAAGGGTTGACAAGCACCATCGAAATTCTGAAATTTTCGTCGTTTCTGCTAACCTGCCCTTCCATGGACTACTTGTGGACGCCCTGGCGCTATGCCTACATTGCAACTGCTGCGAAAGTTTCGGGATGCGTTTTTTGCGACCTGCCCAAGGAAGGAGACGACGCCAAAGTCGGCATTGTGCATCGCGCGGAGCACTGCTTTGTGATTCTCAATACCTATCCTTATACCTCGGGCCACGTGATGGTGGTCCCTTATGCGCATCTGGATGAATTGCAAAAGCTGCCGGAAGCCGCCGCGAACGAAATGATGGCGCTAGCGCGGAGGATGGAAGGCGTTTTGCGCACGCTCTATAGCCCGGACGGGATTAATGTGGGAATGAATATTGGCCGCGCTGCTGGAGCTGGGGTTACAGGGCATATTCACATGCACATTCTGCCTCGCTGGGTTGGGGATACGAACTTTATGACGACTACGGGGGAGACGCGGGTGCTGCCGGAGGCGTTGGAGGTGACTTACCAGAGGATCAAGGGAGCATTTAGTAACATATAAACCATCGAAAACCCATCTGAGACCGTCAAACCTTCGGTGTTCGATTTCACGTAGTTTGTCCTTCCAACACGCTTTGGGGAACCAATGAAAAGAAGTATTTCAGCAGTTCTCCGGTTGCAAAAATGTAGTCCACTTTGCCTTGAGCTATATTGGCAAATGCTTCAAAGTCTTTTCTCGGCTCCATCGCCTTTTCTGTCCTGAATTTGTCCATGTAATACTTATTCCAGTGCCATGCGGCAAAATCGGCGGCCTCTAGTCCTTTTGCCAGTCCCTTCTCTACTGGCTTGAATGCCGCGACTCTGATGACTTCTGCAGTCCCATGCTTGGTATCACGGCGCATTCGCTCTACTGTCTTCAACACTTCGGCCTCATCTGTATCCCCTATTTCCATAAAGTATGCGAAACGTTCATGTCGACAATGTTCATATCTCCACCATCCATTGGAAATCAAGCATAGTTGCACCGCTATAGAGTGAACGCTAGTACCAAACTGTTCCTTCCAACCCGGAGGTGCTGCCTGAAGATATTCTGCGGGACGAAAAGACACCAACAGTACGCGATAGACATGCTCGGCGATCATGTAGGAATTCTCTTTGAATCCTCCCTATAGAGCACGGATCGTTCCGGCGTGTCACGTTTGAACTCATCGCAGCCATTATAGAAATCTGTGGCATGGAATGCTTTCGCACCCCATGCTGTCAGCATACGTTTCCAAGGCCTCAAAAATTGCTTATATTTGTTTGGCTTAAAGGTCACGCATGCTACGCACAATACCTCATCACTAGCATCAGCTTTCTGGCCGAGATCAAAATATCCCTTTAGCATTGCTAGCCAACCGCGGTTTTCTGGAAATACATGATGCAAGTGAATAGCGTCATCTAAAGTTTTAGATCGAGCCAAAGTCCATCATGTTGCATTGCATTTTTGGCCTCAATCAAATTTGGGTCGTTGATTCGCCGGTATATTGTGGCCAAAAAGATAAGCCCCAGGGCGGCGGAGAACCTTTCAAGTCTCCAGCAATTCCTCCATCTCCTTCTCATCAATCACCTTCACGCCCAACTCCTTCGCCTTATCCAGCTTTGATCCCGCTTCTTCGCCCGCTACGACGTAATCCGTTTTCTTGCTCACCGATCCCGACACGCGCCCACCCGCGTCTTCAATCATCTTCTTCGCTTCATCGCGGTTGAAATGCGCTAGGGTGCCAGTCAGCACGAACGTTTTGCCAGCGAGCTTTGTTCAGCGCTCGCGTTTCTTCCCGGTAAACGCCAATCCTGCTTTTCGCAGCTTATCAACAAGTTCACGGTTCTTGGGCTCATGGAAAAATTCCCCAATGCTCTCGGCAATCCTCGGCCCGACCTCATCCACTTGTTGTAGTTCTTCGGCGCTGGCGCTTTCGATCGCGTCCAAAGCCCCAAAATGCTCAGCCAAAAACTGCGCCGTGCGCTCGCCGACAAACCGAATACCCAAACCAAAAATCACCCGCTCTAGCGGCAGCTTCTTCGATGCTTCGATCTCATCCAGAACATTCTGCGCCGACTTGTCGCCCATCCGCTCCAGCGACAACAGATTCTCTTTTGTCAGTTTGTAAATGTCAGCGACATTCTTCACCATGCCGCGCTCGGTCAGCTGATTTACCAGCGCGTCGCCCATGCCTTCAATGTTCATCACATGCCGCGAAGCAAAGTGCAGGATCGTCTCCCGTAACTTCGCCGGACAATTGGCGTTCACGCAGCGATGGTCTGCTTCGCCCTCCGTGCGCACCACCTCGCCGCCGCACACCGGACACTTCGTCGGCATGTGGAATGTCTTATGCCCGCGGGGATGGGCATCATCATCTATAACCCTTACAACCTTAGGAATCACATCGCCGCCGCGTTCCACTTCCACCCAATCGCCAATCTTCACACCGAGCCGCTCGATCTCATCCATGTTGTGAAGAGTGGCGCGGCTCACTGTCGTTCCGCCAATTGGCACTGGCTTCAAAGCCGCGACCGGCGTGAGTTTCCCCGTACGCCCGACTTGAATCAGAATGTCTTCGATCTGTGTGACGCCTCCGCGCGCGGCATATTTATACGCAATCGCCCACCGCGGGGCCTTGCCGGTATAACCCAACTCCCGTTGCAACGCCACGCGGTCCACTTTGACGACGATGCCGTCAATTTCATACGGCAACTTTTCCCGCTTGGTTTCTTCCAGCTCAATGAATTTCCAGATTTTTTCGTAGCTGTCGGACTGCTTGCGGTCAGGGTTCACCTTGAATCCGGCGGCTTCCAGTGCATTCAGCGTCTCCCAATGCCGCTCGAAATGCGTTTGCCCATTCACCAGCAGCGAATAACTGAAGTAGTCGAGGCGTCGCTGCGCAGTGATGCTCGGCTCAAGCTGCCGCACCGTCCCCGCCGTCGCATTCCGTGGATTCGCAAACGTGGATAGCCCTTGCTTTTCACGCTCCTCATTCATCTTTTTGAATGATGCAAGCGGCATCAGCATCTCGCCGCGTACTTCAAACGTTGTGGGAATTCCAGCCTTCTTCAATTTTTCCTTGGGAATCGAAAGCGGAATCGAGCGCACCGTCCGCACATTCAGCGTGACGTCCTCGCCAATGCTCCCGTCGCCGCGTGTGATTCCGCGTGCGAGTTGCCCATCTTCATACTGCAACGCCAGCGACATGCCATCGAGCTTTAACTCGCATACATAATCAATGTCCGTGCGCCCGCTCAGTTCATGCACGCGTCGCTCCCAGTTGCGCAGGTCCTCTTCGTTGTAGGTGTTGTCGAGCGAGAGCATCGGCGAGGAATGTCGCGCCTTTAGAAACCCCTCGCGTGGCTTGCCACCTACACGCTGCGTGGGAGAATCGGGCGTGATCAGCTTAGGATTGTCAGCCTCCAGCTTTTTGAGTTCATTCATCAGCTGGTCGAACTGCAAATCCGAAATTTCCGGATCATCCACAACGAAGTATCGGTATTCGTGGTGGCGGATCAGATCACGCAGTTCTTCGATGTTTTTCGCCGTGTATTTTTCAGAAGACTTGGTTGGCATAATGATCTTGAAATTAGCAACCGGTATATTTGATGAAAATATTTAACTTCTTGTCATTCCGAGCCTGCTTGCCAGGCGAGGAATCTGTTTTTGGTAGATGATAAGAAGCAGATTCGTCGCGCGATAATGCTGCGCTTCGGAATGACAAAACTTAAAGCGTCATCATCAAGAATTATATGCAAGAACGCCGCGTCATACTCGAAACCTCGCGCCTGCAACTGCGCGAATTTGTCCCTGAGGACATTGACGCGCTGGCGAAGGTGCTTTCCGATCCGATCACCATGCAGCACTATCCTGCGCCTTATAGTAGACAAGAAGTTGCCAATTGGATCGAGCGCAACCGCCGCCGCCGCCATCAGAAAGACGGGTACAGCCTCTGGGCGATGGTCCTGAAATTTAGCGGCGAACTCATCGGCGATTGCGGACTGGCCATTCAGAACGTTGAAGGACAGAATGAAATCGAAATCGGATACCACGTCCGCCGCGATCTCTGGAAGCAAGGATTCGCCACAGAGGCCGCCCGAGCCTGCCGCGACTATGGATTCGCGCAACTCAAAGCGCCACGCCTCATCTCATTAATTCGTCCTGAAAACATTCCATCCCGCCGAGTCGCCGAGAAAAACGGCATGACCATCTGGAAAGAAATCATTTGGGCCGCTCTCCCGCATTTCGTATACGGAATTCAGCGCGAAAACCCGGCGTCGTGAACCACGTCCTGGCGCTTGTTTACGGCTAACGTTATCTTCTGAACCCAGCGAGGCTTCGCTTTTCCAGTACAATCCTGCTTGTCCATGCGCAAGGCCATGCTTCTTTACAATCCGCTTTCTGGCCGCCGACAGGGCCGGCGCGTTGCCGATGTGGAAGCAGCCTCAAAAATTTTGCGGAATGCGGGAGTGGAAATCTTAGCAGCGCCAACGCGTTCCTCTACTGAAGCTGGCGCGCAGGCGCGGGAAGCAATCTCCGGTGGCTGTGACACAATTTTTGCATGTGGCGGCGATGGCACCATCCACGATGTGTTGCAGGGCATGGTGGGAACCGAGGCGGCGCTGGGAATTATTCCGCTGGGGACGGCAAATGCTCTTGCCCATGATTTGCAAATTCCCTTATCCGCAACCGGAGCGGCGAAGGCCGCACTGCTGGCCCGTCCCGTGCGTTTGGTGGTGGGAAAAGTTGAGTTTCAGAATTTTTCCGGCAATCGCGGTTCCCGATATTTCACCGTGGCCGCGGGCATCGGCGTGGACGCGCATCTTTTTTACAACCTGACTCCGGCATTCAAAAAGCGGCACGGCATGGCCGCTTACTATGTGAAAGCCTGGCATCTTTGGGCGACCCATAAAATGCCCTTCTTTCACGTGGAATGGAATATAGAAGCCGGTGAGCTTCGGAAAGAAAATGTTACGGAATTACTGGCGGTAAGAATCGCCAATTTCGGAGGAGTGCTGCGCTCGCTGGCCCCAGGCGCTTCGCTAGGCCACCAGGATTTGCGCCTGGTTTTATGCAAAACCGCGAGCCGTGCGGCTTTCCTTCATTATGTTTTTCAGGGTCTTTGCGGTCTCAAGAGAAATGTCCGCGGCATCGAGCTCGCGCACAGCAGCCAACTCAGTTGTTCAACGCTCGACAGCGTTCAACAAGACGCACAAAATATTTACATTGAAGCCGACGGAGAACTTCTCGGAACCTTACCGGCGACTATCACCATGGTTCCCGACGCGTTCAATCTCCTGGTACCCACCGGATGGAAGAGTTCATGAAGTCTTCTCCCGAGATAGAACTCACCGCATAAAACTCATCGCAGCAAGGTGACATAAATCGCATTGTTGCCCGAGCGAAGATCTTTCCCGTAAGAAAGCGCCACGCCAAATCCGAAGGCCTTCACTTTGAGCGAAGCCCCAACGTCGGTGAGCCACTTGTGCGAGCCGAGTCCGGCGACATCATCGCGGATAGTTCCCGTATCCACAAAGGGGCTGCCAATAAGCCGGATCATCTGCCAGCGATAAATAGTCTTGTCCATCTCCAGGTTTGATAAAAAATAATCGCGGCCCAGTGGGGCGCTGCCCTTTCGGCCATCACGGGTTGTAATGTGTCCGCGCATCCATAGATCATTGTCACCGCCCAGTCCCAACTCCCATAATTCATCAAAGGGCAGATTGCCAAAGGTTTTACCCGCGGACGCTCGCTCCTCCACCGCGTAATCTTCCCCAGTGGACTGCGGGAGCCATTGATATCGCGCGGTGGCCTGCAACTTCTCGAAAGTCTCGCCGCTCTCTGACCAAAGCCGTCCCGTCTGGGAATTCGCATCTACATCCAGACGCATTCTGCGGTCGGGGTCTTGCCATATTGCGGATTGCGCTTCAATCTCCTCTTTCAGTTGGAAACCCTTGGAAAGCAGGGACGAAGTCAAAGCCGGGCCGGGAACCTCACTGCGAAAATCGCGGTGTGAAAGCTCCGCCTCCGCCGACCAGTGCAGGCGGTCTCCAGCCAGCGCAGAGTATTTTCCATAAACAGCCTCGCGCCGCAGATTCAATCCACCGAGCGAAGTTGCTGGGCCAGTAAATGAACTGAGCAACGCCCAGTTTTCGTCACGAAGATCCACTCCCAAGCCGAAGCCATGCTTCGGGTCTTTAGCCAGCGGACCGGAGAGATTTGCCTGTATACGGCGTTTTTGCGCGTCCCACCGATACGCGGAGGTGAAGTTGAACGCTTCATCTTTAAGGTTGAAAGCTTCCGGATAAATTGTTTGCGCAGGCAATCCGCGCAGCAGCATGAACGCAGCAATCCATTTATTTTCCTTCCATCCCTGTTTCTGGCGATTGTGGAATGCAACGTCGAAATTTCCATCGGGCCAGGCGGAGAGGTCAAAACTGAAATCGGGAAAGATTCCCAGACTTTGCAAACGATCGTCAGTCTCCCTTAGCTGCGACAACTGAATAGTGCTGGCCCGCGAGAAGGCAAAAGCATGATCTAAAAGCGTGGCATCGAGCCTAGGCGTCGGATCATATTCAATGCCAGCGACGCGGGGCTTGCTGGCTCGGTTCCAATATTTCAGCGAAGCTTCCAGATTCCCTTGCAAAAAATAAACCGTGCCCAGGAAGTCGTTTGCATATTCGTCTTCCGGCTTTAACTTCAAAGCGCGGTGAAGGTTCTTTACGGCTTCGTCATATTGCTTCTGTTTGAAAGCCACTCCCGCCAATTCCACTGGGAAGCGCTCGTCCCGCGGATCGAGTTGCTGCCCTTGCTGGAAGACTTTCCGGGCCTCATCCCACTTCCCCAATTGCGCCAATGCCGATCCATAATAGAAATCAACATCGGCTGAAGGATGGGAATCCGTCCTGGCGTGGCGAATTATTTCCTGCCACTGGTGCGCGTTGAATAATTCCTGCAAGGAAGGACCGTTCAACCTCGCGGTATTCCTGGAAGAAGCCGAAGGGGGTGCTCCACTCTGCGCAGTTGCTGAAATCGAAAACAAGAGGAATGCAAGAAGAGCGAAGCGGCAGCTCACCGGGTTGCAGCTTGAGGCACCGCGAGCAGAGTCCATTTTCCCGTGGCGTTCCATTCGCGTTCAAAGGTTGCGCGGTCTTCCTTCAATAGCTTTCGCTGCGCAGGATCATTCACCAGAACCGTGCCATCTTGCCAGTTCAAGCCTGCAATCACCAAATAGTGCAAGGAAGGGTCGCCGCGCGAAGGCTTTAAAGCCGCAATCAAAGGCCTTCCCTTTTCGAGATCATGCTTCACTTCGTCCCAGTCGCCGCGAAAAGTGAAAGTGCGAAATCCATGTTGCTGGAAGTACCGTTCCATGTCCGCGGCGAAAATCCCATGCGCCTTCGCGGAATACAAATCACGAAGAATTTGTGAAGAATCAACGCTTATGTTCGAGGAACCCGGTTGCTGCGACCAATACTGCATGACCATGGCAATGCTGGCCGCGCCACAGCCATCCCGCGATTGCTGCACAAAAGGAACATCCAGCCAAATACCGGGCACGTCTGCGGCCAGGCCCAAAAGGCAAAAGCAAAGGGCCATGGCCGCCACGTTTACCGTGTTGCGAAACATAAAATCAGCGGACTGCCACAATAATTAGAATCAACGCAACCAGGCCCAAAATAATCAGTACCAGATCATGGTCCGTCAAATTTCCAGCTGCGAAATCAGCTTGCGCTTTGTGAGTGCGCGCAGCCATCTGCGCTAGCTCCGCATCATTCAGCTGCGAGACCGCGGTCTTCACCTGCTCGGAATTCACTTTGGCATTGCTGAGCGCTTTTTGAGCGGAGGGGCTTGAAAGAAACTCCCGCACGTCCTGGATGTTTTGTTGCCGCGCCTGGGAGGCGGTGACCGCCTGCTTTTGCAGGTCTGCCCTGCTTACCACGTGGGAGTCAGCAAACATATGCTGAGGGAGGGCAAAGGTGGCGGCGACCAGGCAAACAAGAGCTGCTCGCCCCGCCAGTTTCAAGTCAAAGCGCATAAGTAGAAACCTCCTTAGAGTTCTATTCCACGGCACTACTCATAGTAATACAGGTTTAGCCCCGCGGTGTCGCAGGGCTTCCCCTGGCTTCACGATGCACTCGCGAAAATTATCAGTGCGACACAACAATAATGAGAATGATCACAACAATCCCCAGCACCACAAGCGCAATGTCCCGCGTCCCAAGGTTTCCAGCCGCGAATGCCGATTGCGCCGTGTTCGCGCGGGAGGCCAATTGCGCGAGTTCCTGATCGCTCAATGATGGAACCGCATTCTTGACCTGTTGAGCGTTCACGCGCGCGGTGCGCATGGCCTGCGCAGCAACGTCAGTGGAGAGAAATTGTTCAACTTTTTGGATATTTTGCGCCCGAATCTGCGAAGCGACGACGAGTTGCTGTTGCAAATCAGATTGACTCACAACATGGTTGGTCTCTGCCATTGAGAGAGCTGGGAAAGCCGTGACGAGTAGCAGTGCAACAAAAGCCCGAAGCATAAAAATCCTCCGCCGCGAATCAAAAGTCTAGGTGGGCGTCGCATCTATGATGCGCCCGCAGATTCAACTGTTTCACGCGCCCAGGAATTTGGGAGGAACATGCACGATTCGCAAGGCCCACTCTTAGATGTTCTCTACATGCCTTTGCAGAAATAAGGCGATCTCCTCAGGATCCATTCCGGGATCAATCTGAATTGGCGCTCCGATCTTGACGCGAATCTGGCGCGGTCTGGCAAATCTTTTTCCGCGCTTCTTGATTTCGAATAGTCCGTCAATTCGCATGGGGACCACAGGAATCGCCAGGCTTTTCGCGAGAATTCCAATTCCCGCCTGGAACGGCCGCAACTTGCCGTCGGTCGTGTGATGGCCTTCAGGAAAAACCAAAATACTGTAGCCGCGATCTACAGATTCTCCCGCATAGGCAAAACTCTCGCGGAATCCCGCCGCGCGGGGAAGAGGAAATACATTGAGCAAAGCCACGCCCAGCGTCCATTCAACCCGGCTGTAGATTTTGCGGACAATATTTGTTTCTGGCGGCGGCGTCCGCAGGATTTCGAGCGCTTCGCCACCCGCAGCGGTGGCCAGTTTGTTGCCAAATCGCGCCGGAAGCGCCGTCTGCACGAAGCCGACGTCCACATCGTCAATGTGATTGCAAACCACAAGGACGGGTCCACGAACGTTTTTCAGAAGCTCGCGGCCTTCCACCTTGGGCCATCCAAGCGCAAACATCGCCGGGCGCACCAATAAATAATGGGCAAGCAGACGAAGCCAGCTCGTCGGCCAGCGCTGTACCCAAGCTGGGTAATGATAGTGCGCTCGCGGCATTGACGCGGTGCCACCGCGCAGCACGCGTTCCAAATCACTAACCGTGTTTACCGCGGAAAAGTTTGCCTCACTTAAGTCAACCTGATACCGGTCTTCCAACGCGCTCATCAACTCCACCCGATCCAGCGAACTCAGGCTCAAGTCTGCATCGAGATTCGCATTGGGCGAAACGCTGCCCGCGCCATGTTTCGAGATGCGTCCAATCAACTCGGCAAGCGGACTAACGGGCACATCACGCGCTCCTCCGGCCAATTCACCGAGGACCACCTGTGCGATTTCAGCCCTCTTCGGCTTTTGAGTAGAAGTTCGTGGAAAATCTTCTTCGGGCCAGACGAACCACTTCCTAACTCGCTGATACTCGGCCAGCAATGCGTTAGCCTGTTGCACAATGGGTGCCGCATCTTTTTCCGGATCGCGCAGAATCAATACGGCGCAAGGCTCGGCGTTGCCGCCATCTTCAAACGGAATCACGACACAATCCTTTACTTCCGGTTGTTTCCGCAGAGCCGCTTCAATGTCTTCCGGATAGACATTCATTCCGGCGGAAGTCACGATCACTTCTTTCTTTCGACCTTTGAAGTACAGGTTGCCGGCTTCGTCCAATTCGCCGATGTCGCCAGTGTGGAACCAGCCCTCATCTCCCGTCGCGGCATGAAATTCTGCGCCCTTCATCACCGTCGAAGCGACTCCGCCACCACGCACCAGAATTTCGCCGTCAGCGGCAAGTTTGACTTCCCGACCGGCCAGTACTTTTCCGATCGAGCCTTTGCCCAGTTTGAATGGATGGTTCACGCTGATCAGCGAAGTCGTCTCTGTGAGGCCATAGCCCTGAACGACAGCAAAGCCCGGCCGGCCCCAGAATTGTTCCGTGACGCTATCGAGCGCCGCGCCGCCGCAGATGAATGCCCAGAACTTCCATCCGAAGCGGCGATGAATACGGCGGAATATCCACCAGCGGTGCAGAAAATGCTTCCCCTCCGAATGCTGAAATTTGCGCAAGAACGATTGCAACTGTCCGTCATCTTCCAAATCACGCTGAATTTTTTTCTTGAGCGATTGCAAAACGCGCGGCACCGAAACTAGCACTGAAATTCGCTCCCGCCGAATGGTGCCCAGGATCTCAGACGGTTTGAAGGTGTCCTGGAAAAACACAGTTCCTCCCATCAGTTGCGGAAGGAATATCCCAAGAAACTGTCCAAAGACGTGGCTGAGCGGAAGAAGATTCAAAAAACGGACCGGGTGCACAAAGCGCTCGTACTTGAGATATTTTTTTATTTCAGCTTCGAGCGGCGCGATATTGCTCAGAACGTTGCCGTGGGTAATGACCACACCCTTCGGTTCGGCAGTCGTACCGGAAGTAAAAATGATCTCCAGCGGATCTTCGGGAGTTAATGCTGCTGCAGTGTAAGGCTCCGTGGAATGCCTATAAAGAAGTTCTGGAAGTTCTTCCAGCAACAGAACCGCGGATGGGTCAAATGTTTTGCCATGCTCGCGGGAGCAAACCGCCAATTTCGCATTCGTCTGCCCGTAAACGCGACGCGTGAAGTCTGCGCTCGCCGCATCGTCCATGGGTACGGCCACGGCCCCGCGCAACGCGCATCCAAAGAACGCAGCAACCCACTCCGCCGAGTTCGCCCCCCAAAGCAGCACGCGATCACCCTTGCCGAGCCCACGCGCCTCAAGCTCCCACGCAAACTGAAAGGAGGTATCCGCAGTCCTCTTATACGACCAGCGCGTGAGCCGGTATCCCATGCGCTGCGCGTAGGCGCATTCTTCCCCTCTGGTCAGAAAATTATCAAGGAAGCCGGCAATCGAACTTTGCTGCATCAACTACAGCCTAGTTTTCTTTTAGATAGGAGGTCAATTCGCGGACAGGCGCTGGTATCCAATCATGCCCAAACGCATAGGCTCAGAGCCCAAGTTGCTTCAAATAGCGCAGGAAGGGTTCGCGTAGGTCAGGCCGCTTTAGCGCGAATTCTACGGTAGCCTTCAGAAATCCCAGTTTGTCCCCGGCGTCGTGGCGTTTGCCGTCAAATACGTATCCGTAAATCTTCTCGCGCTTTAACAAACGCCGCATTCCATCGGTAAGTTGCAATTCGCCCCCGGCGCCCGTTTGCGTCTTTTCGAGTTCCTCAAAGATAGTGGGCGTAAGAATGTACCGGCCGATGATCGCCAGATTCGAAGGCGCCTGTTCGGCTTTCGGCTTTTCAACCAAATCCTCAATCTCAAAAAGCTTTCCATTCGATCCTTCCACCGGCTTCGCCTTAAGGACGCCGTAGGACGAAATGGATGGGCCGTCAATTTGCTGGACGGCAATCACCGAGCATTGCGTCTTCTCATAGACCTGAATCAATTGCTTAAGGCATGGAACTTCCGCGTCAATCACGTCATCCGCCAGCAAAACAGCAAAGGGTTCATCGCCCACCAGTTCGCGAGCGGTGAGCACCGCATGTCCCAGGCCCAGAGCTTCTTTCTGGCGCACGTAAGCGACGTGAATCATGTCGGAGATGTGGCGGACAATTTCCAGTAGATCAGTTTTCTTGCGCTCCGCCAGCATGCTTTCCAGTTCGTAGCTGACGTCGAAGTGGTCTTCAATCGCCTGCTTTCCTCGGCCCGTGATCATCACGATCTGGTCACAGCCGGCGGCCATGGCTTCCTCAACTCCGTACTGAATGATTGGCTTGTCCACAATAGGCAGCATCTCTTTGGGCTGCGCCTTGGTGGCAGGCAAAAAACGGGTACCAAGTCCGGCGGCGGGAAATACTGCTTTGCGAACTTTCTTGCTCATTCTGTACCCTTCGAAACCAGATTCGACTCAATTGACTATAACGTAGGACTATTATTTCCCAGCATCTTCTCGCGAATGATTTTAAGAGGCACCGGGCCCTGCTTCATAAACGTGTCGTGAAATTCACGCAGGCTGTATTGGTCTCCGCGCATGGCGTGATAGTCCTGCCGCAATTTCATGATCTGCAATTTTCCAAGTGTATAAACAAGGTAAGTAGGGTCGGACGTGCCGCGCTTGATTTCTTCTTCCGCGACCGGCGGAACCTGCTGCCCTTCCTTAATGAAAAATTCCCGCGCTTGTTCCATCGTCATCTTACCCGTGTGCATTTCGATGCCAACAATGAAGCGCGCGTTTCGCAACAATGCATCTTCCAGTTGTCCAAGACGTAATTTCAAATCGCCGTTGCCATAACCTTCGTCCAGCATCATCTGTTCGGTGTAGTGCGCCCAGCCTTCCATATTGCTATTGGAAATGAGCAGCTTGCGAACTTTCGATGGAGCGCTCTTGAGCCAAAGATACTGCGTGTAGTGTCCGGGATAAACTTCATGCACCGAAGTGCTGACGATCACGCCGCGATTAAAGCCTTCCATCCATTCTTCCGTTTTCGTCGCGTCCCACGAGGGATCAGGCAACGTCACATTGAATGTTGCATCCGGCGCCTTTGTTTCATAAGGGCCGGGAAAATCCATAGAGGCGGTAGTTAATGCCCGTAAAAATGGCGGAGTCTCTTTGACCTGGGGAGGCTCCATGGAAGGCAAGGTAACAATCTGTTTCTGCTTGATGAAGTCACGTTCGCTGGCCAGCACATCGCGAAATGTTTGCAACAGCTGATCCGGGCGGACGTGATCTTTTTCCAGATCAGCCAGAATATCTTTCGGATCACGCTTGGGATCAATTTCTGCGGCGACTTCCTTGAATCGTTTCTGGTTTTCGTGCAGGTTCGCATAGCCAATCTCCAGCAACTTGTCTAAAGGGATGTCAACCATCTCTTCATAGAGCAGCTTTTTGCGGAAGTTTTCTGCGCCAATGCGGAAGTCGCCATTCGAGACCGGAAGCAAATCATTTTGCAGGTAATTCTGATAGTCAGTGAGGGCTTTGATGACTGCATCGTTACTCGTTTTGAATTGGGCGAGTAGTTTAGGATCTGTGACCGAAGAGAATGCATCCAGAACATCTTTCTGAAAAAATCCAATAATGCCGGGAAGCTGCTGGAGTGCGACCTCGGTGTAGACCTTGGGAGGGTTCTTCAAGTTTTCCCGTGCGGCCGCAAAATTAGCCAGGGCCGCATTTTCGCGATCAATCGTGGCCCGAAGGCGCTCTTCGGCGGGGGCAAAATTCCGCGCCATTAACACAAAAATAGCATTTGAAGCGCCGGAGCTGTACATGTCCGGATTCTTCTTCCACATCTGAATGTCATTCAATTCCAACAAGCGCGCATCGATGGAGTTGATAACGAGCTGCCGGTCGGCAATCGTATCGTCGGTCAAAGTCAGCGTGGAAAGTTTTTCGAATCTGATTTTGAAATCGTTGAGCCCCGCAACTTCTGCCGCCGCCGCTTTTGCGGAATAGTCTTCCAGTTTGTGGTCGTACTGGTGAAACCCGTTGAGCGTGCCATCAGAGGGGTGAAACTGAAAATGAAAATCAAAATATTCATCCACCAACTGATCGAAGGAGTGCGCCTGCTGATGAGGACGCGCTTGTACGGACAGCGAAAGAAGCAGGAAGACCAATACCGCAGAACATGCCGCGACGGCTTTATTCATTTTTCTTCTCCGGAAAGCAGGGACAGAAACTATGTGGCTACAGGGGCAACTTTTTCTGGACTTAATTCTTCCAGCAGATTTCGCAATTGCGCAAGAACCTCCGCAGGTGCGGTTGACCTGCAAACAAATTTCAACGTTCCGTCGGGTGTGAATTGCGATCCGCGCTGCAACGCAACAAATTGCGCGAGCCTCGCCGGATCAATGTTGGCATTCTGCTTAAACTTGATGTTCAAAATGTCGCGCTTGCGGTCAATGGAAACAATTCCCACTTGCGAGCACAACAGCTTTAACGAAGCATAGTCCAACAAATTGTTGACCGCTGGCGGCAGTTCGCCATAACGGTCCTGAAGTTCCGCGCGAACGTCATTCCACTGGTCCTCTGTCTCCACGCCAGCTACGCGTTTATACATTCGTAAACGCTGGTTCTCTTCGGCGATGTAATCCCCCGGAATGCGAATGTTCAGGCCGAGGTTCATTTGCAATCCCGCCTCTTCCTGCGGCGCTTCGCCCTTCATCTCACGGACGGCACGGTCGAGCATCTGAGTGTAGAGTTCGAATCCCACGGCTTCAATGTGGCCACTCTGTTCGCCGCCTAGCAAATTGCCGGCTCCGCGCAATTCCAGATCGAGCGCTGCAATCTTGAATCCCGCGCCTAGATCAGAAAATTCCTTGAGCGCCGCCAGACGACGCCGCGCGATTGGAGTCAATTCGATTTCCGCGGGAATCAATAGAAATGCGTAAGCCCGCCGGTTCGAGCGTCCCACGCGTCCGCGTAACTGATAAAGCTCGGAAAGCCCCATGCGTTCGGCGCGGTTAATAAAGATCGTGTTGCACAGTGGAATGTCCAAACCATTTTCGATGATCGTCGTCGCCACCAGAATGTCCGCTTCATGATGCATAAACTTCAGCATCACTTTCTCCAGCTCTCCTTCACCCATCTGCCCATGGCCGACAATGATTCGGGCGCCGGGAGCAAGCTCCTGCAGCTTGGCCGCCATCTCCCAAATGGTGTCCACGCGGTTGTGTACAAAATAAACTTGCCCGCCGCGGTCAAGCTCTTGCTCGATCGCGGATCGAATCAGCTTTTCATCCCAACTGGCCACCACTGTCTGAATGGCGATGCGGTCCTTTGGAGGCGTTTCGATCACGCTCATGTCCCGCAGCCCAACTAATGACATGTGCAGCGTGCGGGGAATTGGAGTGGCCGACATGGTAAGCACGTCCACCTGTTTGCGCATCTGCTTAATGCGTTCTTTGTGGCGCACTCCAAAACGCTGTTCTTCATCCACGATTAGCAGACCCAGTTCCGCGAACTTAATGTCTTTCGAAAGCAGCCGGTGGGTGCCGATTAAGATGTCAATCTTGCCGGTTTCCGCTTTCTGCAGAATCTCTTTTTGCTGTTTCGCATTGCGGAAGCGGCTGATCATCTCAATCGTGATGGGAAACGCCACGAAGCGCTGCTTGAATGTTTCGTAATGCTGGAACGCCAGCACCGTCGTAGGGGCCAGCACCGCCACCTGGCGATTGTCGCCAACAGCTTTGAACGCCGCGCGCATGGCAACTTCGGTTTTGCCATAGCCGACGTCTCCGCAGAGCAACCGGTCCATCGGCAACGACGATTCCATGTCGCGCTTCACATCGGCGATTGCATATGCCTGGTCGTCAGTTTCGTTGTATTCGAAGGCATCCTCAAACTCCCGCATCCAATCATTGTCGGCAGGGTACGAATGACCTTGCGCCGCCTTACGCTCCGCATAAAGCTTGAGCAGTTCGTCGGTCATGTCCGCCATGGCTTTGCGGACGCGCGCTTTGGTTTTAGCCCAGGCGGCCGTTCCCAGATGATTGAGCGCCGGCTTTACGCCTTCCGACGAACGATACTTCTGCACCAGATCAAGGCGCGTGAGTGGCACATAAAGCCGCGCGCCTTCGGCATATTCCAGCAACATCAGTTCAATGGTGCTGTCATCCTGCTGAATTTCCTTGAGCCCCTGATATTGTCCAATCCCATGTTCCACGTGGACGACGTAATCGCCTACCTGTAAGTCGCGGAAATCAGAAAGGAATGCGGAGGTCTTTGACTTGGACCGCTGCGGCCGCGCCACGACGGCTTCCGACTCATCGAATAGATCACGCGAGCCAAAAATGGAAAGCCCGGCCTCGGGCAGCAGCACACCGTCAGGAATATAAGTTTTTACCAGCGTCGCGGTGAGCACTTCTCCCGCAAAATGGGACGTCTCATCCGCGTAGCTTTCTCCGCTCCGAGTGCGCGTGCCCAGTCTGTAGGAAACGCCATATTCGCTGAAGACGTCAGCCAAGCGCTCCAGTTCCCCCAGATTGGGAGCGGCGATCAACACCCGCTTGCCTTCAGCGATCTGCGTTTTGGTCTCTTCCAGTAGCGAAGGGATGGACCCGTGAAAACGCGGCGCTGGCTGGGAAAGAAACGCAACCGCATCTCTCGAACCTTCCCGCGTGATCTCCAAATGTTCCAGGTCGGCGCCGTCCAGGGACTGAATTTTGTTCCACAGTTCGTCGGGAGGAAAATAAAGGTCCGCAGGCCTTACCAAATTTCCGATTTCACTGCGCTCATGCGCTTCTTCAATCCTGCCCCACACGCGGTCCAGTTCATCTTTCAATTGTTCGGGCTCATCGGCGAGCACAATCGCATGGGGCATCAAATCAAAAATGCTGAATTGCGCGCCCGCCACCGGCGCATAAAATTCCCAGCCGGGAAATACAGTGGCACCCCCGGAGCGGATTGCCTGCTCGATCACTTCTTCGCTGCCGGTGATGCGCTTGCCTGACAACCGCGCATGAATCGCGCCCAGCAAATGTTCATTCACCGGAGTTTCCGTAAGTGGCAAGAGCAGGGCTTCGTCCACAGGATCGGAAGACCGCTGCGTTCCGGGATCGAATCGCCGAAGCGACTCTACTTCATCGCCAAATAATTCGATTCGCACCGGACGTTCCGCTTCCGGCGAATAAACGTCAAGGATTCCGCCGCGCAGCGCATATTCACCGGGCATTTCTACGACATCAACGGAGGTATAGCCAACTGCATTCAGGTGAAGCAGCAATGTTTCATTGTCAACGGTATCGCCCTTGCGAATCGTCCGGGCCAGGCCGGAATAATATTCCGCACTGTGCAGGCGCAGCGCGGCAGCGGCAACCGGCGCGATCACAATGCTCGCCGTTCCCATGGCAATTTTCCAGAGCGCCGCCGCACGTTGTTCTTGAATTTCCGGATGCGGAGAAAGATTCTGAAACGGCAGAACGTCCCGCGTGGGCAAAAAAACGACTGATTCAGGATCGACTGTCCCACGTAATTCGCAAAATGCCTGCACTACGGGCAGCATATCTTCGGCCACGCGATTAGCCTGCACCAGCAGAAGGAATGGCTTGTCCACTGTCCTTTGAAGGAGCGATGAAATCAAAGCTTTGGCTGTGGGATTTAATCCGGAGACACGTATCCGCCCCGTGCCCTCTTTCAGATGGGAGGCAACACGCACCAAAGCGGGTAAAGTTTCAGCGTCCGCAAAAATTTCGCGGACGAAGGGAAGAACCATCGCGCTCTTAGTTTAACAGCGAATCAGGCGTGGATCACCTGCCCCGCACGAGAACGAAATCCCCTCAAAAATGGAACACGATTCCCGTGGATAAGCGGAAATTGTTCTGGGTGCCGCTAAAGAAGCGCGTCTGCAATTCGTCGGCCTGCACGCGCCAGGCGATCAACGGAATCAAATGGTAATCAATACCGCCGCCGAGAGTGTCCGCCAAGGACGTATCGGAGCCTCCCGGTGAACCACTAGTGCGAGACACACCGATCAAACCGTGGACGAATGGTCTGAATTTTCCTACGGAAAACGACACCCGCGGCCCAAACGTCGCGGTCAAGATTCGTGTGTTGAAATCGCTGGAAGCTGCACACGGGGATCCAATGACTCCCGTACACGCGGCTACGGGAAAACTCTGCGATCCGTAGTATTCTCCAACATCGGCAACGATTCCAACGAATGGAAAAACCTTACCTTCCAATGAGCCATTCCAGCCGTTCAGGTTTGTGCGGTTGGAGGCATTCGTATCCGCGTTAAAATAAGAGTACCCAATGAAGATGTTCCCTCCCGTGGGTACTTGTGCGCTGGCCATGACGCCGAGCCCAACGACCGCCATGATGATGGCAAGAAGGTGTCGCATGATCGTTCTCCTGAAAGCAGTTTATTTAAACTAATTGGATGCTGCACGCACTAAAGGTGCAGTAAGGGAAAATATTCCCAATGAGGTTCCCTATCAAATTTTTTTATTAGAATTTTATGCTCCATTGTCGCGATTCACAGAGTCTAATTCGTAAGATAAGTTAGATTCCCGAGACAGAGTCCAGACTAGGCAATACAGCCACTCCTCTATTGCGAAACATAGATTGGCCAAGCAATTGCAATAGAAATTGACAGGCATTGCTAGGGCAGAAATTGCAGCGGCAAAAATTGCACGGCTAAAACTTGAAGGACACAAAGTTGAATCTCAATTTTGAAGTTCGCAGCTACGAAGGCGCTACCATTCTCCATTGCCGGGGGCGCATTGTCTTCCGGGATGAGGCTTTGGCTCTTTCCGCGAAGGTAGCCGAGCTGCTTCCCGAAAGCCGCCAGGTTGTTATTGATCTCAGCGGAGTGGAGATGATTGACAGCGCCGGCCTCGGCGAACTGATCGTAGCGTTCATTTCCGGACAGATTTCGGGACGTCCCGTAAAGCTCGCTTCTCCAAGCCGATTGGTGCGCAAGATTCTGGAAATTACCAACCTGAATTCCGTGTTCGATGTGTACGAGCGCGTCGAAGACGCCGCCACGAGCCAGACCATCGCTTCCCCGCAAAACCCTCAGCGCCTTGGCGCGGCCCTCTAGGCCGCAACGCAAACTATCGCCCCCGTTCAAAACGATAATTTCCCTTCCTCTGCTGCGCAATTGCCTCTGCCACCTTCAGGCACGCCTTTGCCGCGTGCGAAGTGCTTCCCGACTTGCGGTAAATCAGCCGCAGCTTGCGGTGCAGGCTGAGCTCCCTCACTCGAATCCTCACCAGTTCGCCCCGTTCCAACTCGCTCTCCACACTGATCTGCGGCAGAAACGCCACGCCGTTTCCCCCCTCGACAAAACGCTTGATCGCTTGCAACGTTGGAAGCTCAACATCCATGTGCAACGGAGTTTTGTAATGCCGGAACGCCTCAATCACCTTCTCACGGTATGGTGAGGAGACAATGTGCGCCACGAAAGACTCCTCCCCAAGTTGTTTAAGGCTAATCTCGTTTTCTCCGGCCAGCGGATGCATCGGCGGCACCACTAGCGTCAACTCATCCTCGTAAACCACGACCGAATGCAGGCGCGAATCCTGCGGATCATAGGTCACCACGCCAAGCTCAACTCCATGCCGCAATACGTCATCGGGAATATGACTTCCCAGGGCGCGGTACACGGTAATCTTGATCCTGGGATGCAAGCGGCGGAAGTCGCCCAACACCGGCAACAAGTAAAGAGACGTCAGTTCATTCGCCGCAATGCTCAAATTTCCACGCTGCAGTTCCCGCAACTCAACCAAAGCGCCTTGCGCATCGGTGCGCAGATTCAAAAGCCGCTCTGCATACTCCTGAAGAATCCGCCCCGCATCAGTAAGCAACCCCTCCCTGCTCGACCGGTCAAACAACGGCTCATTGATCTCTTCTTCAAGCTTGTGGATGGTTTGGCTCACGGCCGACTGCGTCCGATGCAGCTTTTCCGCCGCACGCGAAAAGCGCCCCTCCTTGGCTACCGCGAGAAAAACTTCCAGCTGTGATAGATCCATTGGAATATGGGAGGTACAAGCTCATTATATTAGACATACTAATGAATATAGAAGTTAATATTAGTTGTGCTTACCATGCAATTCCCGTTATCATAAGATTACTAAGACAGGAGGAGCCAATGGAACGCCCGCGCATTACCGTTTTCGACACCACCCTGCGCGACGGAGAACAGTCGCCCGGTTGCAGCATGACGGTGCAGGAAAAACTGCGCCTCGCGCCGCAACTGGAAAAACTTGGTGTGGATGTCATTGAAGCCGGGTTCCCCATTGCCTCCGACGGCGATTTTGAATCGGTGCAGTCCATCGCAGCCTTGATCCGCCGCCCCATCATCGCGGGCCTTGCTCGCGCCTGTAAGCAGGACATCGAACGCGCCGCCCAGGCCCTGAAAGGCGCAGCTAGGTCCCGCATTCACATCTTCCTCGCCACCTCTGACATTCATCTGGAATATAAGCTACGAATTTCGCGCCAGCAGTGTCTGGAGCAGGCGCGCGATGCCGTCAAGCTGGCCAAATCTCTTTGCAATGATGTCGAATTTTCTCCTGAAGACGCCACTCGTACCGACCCTAAATTTCTTTTCCAAGTCCTCGAAGCGGTCATTGAAGCGGGCGCGACCACGGTAAACATTCCCGACACCGTCGGGTACACAGTTCCCGCGGATTACGGAATGCTGATTCAAAACATCAGCAAGCAAGTACACGGAATAGGGAAGGCTGTGATCTCAACCCACTGTCACAACGATCTGGGCCTGGCTGTGGCCAACACCCTTGCCGGGATCGTCGGCGGAGCACGCCAGGTGGAATGCGCCGTCAATGGAATCGGCGAACGCGCAGGCAACGCTGCTCTGGAAGAGATTGCTATGGTGTTGCGCGTTCGCCCCGACCAGTATCCTTACGAAACGGGAATCGTCACCGAACATCTTTTCCCCACCAGCCAGATGTTGAGCGAAGTGACTGGCGTGGCCGTGCAGCCCAACAAAGCTATCATCGGGCGCAATGCCTTCGCCCACGCTGCAGGAATCCATCAGGACGGCATGCTCAAGAACCCGCTCACCTACGAAATTATTACTCCGCAAAGTGTCGGCGTTCCCGACTCGACTCTGGTTTTAGGCAAGCACTCCGGCCGCCATGCTCTGGGACGGCGTTATGAAAAGCTCGGCTACCAATTCGACCGCCGCGAACTCGATGACGTTTACCGCCGCTTTGTCCTGCTCGCGGATGAAATCAAAACCGTGCACGACCATCACCTGCTGGAGCTTGTCCGCGAAAAAGGCACGCAAACCGCCGCTGCCGCTTCCGGACAAAAAGATGCCGCGCCGCAAAAACCGTTTCCGGCAAGCGGTTCTGGAACCAAAAGCGGACTTCCCGCGGGAACCATGGCAGAACACCATGGCGATCAGGAAGATTATTTGTGGGGCGTATAAGAATCGTTGTAACTAGGACGCACAAGAATTGTCTTGAATAGGGCGCATAATCTCTGTCGTATCAGGTACGGGCTTTAGCCCGTACGTAACAGCACAGAATCAAATGGGGCTTTAGCCCCTGAGGTTGGGCGCGGCTTTGGCTATTCCTAACACCTTGCGTTATTAATTCTCCGGGCTTCCCGGCGCATTCCGTAAACCGCAGAGTAAAACATGATCCTGAATATTACTGCCCTCCCCGGCGATGGCGTCGGTCCTGAAGTTACTGAAGAAGCCATTCGTGTACTAGAAACTGTCGCGCAATCCTTCGGTCACGAACTGCGTGTCACACGAAAAAATGTCGGCGGCGCAGCCTTACTGGCCAGCAAAGATCCGCTTCCCACCGATACGCTGCAGGCCTGCTTTTCCTCGAACGCCGTGCTTCTTGGCGCCGTTGGCGGCCCATCCTTCGACGAATTTCCCCGCCACCTTCGCCCTGAGAGCGGACTTCTGCGTCTGCGCCGCGAACTGGGCGTCTTCGCCAATCTGCGCCCCGCCGTACTTTTCCCGGCGCTTGAAGACTGCTCCCCGCTAAGGCCGGAAGTCGTCCGCGGCACTGACATGCTCATCGTCCGCGAACTGCTCGGCGGACTCTACTTCGGCGAACCCCGCTACACCCAGGGCGATCCCGGCGGCCGCATTGCCGTGGACACCATGAAATACAGCGAGCCTGAAATCGAGCGCATTGCGCGCGTGGCTTTTGACCTTGCCCGCACCCGCCTCCGCAAGCTCACCTCCATTGACAAAGCAAACGTGCTCGATTGTTCCCGTCTGTGGCGCGAAGTGGTCACGCGCATCGGCGCGGATTATTCCGATGTCAAACTCTCCCATGCCTATGTAGACTCAGCCGCCATGGTTCTGGCCGCGCGCCCCGCCGATTTCGATGTGATTCTCACTGAGAATATGTTTGGAGACATCCTTTCCGACCAGGCCGGCGGAATTGTCGGTTCGCTCGGCATGTTGGCCTCCGCTTCGACCGGAGGCGCAGTCTCGCTTTACGAACCCATCCACGGCTCCGCCCCTGACATTGCCGGACAAGGGATTGCTAACCCTCTGGCCGCGATCCTTTCCCACGCCATGATGCTGCGCTATTCCTTCAAGCTCCTTGCCGAGGCCGCCTGCGTGGAACGCGCCGTCTCTCAAGTCCTGGACAACGGACACCGCACCCGCGACCTCGCCCGTCCCGGCCAAAAATCCATCACCACCTCTGACATGGGACGCTTGGTCGTTGAAGCCGCAAAGGAAACAGCCGCGCAGCGTGTCGCGTCTTAATCTGGCACCAGTTCTTTTGTGGGACTAACCACGCTAGAAGAATCTTTTCCACAACTCTATTCCATCCTTCCGCAACGCATCGTACTAAGATAGAGGCATCAAGCAATTTCTCCGGGCGATATTGTGGCTATATGCTTTCCAAATGCGCCAACCCGGCCTGCTCAGCAAAGTTCCACTACTTCCATGTGGGCAAACTCTTCCGCTGCGAAACTCAAAGCGGAGAACCTCACGCCCTGGAATTCGGCACTGATCCCACCGTCAAAAAATCTGTTCGCCGCGTGGAGTTTTTCTGGCTCTGTCCCGAATGCTCCGGAAATATGACCTTGACCTTCCAACAAGGTACCGGGGTGATTGCCGCCCCCGCCGTAATGCGCGCGATTGAGAAACCGCGTAGCGCCTCGGTGAGCTAAAGTCTTCTAGCTAAAATTGGGTAAGCAGGTGCGGGACGCTCCACCGCAGTCTCTTCCGCATGTTCCCGCAACTTGTCATGCTGAGCGCAATCTCCGCTTCGCTTCGCGAAGCGGAGGTGAAGTCGAAGCATCCCTATCGAACGCTCTTCCTCTCGCCGAATGATTTGCCCCCAGTTTGCCGGGTTGGTATAGTTTTCCTACGCATGTACAAAGACTTCCACGCCACCGACCGCTGGACCAAAAAGCAGGTCCATTGCCTCTACCAGGCGCTCATCGTTGCCGTCGCCACCCGCCACGCCGACGCCGTTGACATTAAATTTCTCGTGGACGGACGCCCCGTCTGGGTCGCCCTGCCCCTGCCCGCATGGGCGGAGTACCAGAAGCGCACGAAGAGAATGATCACCGACCCGCTAGCCATTGAGATCGCAGGACACTATCTGAAGACCGCCCTCGAAACCGGCGAAGGTGTTGGCCGCGAAATGTACTCCCTCACGGTGGCCGAGACTTTGAATCATCTTGAATCTCTAGTAAAGGAAGAGACAGAAGCCACCGCCTAGAGTTTCGCACGGTATCTTTTGGCTCGGATACGCTGCCTTCCAAGAACAATTTGTCATGCCGAGCGTAATCCCTGCTTCGCACCGCAAAGCAAAGTGAAGTCGAAGCATTCCTATCCCAGCCAAGAATGCAAAATCAGCAACACCTCAAAAAATAAAATAACCCGAATGTCGATCCAGCAGCGTCTCATTCGACATACCCATGTAATCCCAATGGAGGAATCAATATGCAAGCAACTCAAACTGCTTCTGGATCGAAAACAATGCTCTGGACTGGACGCGTCGTCAGTGCGATTCCAGCCATCATGCTGCTCTTCGCCGGCGGCATGAAACTGACGAAGTCAGCGGCCGTCATTCAGGGATTCGCCCAATACGGCTATTCCGACCACCTGATCGTAGTGATCGGAACTCTCGAGATCGCCTGCACAATCGTGTATTTGATCCCAAGCCTGTCGGTAATTGGCGCAATTCTGATGACCGCTTTCCTGGGAGGCGCAACCGCGAGCAACGTGCGCATCGGCAACCCTTCCTACGTCATCACTGTCGTCCTCGGTATTCTTGTCTGGGCCGGACTTTACCTGCGCGACGCGCGAATGCAAGCCTTGATTCCGCTCCGAGAGTCGTCGCTTTAACCCTGTCGTCCGAAGCGATAATATGAAAAGGCTTTCGCGCATAAGGTTTGTGACGCCACCTATTTTGAGCCGTTTGTTTAAGGAGATTACTCCATGTCCACCATCCGCGTTCTCGCAGGCACCCGCAAAGGCGCATTCATCCTGACTTCCGACGGCAAGCGCGAAAAATGGGACGTCTCCGGCCCGCACTTTGCGGGATGGGAAATGTATCACCTGAAAGGCTCGCCCGTTGATCCCAATCGCATCTACGCCTCACAGACCAGCGGATGGTTTGGGCAGATCATCCAGCGCTCTGACGACGGAGGTAAAACCTGGCACCAGCCCGGCACACCTCCCGGAGAACCTGCCGCCCCGGGCCCACCGAAATCTGCCAGCAACAAGTTTGCTTATGACACGGCCGCCGCGCCACTCACCACGCATCAGTGGTACGACGGCACGCAGCATCCCTGGGAGTTCAAGCGGGTATGGCATCTCGAGCCCTCGCTCACCGATCCCGACACCGTTTACGCGGGCGTTGAAGACGCTGGCTTATTCCGCTCAACCGACGGCGGCGAAAACTGGCGCGAACTTCCCGGCCTCCGCGGCCACGGCACCGGCCCCAAATGGCAGCCGGGCGCGGGCGGCATGTGTCTACACACCATTATTCTTGACCCGAAAAATCCAAAGCGAATTTATATCGCCATCTCCGCCGCGGGCGCCTTCCGCACCGACGACGGCGGAGCAACCTGGAAGCCCATCAACAAGGGTCTGCGCTCGCAGTACATTCCTGACCCGAACGCCGAGGTCGGGCACTGCGTGCACCACATCGCCATGCACCCACAGCGTCCGGGTACGCTTTTCATGCAGAAGCATTGGGACGTGATGCGCTCCGACGACGCCGGTGACAATTGGAAAGAAGTCAGCGGCAACCTTCCGACAGATTTTGGTTTTGTAATTGACGTCCACGCGCACCAGCCAGAAACAATTTACGTTGTCCCCATCAAGAGCGACTCAGAGCACTTCCCGCTCGATGGCCAACTCCGCGTCTTCCGCAGCCGCACTGGAGGCAACGAGTGGGAAGCGTTGACCAAAGGCCTCCCACAAAAAGACTGCTACGTAAACGTGCTGCGCGACGCTATGGCCGTGGACTCCCTCGACAAATGCGGGATTTATTTCGGCACAACCGGCGGCCAAATCTACGCCTCTTCCGATGCAGGCGATAGCTGGAACCCGATCGTGCGCGATCTGCCTGCGGTGCTGAGTATAGAGGTGCAAACCATCAGCTAAAGGGGAAATGCGCGTGGGATGGACTTTGAAATACTCTCTGTAATTCGACTTGATCGGACCTGCGGACCTTAGATGGAAAGATAAGTAATGTCATGATACGCATTGTGCTCCCCTTCCATCTCCGAACCCTCGCGCACGTCGGCAGTGAGTTGACGCTCGAAGTTGAGGCGCCTATCACGCAACGCTCCGTGCTGGACGCGCTCGAAGCCCTTTATCCCATGCTGCGCGGAGCCATCCGCGACCATGACACGCTACAGCGTCGTCCGTTCCTGCGCTTTTTCGCCTGCGAAGAAGACTTGTCCCACGAATCGGCTGATGCTCCACTCCCCGATGCTGTTACATCGGGCAAAGAACCCTTCATCATCATTGGAGCAATTGCAGGCGGATAAGAAGTCCCCACGAGATTTGACCATCCTGTCGCGGAGCAGCGCAATTTAGAAATGTATGGAGTCGCCGCGTTTTGAGAAAAATATCTTGCCTTACTGAAATCGTTTTGGAAAGGGATCATTCCCCATGCCGTCTGGGCACGCGCTTAGAAATGTTGCAGAGGATTTCGTAAGGAACAGTATTCGCCAGCGATGCGTGCTCGCGGGCATCTACATTCAAACCATCCACGGTCCCGAGCAGCACAACTTCATCGCCAACGGAGACTTCGGAGAGGCCAGTAACGTCCGCGAGGGTAAGGTCCATTGAGATGCGTCCGACGATGGGAGCGTAGTAGCCGCGAACGATCACGCGTCCGCCGGAAGAAATCTGGCGGTTCAAACCGTCCGCATAACCAACCGGAAGCACGGCGATGCGGGCGGGAGCTTTGGTGACGTAGGTCCCGCCGTATCCCAAAGCCTGATGAGCGGGAACGTCGCGCAGAGACAAAATTTTCGTCTTCCAGGTGAGCACCGGCTTTACTGATAGCCGCAGCTTGCTGCCGCCGACTTCCCTGCCCGCGCGTTCAAAAGGAAGATAGTAGCCATAGAGCGCGAGGCCGGGACGAACCATCGTATTCCAGCTTTCCTGCCGCGAAATGACCGCGCTGGTGTTGGCAACGTGTATGAACGCCGGCTTGAAACCTGAATCATGCACAATTTTCCGCGCTTGATTAAATTGCTTGATCTGCTCGTCCACCGATGGCGCATCGAGAACTTCCGAGGAAGCCAGGTGGGTGGAAAATCCTTCCACGGAAATATGCGACGAAGATTTCAGAATTTTGCAGATATGCGCCAACTCATGCATCCCGACGCCGAGGCGGCCCATGCCGGTGTCCACCTTCAGATGGACAGCGTAATTTGAAATTCCCAAACGCTCCGCGGCCTTTTCCAGCGACTCGACTCGCCAAGGCTCCCAGACGGTCGGCGTGAGGCCCAGGTTGACGATCTCCTGCTCCTCGCCGCGCCAGAAGCCCGTCATCAGCAGAATGCGCCCTTGAATGCCAGCATTGCGCAGAGGAATCGCTTCGTCGAGCGACGTGACGCCGAACCACTTCGCGCCTTCTTCTTCAAGAGCGCGAGAGCAATCCACCGCGCCGTGGCCGTAGGCATCGGCCTTGACCACGGCACAAACTGTGACGCCCGAGCCTACATGCTGCGAGACTACGCGAAAATTATGGCGCAAGTTCGGCAGCGAAACGTCCGCCCACGTGGGACGCGTCGCTGCGCGGTTCAGGATTTCGATACTGGCCATTGTCGCGATTATAACGGGCTCCGCTGCGCCGCCTTAGGTTACGGCAGTGCTATGTATCCTCTCCGTTAATTTCCTCCCAGCGTAAAGTTCACCACAATCTGCGTCTCCACCTCAACCGGCTCTCCATTCAGGCGGTAAGGCCGGTAACGCCACTGCTGCACCGCAACCAGAGCGGCCCGCGACAGGTAAGGGCTTCCACTGACTACCTGCAAATTTTCGATCTCTCCCGTGCGGCTGATGAGCGCCTGTAGAATGACCGATCCCTGGGTATGCATCATGAGCGCCAAGGAAGGATATACCGGCTGCACTTTTTGCATCAGCGCGCCTTCCATAACTCCCCCGGAGACGCGGGTGGGACGGGCCAGGGTTGGATGAGCAGGTCGCACCGAGGGTCCATCGTTCACGATTTGACTCAATGGGTTTTCTCCCTGCGTAGCGCCCCACGTCACCTCAGGAGCTGGCGCGAGCGAATTATAGACGCCAGTCGAATTAGGAATGCGGCTGGGCTGTCTTATCCCGTTGGTTGCGGTTTGGCCATAAGGAAGCACAACGGAATGTTCCGGGCTGAGGGGATGAATCGGCACCGGATCAGCGGGAATAATCGGGGTGAATACCGCGGCAATGGTTTTGACTTGCGGCAGGGTTTCCACGTGAAGCAAAGGCACGGCAATCAGTGCACCTACGGCAAGGCACTCCAAGCTGAATGAGGCTAGAGTTGTCCAACCTCTACGCGAAAGGTCGGGCGACGAATCGCAGAATGTTTGAGCGAACATGGTCTGAGCGGGCATGGTGTCCTCCTGCGTGACACCACTAAAGACACCGCAAACTGGAGGCGGGAACAGCAAATTTTAGTAGCCTATGAAATCTATAGGATGGAGTGCCAAGCCTTCGAGAACTCAGCACCAGAACGCGTTCCTGGTGCCTTATGAACTCCAATATGGAAGCGCGCACTTTCGAAGAAACAGCAGAGTTTATCCAACAAACTTTTACCGAAATGCAAAGATATTGGAGCAAATTGCGACATCCCTACTCCGGCAAGCCCACCACCACGGTGCGCCGGCGGGGCAGTTCGTTATCGGTGATTTCGGCGATGAAGTTTAAGTCGAGGCCTTGCAGCAGACATAGGTTCCGCGCTGCGTCGTTGAAGAAATAGACTACGTCGCCGCCGAAGCGGTCCTTCAGGCGGCGCCGCTCTTCCAAATCGAACGGGCTGGCGGAGTACACTTTCAAATCATTTGCCTCATGCACGGCCGCGCCCAGCTCCCGATGAAATTGCAGCGCTCCTTGCCGCACCTGCGCCATCGTCAATGCCACTACGTGATAGGCCATAGGCAATAGGTTAATTGATATTGCGAGATCGCAGCGAGCGGACTGGCGTAGTAAGCCCGCGAGGTAGTAATCTGAGGGTTCGCAATTTTCAGCAAAATGTTGGCTCGGGCGGGCGCATTTCACGTCCTGCGCAAGTTCAGCGCGGAAAGTTCCGTCGCGACACGTAATAGTAAGGAGGTTGGATGGCTCAGGTTGATGTTCCATTGGCGCGTTTGAGTTGGGGGCAAACTCGGCGAAGGGATTACTGGTGGGTGCAGCCGCTTTTCGTTTTTCTGGGACTGTCGGCGTTCATCGTGTATTCGACGTGGGCGGCGTTTCAGGGTGACCACATCCGGTTTGGGCCGTATCTATCTCCGTTTTATTCTCCGGAATTGTTCGGCTCCGCCAATGCCTGGTTCGGCGCGATGCCGCACTGGATGCCGGTGTGGGTGACGGCGGCCATTCTTATTCTGTGGGCCCCCGGCGGTTTTCGCGTGACCTGCTATTACTACCGCGGCGCATATTACAAAGCGTTCTGGGCGGATCCGCCATCGTGCGCGGTGGGCGAGCCGCGCAAAAAGTATCTTGGGGAGCGGTCGTTTCCGCTGATCATTCAAAATATTCATCGCTACTTTCTTTATCTCGCTCTGCTATTTCTGGTTCTACTCGCGCATGACGTTTGGGACGCCTTCTGGTTCAACGGCCACTTCGGCATGGGCGTTGGCACGCTGGTGCTGCTCACCAATCTTGTGCTGCTTACGAGCTACACATTTGGCTGCCATTCGCTGAGGCACTTGGTTGGCGGATTTCGCGACCGCTTGTCGGGCTCGCCGGTGCGCAAAAAAGCTTATGACTGTGTGAGCTGCATGAATCGCCGGCACATGCTTTTCGCGTGGTGCAGCCTGTTCATGGTGGGCTTCAGCGATGTGTACGTGCGGCTGTGTTCAATGGGGATTTGGACGGATTGGAGGATCTTCTAGTGGGCGAGTACGTCACTCACGAGCATGATGTCCTTATTATTGGGGCGGGCGGCGCGGGACTGCGCGCGGCTGTTGAGGCTTCGGCCGCGGGCGTTAAAGTTGCCGTCATCACGAAATCGCTTTTGGGCAAGGCGCATACGGTCATGGCCGAGGGCGGCGTAGCTGCGTCCATGGGAAACGTGGACGACCGCGACAACTGGCGCGTGCATTTTTCTGACACCATGCGCGGCGGCCAGTATTTGAATAACTGGCGGATGGCCGAGTTGCATGCCAAGGAAGCGCCCGACCGCGTTCGCGAGCTGGAAGCATGGGGCGCACTGTTTGACCGCACAAAAGATGGACGAATCTTGCAGCGGAATTTCGGCGGACACCGTTATCCGCGGCTGGCGCACGTTGGCGACCGCACAGGTCTTGAGATGATCCGCACATTGCAGGACCACGGAATTCATCTGGGGCTCGACGTCTTCATGGAGTACACGGTCGTCGCATTGCTGAAAGATGGCGATCGCATTGCCGGCGCTTTCGGATATGACCGCGAGCGTGGGCGCTTTCATCTGTTCCGCGCAAAAGCAGTTGTGCTTGCCACCGGCGGAATTGGACGAGCTTTTAAGATCACCAGCAACAGTTGGGAGTACACCGGAGACGGCCACTCACTCGCCTACAACGCGGGTGCGACGTTGATGGACATGGAGTTCATCCAGTTCCATCCCACAGGCATGATCTGGCCGCCGAGCGTGCGCGGCATTCTTGTGACGGAAGGCGTGCGCGGCGAGGGCGGCGTGCTGCGTAACAAGAACGGCGAGCGCTTCATGTTCAAGGACATTCCTCCGCTCTACGCGGACCAGACTGCGAACTCCGAAGAAGAAGGCTGGCGCTACACCCAGGGCGACAAGGACGCGCGGCGTCCTCCTGAATTGCTCACTCGCGATCACGTCGCGCGTTGCATCCGGCGCGAAGTTCGCGAAGGCCGAGGCAGCCCGCACGGCGGAGTGTTTCTGGATATTTCCTGGATCAAGGAAAAAATTCCGCAGTCGGCGGAGCATATAAAGAAGAAGCTGCCGAGCATGTACCACCAGTTCAAGCAGCTTGCCGATATAGACATCACAAGCGAGCCCATGGAAATTGGCCCCACCACGCATTACACGATGGGCGGCATTCGTGTGGACGCCGATACTCAAATGACCAACGTCCCTGGGCTGTATGCCGCGGGCGAATGCGCGGCTGGCTTGCATGGCGCCAATCGCCTGGGAGGAAATTCTCTTTCCGATCTGCTGGTGTTTGGCAAACGCGCGGGGGAATATGCCGCGAACTTTGCGAAGCAGAATTCGGTTGGCGCGGTGAATCCTGACGAACTCAAATCACTCGAGAAGCGGGCGCTGCGTCCCTTTGAAAATGACGCTTCGGAAAATCCCTATGCCGTGCAACATGCGTTGCAGGACATGATGCAGGAGCTGGTCGGAATAGTCCGCACCGAGCAGGAAATGGTTCAGGCGCTCGGCGGTATTCAGGAGCTAGTGAAGAGGGCCACGCTCGCCAGCGCCGGCGGCAACCGCGAATACAATGCCGGCTGGCACACCGCGATTGACCTGCAAAATCTATTGACGGTTTCAGAAATGGTGACCCGCGCCGCGCTCGAGCGCAAGGAGAGCCGTGGCGCGCACTTCCGCGACGACTTCCCCGCCAAGGACAATCAGTTCGCCACCTTTAATATTTTGATCAAAAAAGGCGTGGCGGGAGAGATGCAAATTTCGCGCGAGACCATTCCGCCCATGCGCGACGAACTCAAACAAATCATCCAGGAGATGAAGTAATGGCCACAGCAACGTTTCGGATTTTCCGCGGCGAAAAGGGCCAGGGAACGTTTCAGGACTACTCCACCGAAGTGCAGCCCGGCATGGTGGTGCTCGACGCCGTCCATCAAATACAGGCGGAAGCCGCGGGCGACATGGCCGTGCGCTGGAATTGCAAGGCCGGAAAGTGTGGCTCGTGCTCGGCGGAAATCAACGGCATGCCGAAACTGATGTGCATGACGCGGCTCAATAGCCTTCCGCTCGATCAGCCCGTGACCATTGAGCCTATGAAGGCCTTCCCGCACGTAAAAGACCTGGTCACGGACGTCTCATGGAACTACCGCGTGAAGGAGCGCATCCCCAAATTCCAGCCGCGCAAGCCCGACGCACCCGACGGCACCTGGCGCATGGCGCAGGAAGACGTGGACCGCGTGCAGGAATTCCGCAAGTGCATCGAATGCTTTCTCTGCCAGGACGTCTGTCACGTCCTGCGCGATCATCATATGCACGAAGAATTCATCGGTCCGCGCTTTCTTGTCTATACCGCGGCGCTGGAGATGCATCCGCTCGACGTGGGTGACCGCCTCCCGCAACTCAAAGAAGAATTCGGTGTGGGCCTGTGCAATATCACAAAATGCTGCACCAAGGTCTGCCCCGAAGGCATCACGATTACTGACAACGCGATCATCCCGCTCAAGGAGCGCGTTGTGGACCGCTTTTTCGATCCGCTCACAAAGCTCTTCCGGATGTTGGGCCGCGCCTAAGAAGTTTTGCACGTTGCGCTGGAATCCATTCCAGCGCAATGCAGCCTGCAAGGCCCCTCCGTCTTCGCCCGCGCTTAACGACGGGATGACATGATTTAAACGGATGTATTGCCATTCGCTGTCCCGCCAATGATTACTTGCTGAGGCGTTTGTTATCCTCAAATCAATGCCTTCCCCTTACGCCCGCTGGATGTACAACTGGGAGAACCG
>JANWKU010000143.1 GCA_025451215.1 Terriglobales bacterium
TCGCCGGCCAGGTTCTTCGTATGGGATCCGCGGCTGCAATGACGGATTGCGAACTTCTACGGATCGACAAAAAGGCGATGATGAATGCGCTTCACCGCGAACATGCATTCTCCGATATGTTCGTTTCATATTTGCTCGCACGGAATATCCGCTACGAAGAAGACCTGGTTGATCAGCTATTTAATTCCAGCGAAAAGAGATTGGCCCGTGTGCTGTTACTTCTTGCGCATTTTGGCAAGGAAGGCGTACCGGAAACCGTCGTTCCCAAAATTAGTCAGGAGACCCTTGCAGAGATGGTGGGTACAACCCGCTCACGAGTCAGTTTTTTCATGAACCGTTTCAGGAAATTGGGTTTCATCCATTACGCAGGAGGGATCGAAGGCGGTCTGCAGGTCCACAGTTCACTGCTCAATGTAGTTCTCCACGATTAGCATTTCTACCGCAGGAATCCCTAATGTTGCATTAATGAGTGGCGGCGGCCTTATTGCTGAGCTTTGCCAGCGGAGCCGCTGAAGTGACTAGGTAATCTTTGTATTCGATGCTGAACGAGGCCTGGCCACCTAACCGAATGCTGCTGGTGCTGCGGTTGGACGAAGGCAGCCAGAAGTCGCCCACTTTTGTATAGACCTGTTCGATTCTGGTTTCTTTGGTCCAAAACGAAGGGTTTTTCGCAGGTTCTCCTTCAATCCGCATCACGGCAAAATCCTCTGCATTGATCCAGATTTTCCCGCTGTAGAGGAATTTGTTCTTGGTTCGCGGCTTTACTGAAAGAACATACTGCCCGCCGTTTGGTGTGTCTTCATATCTCTCAAATGCGAAAATGTAATTGTCATTATTAAGAGCAACGCGAGCCTGGTTTTCCTCGCGAAGCGCTTCTTTTTCGCTCTCCAACAACTTCTTGAATACTTTCTCGATAATTAGTTTGGAACCTGTGGCGGATCGAACGGTAAATTCTTTCGTCCCCGGAGACTGATATTTAACATCCACAACCATCTCCGCTGTTCGCAGACCGAGAAATCCATGATATTCGAGCCGATAAGTCCTAACTCCCTGATACGCGGTCAGCGCGTGGGCACGCTCGAGGTTTTTGCGAACTAGATTTTCTACAACCTTCGCGGTGCTCATCGGAGGGTGTAATGGCGCGATTGCCTGCTGCGCCAGGCCTGTAGCGATCAGCAGCGGTACGGTCAGCCAGCCTGAATGAGGAGAAATCTTCATTTCGCTTTCAATACGATAGTGCCAATCGCTTGGCAAAAAGTGTGCAATTTTGATCAGTTTTGCCGGATCGGCGGCGGCGCACCGGATCCCGTAATGTTTTCCCCAAAGGCCAACACCTCTTGCCCCAACGTCGCACAGGTACAGGGGCTACAATGAAGCGTGCGCCATTACATAACCAAACAGTCGAACAGCGGCGGCATTACTTTCAAATGCGCTTTCTGCGAGCATGCCGTTGCCATTCTTGACTTCGACCAAACGAAGGGCAATCGCCGCACACAAGCGGCTGCGTCGATCAATCGTCACGCTGAACAACTGCATTTCTCTGAGTCGCTGAATACGACCTCAATCAAACCGGGCACTGGCCGTGCATTTTGAAGGCCCTATCACTCGGGCAAATTTTGTCGGTGCGTTGTCCCGTTTGTGATGCGAAGGAGAAGCAGAAATGCACACTCACCACGGGCCAACCTTGCGTGAAAACACACATTAGTCGAAGCCTGGCAGCTGCGAAAATCGGCCGTCCCAACAATGTTGCTCAATCTACATTGCGAAATCTCAAGATAGTCGCGGATCGTGGGATGCGCATTCTATTCCACAACAGCTAGCGCCACACCGAAGCAAATGGAGCCCAATGTTCTTTCAAATTCATAAAGACGGACGAGCAGTCGATGGCAGCAGCTACTCAACGCTGGAGGAAGCTTCTTCGATATTGATAAACGCCGAGAGAGGCGGCCACGTTGCAGAGGTGGATGGTTTAGACAGAATCATACGGAGCTATACGCTCCAGGAGTGCCGCAAGGCGGCGCGGAGTTTTCAATGCGTGGTGCCCACTAGCTAGAACATGAATCTGGTTTGGAACAATTGCGAGGTTGAGTTCGCCGGTCTTCCACGATTGCATTCGATCCGGCTCAAGTCGCCAATGACAAATCCCGCTGTACTTCGCGGAGATCTTTACAGAATTTGCAATTCGTGTCAGTGCAAAATATAGATCCTGAGCGCGGTGGCGGCTGAGGGTTGAGTATAGTGGGGATGCTTGCCATAAATAGCCTCCTAATTGATAACAATGCTGATTGTTTGCTCATCTTGGAGCAAATTGTGTTTGAGAAGGACTACACTGCTGCGTCAAAGGATGACGATCTATTGCCTTGGCGTTGTTGGCAGGCGATTATCTCTTCTCGCTTAACTAACACACGGTTAAGTTCTTGAATAAGTATCATGAACTTTTCAGGGTCCATTTCCATACTGGCTTGTTCGGCAAGGTGTTTCCAATCGCTAGGTTGATGCGGGGTCATAAAATACCCCTTTCTACTGTTACCAAAGTACGCTGCCGTTTGATCTTAGTCTGAGCAATACAGCACATTGGCGTCAGAATCTACCGACTTGAGCCTAAGGGCCCTGCATCCTAGCCGCATGGCCAACGCTGAAATACCAGATCTACCCGATTGCACAACATGTTACGGGCTGGCACTATCGCAGGCGTGCCCTCTTGCAGCCTAGCTGATTCCATTCGTGCGCTGTGCGCTGAAGTTATCGCCATGCGAAACCCCAATGAGACGGAACTTGTCCTCGCGGAATTGAGAGCAGCGATTGAGGAGTATATAAGTATGTTGTATGGCAATCTGGGACTTGAAGAAAGTGCCCAAACCAGGTTCGCCAATGACCACCCGCCTATGGTTATTTAGGGGCGAGGAGTAACGGCCTTTTGGCGCGTTCTTTGTCAGGCCGCCGACCCGGTTCGGCAGGTGGTTCGAGGTTTTGCTTACCGAGGCGGCGGCTTGAATTCCGGCCATCGTCGTCAGTGGATGTCCCGTCGTCATCGTGCAGCACAATGTTCAACAGTGAACTGTGCACGTGTAAATTCTCGCCAAAGTCGTAGTTGATAAAACCAAGCTTTCTGAACCGATTCATAAAGAAGCTGACCCGCGAACGGGTCGTGCCCACCATCTCGGCCAGAGTTTCCTGAGTGAGTCTTGGAATTACCGTTTCGGACACTCCTTCTTTCCCGAAATGCGCCATCAACAGAAGAATTCTCGCTAGCCGCTTTTCACTGGAATTGAAGAGCTGATCAACCAAGTCATCCTGATATCGAATATTTCGCTTGAGTAGATATTTGACAAATAGGGCCGATAGTTTAGGTTCCAGACTCATTGCAAGCATCATCGCCTTCTTCTCGATATGCAGAAGAATGCAGTCTGTCATTGCGACTGCAGACGCCATTCGTCGGACCTGGCCAGCAAGGCCACTTTCGCCAAAGAAATCGCCGTCGCCCAGGACGCCGAGCGTTGCCTCTTTCCCGCCTTCCGAGACAACAGTAAGTCGTATCTTTCCTTGTTGGATGAAATACAGTCCGTCCGTAGAATCGCCTTGAGAGAAGATTGTCTTCATTTTCCCTAAAGACAAGATATTCCTACCGGCCCCAATGGTTGAAAGGAAGGCGTGGGGATTGAAATCGGATTTTTTCTTTGTTACCGCAATTCGCTTAGTCAAATGATCTTTCCGAAACTACTAACAGACATAACAGCATTGAGTGTGCAGCAAGCCAGGGAATTTTGCTGGCCAATATTGCTCATAATTGTGGTTCTAATGCTGCAGGGCAGAAGTTGCAGGATGGGGCCCGCGCGAACGCTTATGAGGGCTGACTCACGCCGGGTTGAGTGACTTGCCACATTCCAAACAACACTTCTTACTTCGCGAGGTAATTAATCCACAAAACGGGCAAATTCTTTGCGAATAGACCTCGCCCGCTTGTGGAGCGATTATTGCCCGGATTTTCCCGAGCACATCGGTAAGGAAAGCGATCCGTCTGCGAAGACGATTACGGAGCGAACTGGTGGGGTATTCCATAATGTGGCTTCGCTCTTTCTCCCGAGGCACGACCTCACGTAAAGATGCAAGTGCGCATAGGCTTTCTTATCCCGCACCTCTGGCAAGCTTAATGATGGCAGACCATGACGGGCGATTCTGTGCAGAATCGCTCATGTTGTACGAAGACTTTTGCGCATCATTGTGAAAAATGGACCGAGGTCTTCATAACTTAAGAACGCAAGTGAGCAATTCAGATCAGCTATTCTTTTCATCTTGTATGATCATGATGCTGGAGTTGAGCATTGCTTCTCACTCTTTCAGGTCTTCTGAGCTAAGTCAGCCCATCTGAAGTTTCTCTCTCCTTAGGTTGACCTTCCTGAAAGGAAATTCTATGAAAAGAACAATGTCGGCGCTGGTGATGTGCTTTATCGGCTTGGTAGGAACTTACGCGTGGGCAGGCTCTGACCGCCAGGATTCGGTCGCGCGACTGCAATCGTCCGTTGGAGTCTTGCAAGCCATTATGGCGACACCGGACAAAGGTATTCCAGAAGAAGTTTTGAGTAATGCAAAGTGCATCGTTGTAGTCCCGGACCTGATTAAAGGCGGTTTCGTTTTTGGAGGCAAGCACGGACGTGGCGTGGCTTCCTGCCGTACCGCCAATGGATGGAGCGCTCCGGCATTTGTGTCGGTGGGTGGTGGGAGTTGGGGATTGCAGATTGGAGTGGAAGGTGTTGATCTGGTCATGCTGGTCATGAATGATCATGGTTTCCAGCACCTACTTTCCAGCAAATTTGAACTTACCGGTGAAGGATCGGTTGCGGCAGGCCCGGTGGGTCGGCATGCTTCCGCAGGGACTGACTGGAAGATGAATACTGAAATGCTCACCTACTCGCGATCAAGGGGTGTATTTGCTGGCTTGACCCTGGAAGGCGCGGTCGTTGAACAAGACAATGACTCCACGCACGCCATTTACGGAAAACATATGACATTCCGCAATATTCTTTCGGGCAAAGCTTCAACCCCTCAAAGTGCGGACGCTTTTATGAAGGCCGTATCAGAAGCGGGTCATCAGGCACATCTCGCGGAAGCAAACTAAGAAACAACATCGCCACGGGAAATGAGCTGACCGAAACCGTATTGCGGTCCGGTCAGCTTTCAACAGAACTACGAGTTGGTTGGAAAGGTCATCATGAAAATCGGTTTGCGGAAATATTTTCGGGCACTGGCGGCGTGTATTTTTCTCTTCCCAATTCTGACATTTGCCCAGTCGCTTAATCCTCCAGGAAATCTGGAGGCTTGCAAAGCGGGTCGCCCAACCTGTGATCGCACCAAGTTGAGTGAAGCAGAGTTGGCCACCGTGACTCTCGCTGACCATGCGCGAAATGTTTCAAACTGTCGCAATGCTTCGGGAAACTGTGATCCCTCCAAACTAACCGACCGTGAGACTACAGCTCGGGCGGTTGCAGGTCACCAGCAAAATGTTTCCGACTGCAACAACGGCATTGCGTCTTGCGACCAATCCAAATTGACCAAGCCCGAGGCACATGACTCAGTGATGGCAGAGCATGAACGCAATCTTGCGAATTGCAAGGACGGCGTGGGAAATTGTGATCGCTCGAAACTTACTCAGCCTGAAACTGCGGCGGTAAACGAAGCCAGACATAAGCTCAACGTTTCCGATTGCCAGAATGGCGCGGGACTTTGCGATCACACGAAGCTCACTCCTGTGGAAACGAAGGACGTATCGGTCGCGGATCACCAACGCAATGCGCAGAATTGTAAAAACGGCTGGGACGATTGCGATCATTCCAAACTCACTCCCCTTGAAGCGAGTCAAACGACCGCAGCGGAACACGAGCGTAATCTCATCGCGTGCAAGAACGGCAAGGAAACCTGCGATTATTCCTTGCTCACTTCCAAAGAGGCGACTGCATTAGCAGTGGAAGAACAAAATCGCAACTATACTGCCTGTATGACGGGATATGGTTTTTGCAATCGTTCACGACTCACCCCGGAGCAGGCCCGGACAGTTGCGTCAAAAAGTAAACACTAGGTCTCTCAATAAAATTCAGGCATCAAGTCAGGAGCAAAATGCCCACATCTCAGAATTTCTCCGATTCGGATCTGGAGCGGCGCTGGCGCACATGGCAGGAGAAAAGCAATCGCGCCGACCGTTTGGCGGACAAACGAATGAAAATTCTGTTCTCTGTCGTCGCAGTCATTCTTTTGACTTGGATTCTGTACTATCTCCTCCGGGCTGATTCCAAGCAGGTTCAACGAACTGTTCTTGAAGGTTTGTTTCCTGGGGCACGCTTTGCTGGTTGCTCTTAAATTAATAAAGGAACTTAAGTCGTCGCCCGCCTATTGTGGTCACTGCAAAGTGTCTTCTCCAGCACCATTTCTGCGGGGCAGCCGTATTCTGGTCCGTGAACGCGGCGAAGATGGCCTACCCCCTCGCCACTGTGACCCGTTTGCTTCTTCGCAACGCCTTATACTCGCAATTCGCCGTTCACCGGAATCAGGGTCCAATTGGACCCTGATTTTTCACTGAATTATGTCTAAATTTTGAGTCGGGAAAATCTTCAGGAAATTTCGGAAAGTGTGCTCGCCATCCAGCGGCGAGAACATGCGAGAGTAAATTTGCGAAATTGTGGCATCAAGTTTTTTAATTTTTTAATTTTTTGCCCAAGTTTTTGTGCAGAAAAAACTTGGGTCCAATCAGGGTCCAATAAGGTTCCAAATCGTTACTTACGGCTCCAAAATGGGCTGTCGGTGCCGTCTAGTTTCAATTAGTTACGGATTGTTGAGCCCCTTTCACGGCGGTAACCCGTACAAACACTAATCGCGCCAACCCATTCAGGGATTCCGGGCAGCGCGATTGCGGCGGCCACAATCCTTGGCCAACGGTTTCTGGGAATGAAATTTTTAAGTGACTACTGCGCTGAGAGCGGAAGCAGTCGCCTAACACGGGGAAAATAGGTTTGGCGGCAGTGGGTCAAGTCTGTTGGAGCGTTACGACTTCGGAACAGATTCGCGATGTTTACTGAGCCCAAGCATAAAAATGCTTCAGGCGTGGCTGCCGATGAAAAGCGATCTTGTCGCCTACAGGTAATCACTTATATTCCGCTTTTTGTAACAAGCCAAAAACCGTCTTAATTTTCAGCGTCCCAGGAACGATAGTGCTGCCCGGCTAATTCCCTTAGTTGAAATCATTTTGCCTTTAGTCGTTCTTAGCGGGGGATCCTGTATGCAACGTTTGATATTGAATGTCCTGATTGCCTTTGGCCTGTTGTCTGCAGCCTCCGCCCAGACGGCAGTTATAGCCAGTGACTCGAAAGCTATAAGCCTCGCGAACAGTTCGGTTGCGGCGATGACCGACGGGGCATCTGTTGCCGACGCAACATTAAATGCGACGGTGACGCGGATCGAAGGTTCCGACTACGAGACCGGCACGGGAACGTTCTACGTGAAAGGCACGGACGAGAGCCGCGTTGATCTCGACCTTGATGGCGGCATGAACAGCGAGGTTCGCACCACCTCGCAAAACAGTCCTGCGGGGCAATGGAAAAAGGGTGATCGCGCGGTCAAACCTTATGCTCAACACAACTGTTGGACGGATGCAGCGTGGTTCTTTCCTGCGCTATCGTCGCTGTCTCTTACTGGCAGCCCGAATTCCGTTTTTTCCTATATTGGGCATGAGCAGAGGAACGGCTTGTCGTTGGAGCATGTGCGTGAATTCCAGCGAATTGCGGGAGATTCTAAAACGGGTGTTCTCTCACGCCTCAGCACGATGGACTTTTACCTTGATCCCACATCATTTCTTCCTCTGATCGTCGACTTCAAACTGCACCCTGACAATGATCTGACGACGAACTTGCAAGCGGAAGTCCTTTTTTCAGACTACAAAGTCGTTAGTGGAGTAAACATTCCCTTTCACGTGCAACGCGTGGTCAACGGAACGGTCGATCTGGATGTTGTGATAACCAACGCAACCATTAACACCGGCCTGTCCACCGCCGTCTTCAGTCTCCAATAGAAAGTAATGAGGCAAGAATGAAAAGCATCCTGATGACGTGGTTGTCTCTTATGGCGTTACTGGCAATGCCCGTATTCGGTCAAGTCGCGACTGGTACGCCGCCTATGGGCAGCTTTGGTGGCGGCCCATTTGACATCATTAACTTAGGCAACCTTAACTCCCACTTCGCCATACCCGTCCGCCACAAAGCGGGCCGGCAAGTGCCGTTCGTGTATGACATTTCTTACGACAGCTCAATCTGGACTCCGACCAACGTCAGTGGCGTCATAAAGTGGATGCCGTCTAGCTTTGGAAGTTATTGGGGTTGGCAGGGCCTTAGCTCGACGTCAGGTTCGGGTAGCTTAACCTATTCGACAACCACCAATTCGGGATCCTGCGGACAGTTCGGCACCAACCACTGGAACTCAACTCAATATAGCAACTTCGTATATTCAGATGAGAGCGGCGCACACAGTTTCGGCGGATATTTTACTGTCTGGATTTCGACAGATGGGCCGCCAGGCACTTGTCCGCCTGCTGGCTCGCAACCAGCCACCGTATCAGGCGTTCCCGCGATCGATGGATCGGGCTTCACTCTTTATGCCCTTGCTACCGCTAGTAGCCTGTCTCAGACCATGACTTCTCGTACCGGCACGAGCTTCAGCGGAATTGGCGGGCAGTTCAATTCCATTGACGCTAACGGAAACCAGTTGAGCACCGCTAGCGGCGGCGTATTTACCGACACGCTGGGCCAAACCGCTCTCACAGTCGCGGGCGCGCCTCCAAGCAATACAACGCTCAGTTACACAGCGCCCTCAGGTGCGACTGCTCAGTACACCGTTAGCTATGTCTCATACACCGTTAAGACAAACTTCGGTTGTGGAATCGGTGAATACAACGTCCCGGGAGTCTATTTGGTGGACAGGATCACCCTTCCCGATAATTCGTCTTATCAATTCAAGTATGAAGAGACGCCTGGGGACAATGATCAGACGCACGTAACGGCCCGAATTGCAACAATCACTCTGCCTACCGGCGGAACGATCGCATACAGCTACACCGGAGGCAATAACGGAATTGTATGCGCGGATGGCAGTACCGCTGGATTGACTCGCACGTTGAATCCCGGTGGGCAGTGGACCTACACGCGAACGGGATCAGGCAATCAATGGACAACCACAGTAACCACGCCTCCCGACCCGACCGTAGGAAATAAGACTGTTATCAATTTTGCAAAAGATAGCGGCACCACTTTCGACAGCAACTTCTACGAAACTCAACGGCAGGTCTATCAAGACACCACTACGCTCCTGCTCACTACCATCAATTGCTGGAATGGCAACTTCACAAGTTGTTCGAGCCATGCGGTGTTTTCGCCCATTAGCCAGCTGGACGCTTATAAGCAATTGCCCAGCGGCACGCTCTCTTTGTCGGAGACTAAATACAACTTCGGCCTGGTTACAGAGGATAAAGAATTCGACTATGGAGTAACGCTGGGAAGCGCCCCTGCAACTTCTCCGGTAAACGATACGATAACCACCTACACTGCGCTGGGAAAGCCCTCCAGCGTGGTTGCCAAAGACGGAAGCGGCACCATTTTTTCCAACGCATCGTACGGCTATGACGAATCCGCCGTTCAAGCAACCAGCGGAACACCGCAACACGTGAGTGTGTCGGGTCCGCGTGGCAATCTCACCACGATCACAAGGACTGTGGCCGGCTCAAACGTGCTGACCCAGCACTTCAGTTATTACGACACCGGCAATATTTATCAGGCAACCGATGTCAATAACGCGGTGACCGGCTACTCCTATGGGAATTGCGGAAACAGCTTTCTAACGCAGGTCAGTATGCCCTTGGGCCTCTCAACTTCCATGACCTGGAACTGCGCCGGAGGCGTCCAGACAGGTGCAACCGACTTAAACGGCCGCTCTACCAGCATAAATTACACAGACGCCCATTATTGGCGGCCCGCCAATTCTATTGATCAAGCGTCCAGTCAAACGAACTTCAGTTACAAGAATCCGCTCAAAACAGAAGTCTACATGAGCTTTAATGGAAATACTTCCATAACGGATCAGCTCACGATGAACGATGGTCTAGGCAGGCTTGTAACTACTCAGAGGAGGCAGTCTCCCACATCGAACAATTACGATACTGTCGAAAATACTTATGACGCCCTGGGGAGGGTGTCCACGGTCACCATGCCCTATCAGGGTGCCGCATATCAATTGACATCAACAGCGCCGGTTACGAAGACTACCTACGATGCTCTCAACCGCCCATTAGTCATTACCGATGGTGGACAGGGCACAGTGAGTTATTCCTACACCAACAATGATGTCCTTCAAGCCATTGGCCCAGCCCCCACCAATGAAAACACAAAAAGGAAACAAATGGAGTACGACGCGCTGGGGCGGCTAACTTCGGTGTGCGAAATTACCCTCGGCACGACCGCATATCCTGCGGGGACCTGCGGCCAGACCAATCAACAAACCGGCTACTGGACGAAATACACCTACGATGCTTTAGGAAATCTTAAGCAGGTCACGCAGAATGCTCAGAGCGCTTCGTCACAAATCCGAACGTACGCTTATGACATGTTGAGCAGGCTTACGTCGGAGACGAATCCAGAAGAGAACAACACGGCTACCGCCTACACCTATGATTCTGCTAGCGCATGCGCGAGTTCGTTTAACAGCGGTTCTTACCCCGGCGACCTTATTGAGAAAGTTGATGCGGCAGGAAACGCCACTTGCTACGCCTATGACTCCTTACATCGGAACACGTACACAAATAATCCCAGCGGACCAAATGCCTCAACAACACCGATGAAGGTCTATTACTATGACGCCGGTCATTTTAACGTTACAAGCAATGCTAAGGGGCAACTCGCTTCAGCGGGAACGTGCTCGAATCCGGCTTGCGCAGGATCTTGGATTACAGGAGAGGACTTCGGTTATTCCGCGACGGGCGATCTGACCGACGTATACCAGTTCACGCCGAGTTCCGGTGGAACCTATCATTCAACAGCAAGCTACTATCCAAACGGAGCTCTCCACACTTTGGTTGCTCCCGTCGGCTCCCCGACAATGACCTTTGCTGTAGACGGCGAAGGCCGCACCTCCACCGTTTCCGGCAGCAGTGGACAGAATCCGGTAACCGCGACTTCATACAACACAGCGGGCCAGGTAACCGGCGTAACATTCGGTTCGGGTGATGGCGATACCTACCAGTTCGATACGAATACCGGACGCATGAAGCAATATCAATTTAAGATGGGATCGTTGACGGATACAGGAATTTTAGGCTGGAACGCGAACGGCTCACTGGGCAGCCTGGCAATCACCGACCAGATCAATCCCGCGAACACTCAGACCTGCACCTACGCCCATGATGATATGTCCCGGATTGCAAGCTCTCATTGCGGTTCGACCTGGAGTCAGGACTTTACCTATGATCCGTTCGGGAATTTAACCAAGGCTGGCTCGATTGCATGGAATCCCCTTTACGACACTGCGAAGAATCGCTATACGCTTGGCGGAACCAGCTACGATGCGAACGGCGATCTGCTGACTGATACTTTCCATACGTTCGGGTACGACGCAGACGGGAATGTCATCAGCTTTGACGGCACCAGCATCGTTTATGACGCGCTGAATCGGATGGTGGAGCGAGGCGGTATTGCTCTCTTGATGGGGCCCGTGAGCAGCAAGCCCCTGGCGACCATGGCAGGACAGACGGTGAACGAGCGGTTTTTGCCGCTGCCGGGTGGGGCGATGATGCGGTCCTCGTACGGATACCGGCACGGGGACTGGCTGGGAAGCGCACGGCTGCTCACCAGCTTCACCGGTTCCCTGCAAACGGATGTCGCGTATGCTCCCTTTGGAGAGAACTATGCGGCAGCGGGCCCGGTGCTCGATCTCGGCTTCACCCAGGGGGCTACAGATAGCTTGGGGCAGTTGCTGGGGCCAAATGAGTTTGACTTCGACTTCCGTAAGTACAATTCCACCCAAGGGCGCTGGTTGACACCAGACCCGGCGGGCATGGCGGCGGCAGACCCCACTAACCCGCAAAGCTGGAACCGCTACGCCTATGTCATGAACTATCCGCTGGCGATGGTTGATCCGTTGGGCCTATTCACAACCTCACCATGTCCTATCATGACAATTCGCACGGGCGGAATGTGCGCGAACATAAGCGAAATTTTAATTCCTGGCTGCTATGTGAATTTGCTATATGAGGGCGGGTTTGGGGGAATCGGTTGCGGGTCATTATATTATGGCCCGCCAAATACCGATAGTTCTGCCGGGGGCGGATCCTCCGCGCCCATCAACACAGTGGATGGAATTCTTCGAGGAAACAATCCTTGTTCAACCTTCTTCAACAGCATGGCTGTTGACTTTACGGGGTCGAATGAGCCTGTTTCCGCACCGGATATGTTTCAATCGGACAATATTAGATTCTCGAATAATGCAGACTTCACGCTTTATGCAGCGAATACATCACAAGGGACAGGTGCAGGTTCCAGAATCAATGTAAATATCAATAGCCCATGGACCTTTTCAGTCAGATCAGGAGTGAACGGGCCGCCGCTCTTATATCACGTTGGGCCGTTCCTCTCATCTACTCTTCAAGGGCAAACTGTAGAACTAATGCATGAGTTTGCGCACAACATTAATTCTATGAATTCTCAGGTATTCCCACCTGATGATGGTATCCCGACACAGTCGTTTGCGAATACAAACACGATAGTCACTAATTGTGCGGCTACAATTCAAAGCGTTACTCAATAGGGAGAATTTTTGTATGCGTTGTGCGAGACGTGCGTGTATGGTCCTTCTTCTCATAAGTGTTTCAGCACTTTCATGCACTTCAACCGAGACAATTGTGGTCAAGAAAAGCTCGGTAGAAAAGGACGTTATTACAGTCGATGGAGGGATTGATGGAAAGTCAGTCCAGTTAATGTGCTTCATGTCTGTGAAAAATTGTCGAGAAATTCCAGATGGGGTTTACTCGTTTATTAGAGTGACACCGGGCAAAGGAATTTACACTGATTGCCCGAACATTGATATCTACGTGAAAGATTCGAACGATAAAAAAACAGAGCAAGTGAGCGAATACTGTCTGTTGGGGAACTAGTCTTGGGGAACTAGTCAAGGCTTCAGTGGCCGGGCGGCCTCATTTATTGGCGGGCGGGTGGCCCTCGATAAGTCATCTGGGTCCAATAAGGGTCCAATAACAGTTCCTGTGAGTTCCGCGTGACGCTAAAACGGGCTGTCAGTGCCGTCTAGTATCAATCGGTTACGGTTGCGAGAAAGCTTGACACGGCAGATGTCATTCGTCTGTCCGATCACTGTCCAATAGGGGTTTCTCAGGGCTCCAAAACCGTTTTTGAGTGCCGTCTGTGCCGTTCAATTTCAATTAGTTACGGTTTCATTTTGCCCTGTCACGGCAGCCACCTTCCAACGAGCGAAAACAGGAATATTTCTTAACCTGGCCTGTATTCATGTCGAAAGGGAATCGTCGGTTGACCTATTTCTTCTTGCAAGTTTCCGAGGTTTTCGTAGACTCGTGTACAGCCGACTCGGAATCGTGGAGCGAGTGACGAGTGAGAATAGGCAGCAATCTCGCGCAGTTTTCTCTTGAATCGCGCGAATATTTTTGTACACTTTTTGTACAACCGACCGGTTATTGTGCCCCATTTGGGCATTGTGGCCGAACGCAGTTTCAATAACTTACGCTGTATCAACATGGGGATGTGTTCCGATCCCGACTAGCTCCACCAAATTTTCGCATTTATTGAACCAGGGCTAGCAGTCTTCTACTTTCCAATATCCTTCGCGGTGATAGCCGATTTGTAAGACGCGGTTTTTCGGATCATGCCGTTTTCCGCATCTCGGGCAGGGCGTGTAGCGGCTCCAGGCGGTACCGCGCTGATCGTAGTTTTCCGACACAGCGAAGGTCATTCCACAACTGCAAGGAATGAGAAACATTTTGAGGTTCTTCGGTTCGGGCTCGACACCTTGTCCCGCAATTACATTCTTCGTTCCAGGGCGCGCCTTTTTTGATCCGGGCTGGATCTGACAGGTCTTCGGGGAATGCGGAATTGGGTTTTTTGACGCTGACGATCTACGCCTCCTCCACCGCGACCACAGTATTCCTCTTCCGCTTATTCGCCTGAAGGACTTTCTTGCGCAGCCGCAATGATTTAGGGGTGACTTCCACAAACTCATCGTCGGCGATGAACTCGATGGCCTGCTCCAGATTCAAATTTCGGAAGGGAACCAGCCGGATAGCCATGTCGGAAGTGGAAGACCGCATGTTGGTGAGCTTTTTTTCGCGGACGACGTTTACATCGAGGTCGTTGTCCTTGGCGTTTTCGCCGACGATCATTCCTTCATAAACATCAATCGTGGGGCCAACAAACAACTCTCCGCGTTCCTGAAGGTTGTAAAGCGCGTAAGGAGTGGTCACTCCGTCGCGGTCCGATACGAGCGCCCCCGTCAGTCGGTGGGGAATCTCTCCCTGCCATTCAATGTATCCGTCAAAGAGTGAATTCATGACGATAGTGCCGCGCGTATCGGTCAGCAATTGGCTGCGCAGACCGATAAGTCCGCGGCTGGGCACTCGGAATTCAATGCGCACGCGGCCATATCCGTGGTTGTGCATGTTGACGACTTCGCTCTTGCGCACGCCGAGTTGCTCCATAACGACGCCCACAAATTCTTCCGGGACGTCCACGGTAAGCTTTTCGATGGGCTCCATGAGTTTGCCGTCAACTCTCTTGGTAACAATCTCAGGCTTGCCGACCATCAACTCGTAGCCTTCGCGCCGCATCATTTCGATCAGGATGGAGAGCTGCAATTCGCCGCGGCCCATGACCACAAAGGAATCCGTGCTGTCGGTTTCTTCCACGCGCAGGGAAACATTTGTCAGCAGTTCCTTCTGTAGGCGATCGCGAAGGTTGCGCGACGTAACAAAGCTGCCTTCGCGTCCTGCAAACGGAGAAGTATTGACGGTGAACATCATCGCAATGGTCGGCTCGTCAATGGTGATGGGCGGAAGCGGCGCGGGGTTCTCAGCTTCAGTAATGGTTTCGCCGATTGTGATTCCTTCGACGCCAGCGACCGCGATAATGTCGCCAAGCGTGGTCTCGGTAATGTCTGTTCTCTTCAGACCGGAGAAAGAAAACAATTTCGTGATCTTCGTCTTGTGCAGTGAACCATCCAGCTTTGCAATAGCAACGTCTTCTCCAGTGCGCATGGTTCCGTTAAAAACGCGGGCAATGGCAAGGCGTCCGAGGTAATCGCTGTAATCCAGGTTCGCAACAAGAATCTGTAAAGCGCCGGCAGGATCTCCCTTGGGATGAGGAATAGTCTTCACAATGGCTTCGAAGAGCGGTTGCAAGTTCTCACCGCCGCCTTTGATGTCCGTGGAAGCTGTGCCCAGCTTGGCATTGGTATAGAGAACGGGGAAATCAATCTGGTCTTCCTTAGCATCCAGATCAATGAATAGATCGTAAACTTCGTTGACCACTTCCTGCGGACGCGCATCCGCGCGGTCAATCTTGTTGATCACGAGGATCGGCGGTAGATTTGCTTCTAGCGCTTTGCTCAACACATACCGCGTCTGCGGCAACGGGCCTTCGCTGGCATCCACCAGAAGCATGACGCCATCCACCATTTTGAGCGCACGTTCTACCTCGCCGCCAAAGTCGCTGTGGCCGGGAGTGTCCACGATATTGATTTTTACGTCGTGATAATGCACAGCGGTGTTCTTGGCCAGAATGGTGATGCCACGCTCGCGCTCCAGATCATTGGAGTCCATCACGCGTTCAATGACGTGTTCATTGGAGCGGAACGTTCCGCTCTGGCGCAGCATGGCGTCCACCAGCGTGGTTTTGCCGTGATCAACGTGGGCGATAATAGCGATATTGCGGATACTTGAGCTCAAAAAGGGGTTCCTTCCAAGTTAGGTGCCTACTACCACTTTACTATGTCGTGGCCGGTTTGCGGGAAAGCCGACTGTAATAGACGTGGGTGTCGTATTCCAGAGTAATGCTGCCATTGCGCTGATAAGCATCGAAAATTCCGCGAAGATTGTGCAGCATTGGTCCGTATCGAGCGTCGCCGGATTGTGGAGTGTAAGAAGATGAGAGCAGCCGTCCTTCCAGCCCTTCGTAGTCGAATTCCTGGCGCATCTCAAAATTGCCAAACTCAAACGGAGCCGGTGAGAAAAAATCATGGATCCTGTCAGTCGTGCGCTCGTGCCGAACTGACCGGTAATCACCGCCATAAGTCGAAAGCAGGCGTTCATATTCACGCTGAAATTCTGAGGACTCAATCCGCCGCGAATTCCATATCAGAACGCACCAGCCTTCCGGTTTAAGAATACGAATAAATTCCCGGCGCGCCTGATCGCGGTCAAACCAATGAGCGGCCTGCGCGGCAGTCAAAAAATCCATCGTGCCGCCGGCAAGCGTGGTGTCTTCGGCCGTTCCGGCGATGCTGGAAAAGTTCTGGTATGGGGCCAGAAATTCGTCTCCGGCCGTTCGCATCTCTGCATTCGGTTCAACGCCATAAACGCGGTTTCCGTTTTCGAGCAATAGCCGCGTAAAGATGCCCGTGCCGAACGCAATGTCGGCGATAGCATGCTCTGGCCGCAGCCCGCATTCCGCCTTTAGCAATTCCATGATTTCGGCTGGATATCCAGGCCGGTAGCGAACATAATTTTCGACCCGTGAAGAGAATCGTTTTGTGGAATTTAGATGCATGCGGCTGGACTAGCAATATGCGAGATCACTTGGGGAGCAGCGTGCGGTTGATTAAAACGCGTCAATCCCCGTGACGCTCTGGCCGATGATTAAGGTGTGGATGTCATGAGTGCCTTCGTAGGTCTTTACCGATTCCAGGTTCATCATGTGGCGCATGATGGGATAGTCGTCCGAGATCCCGTTGGCCCCTAGAATATCGCGAGAAAGCCGGGCGCATTCGAGCGCCATCCACACATTATTACGCTTCGCCATTGATATGTGCTGGTGCTGGACCTTCCCATTGTCCTTCAGTCGTCCCACCTGGAGCGCCAGTAATTGCGCCTTGGTGATTTCCGTAATCATCCACGCAAGCTTCTCCTGCACCAGTTGCCGCGAGGCGATAGGAAGATCGTGGAATTGCTTGCGAAGCTGGGAATATTGCAGTGCGCAGTCGTAGCAGGCCATGGCCGCGCCAATCGCGCCCCATGCAATCCCATACCGCGCCTGGTTCAGGCACATCAGCGGCGACTTCAGCCCGCCCGAATGTGGAAGCAGGTTCGCCTCGGGAATACGCACATCCTGCAGCGAAAGCCCTGACGTCACCGACGCGCGCAGCGACCATTTTCCATGAACGTCGTCAGCCTTAAATCCCTTACGGTCAGTTTCCACTAGAAACCCGCGGACCTGATCGCCCTCGTTTTCTACCTTCGCCCAAATGACCGCGACATCAGCGATGGAGCCCGATGTGATCCACATCTTCTCACCGTTTAGAACGTATTCCTTGCCAACTTTGCGCGCCCGGGTGCGCATTCCGCCGGGGTTCGAACCGAAGTCCGGTTCGGTAAGGCCGAAGCAGCCGAGTTTATCGCCCGAGCGCAACGCGGGAAGCCATGTGCTGTTTTGCTCATCACTGCCAAAGGCGAAGATGGGATACATCACCAGCGCCGATTGCACGCTGACAAAACTGCGCACGCCGGAATCTCCGCGCTCCAACTCCTGCATCACCAGCCCATATTCCACGTTCGACATTTCCGCGCAGCCGTAACCCTGCAATGATGCGCCGAAAAAGCCTAGGTCTGCCATCGGCTTCACGAGTTCCCGGGGAAAGCGTCCTGCACGATTGCACTCTTCGATAATGGGAATGAGGTTGTCTTCAATGAAGCCGCGGGCCGTATTTCGCACCAAGCGCTCGTCATCGCTCAGGAGCGCTTCGATTTCAATAAAATCAACTCCACGAAATTTAATAGCCATAGCAACCCCTGCGCATCTGCATCAAGTCAGCGCCGGATTCAACGCTAACAAAGGCACAGGACAGCGTCAAACAAAGTCCCTACTGAACCCGGAATCTACAGCTGTGATCTCTTCAACTCTGTCATCCCGACCGGAGCGCATCATCGCTCTTGCGATGATCCGCGAAGTGGAGGGACCTTGCGTTTATTCACTTTGAAACCGTTTTACTAACGTGTACTGGAAATCTCTTCGTATATCTCCGGCAGTTGCTCGGCGGCCTCAGGCGAGGCACCAAATCGCGCACTCTCGTACTGTTCGGTGAAGCGCGCCACTTGTTCCCGTGTCGGCTGGTCGGGGATGGAGCGGACAAATTCCTGCGGCGTCTGGCCAGTCGCTTTCCGCAGGCCGCGCCGTGAGAGCAATCGCGTCATGCGTTCATACCAGATGCTGGCGGCAAGCACCGGGGCTTTGGCTGGCTTGGAGGCAAGCCGTGCCCGCTTCAGCCATCTCCAAATGCCGCGAGCACTCCCCGCAAAAGCCAATAGAAGCAGACCGAAAAAAGTATAGAGCGCCCATCGCTGGGGAGATCGCGATCCTGCTGTCCAAATCCTTCTCGCACTTCTGAGCCAACTAGCGTAGCGCTTATGCAACCAATGTTGGAAATGAAACCCAGTTTGCTGGCTGCGCTGAAAAACCTCGCGCCCAAGCGTGTGTTGGTGCGACGCATCGTAATTCACGACCCACTCCCGCCAGAATGATTGGAAGGCGTCGAGATACAATCCGGCGCGCTCCCAGCCAACGGGGTTGGTAGTGGAGACGGACGGAGTAGGATCAAAACTCATCCAGCCGTAGTTTGGAAAATATGCTTCCACCCAGGCGTGTGCGTCACTCGCGCGAACAACGTACTGCCCGCTCAAATCGTTGAATTCTCCCCCACGAAATCCCGTGATTACGCGGGTAGGAATCCTCAGCGTCCGCAACATGACGGCCATAGCTGAGGCAAAGTATTCGCAGTGCCCACGTTTGCGCACAAACAAAAAATTCGCCAGCGGGTCCGCCACATTTCCGGGAGGAAGTTGCAACGTGTAACCAAACTGGGTTTGCAGATAATGCTCAATCGCCGCGGCCCGGTCGTAGTTGTTGCTTGCGCCGCTTGTGACCTTGCGCGCAAGTTGCGGGATCCGCGGGTCAAGTGCTGGCAACTGAAGATAGCGGTCAGAAACGTCTTGGGAACTATCAACCGGTGCTTGGCGAAGCTGTGCCGCAGTCGGACGGGAAATGTCAGACCATGCTTCATAAATCCCAATGGGGCGCTCGAAATCGGCATTGAATGCGTCGCCTGTGCGGTCCATTTCGATAAGCCGATAATTTCCCCGGAGCCTCTCGCCGATTGGAGCCAGAAAAAATATATTTGTGCCGGTCGGTTCCAGAAGCACCCGGTAGTGAACGGCAATCATCTGCCGGTTCTCCATCCATGAGGAAGTAGCCGGTACGTCAGTGGCTGGTACGTCAACGGATGAGGTGAGGTCGAAACTGCCATCAGGCAGGCGGGAAGCTGGAAAACGGCGGTGCACATTCGACCAACTTCGACCGTCAAATGTGCTTAGTGTCATGCCGCGCCATTTGATATCGGCCGCACCGCGATAGTCGCCGTCAAATTGAATGTGCATTACAACGCTGCTGGATCGCTGAATTTCGCCAATTGCACCCAGTTCCACATGGTCGCTGAAGCCGGTGGAAAGCTGGCTCACGGGAGAATAGGCGCTGAAGTAGCCTGCGGAAACGCGCGGCAGAAGGAAAAAAATCAAGGTCCCTGCCAGCAGTATGCCGCCAACTAGAATCGGGGTAATCGCGACGAGGGAGCGGGTCATTCTCCGTTCGCCCACGACACCCCCAAACCCGCTTTCAAGAAAAGCTGCTTTGCGGGCGGCGTTATTCATCTCCATCAGAACGAAAGTCGTTACCGCCGCGAGCATGAATCCGGCGAACAGAAGCAGGAACAAGCTGTTTACGGTAAAGACTGCCGCCGCCAGCACCATAAGAAACGCAATCACCGCCAGGAAATAACGGTCGCGGTCCCGTCGCAACGAAAATATCCGCATTACGGTGATGAACAGCACCAAATGTACGGTCGCGGTAAGGAATGAGTCCGATATCAGAAAATAATCAATCAAATAGAAGGCCGCATAGCCAACCGTGAGCGGTGTCGTCCAGTGCTCTGGAAAAATAAATGGGCTATTGCGAAGGAGTAAATAACCGCGCGCGGCCAAGGCCACCATTACGCAAATCAGCGCGACCAGGTCCAGGCTTCCCGCCGAGGCCAGCATGGCGAAGCCCGTGGCCACCATCAGGTACAGGGCGACGTCAAGATGGCGTTCCAGCGTGCGGGCGAGCGCATTTTCCCCGGCATGGGCCTGCGGCATAAGCACATAGTACGGCCCGTGAACCACTACGGGAAAGAGTACTTTTGGTGCACTGAGAAGTTCATTGGGATACTTCTAGCGCTAAATTCCCGAGCCAAGAAAGCTGAACAGCAGCACCGCCAGCACGATCACCGTGAAGAAGACATACATGCGGTCTTTCTCAGCGGCGAATGCCCAAATGGAAAAAATCACGCGGGCCACGGGAGTGGCCATAAGAAGCACCAACCCAAGCTGAATGATCCCGCGCCCACGAAAAGTAAGCGCTTCATGAAAAATCCCGCGGATGGTGCGGAACTGCTCCGGTTCGCCGTGAAATGCGCGATAGTCCGACGCCATGCCGCCGTATTTGTGCAAAAAGATAATCGCTCCAATTCCCACAACACTCGCTGCCAGCAGCACGCCTACGCGCAGCAGGTTGCCGATAAACGTTTCCGTGCGCTGGTCGTCCCAGTTTTTCAGTGAAGATATCAGGCCCGGCATTATATTTTTCCCGTAAGTCCGTGATAGAGCATCTGCAGTCCCAGCACCGCAATTACTACGCTAAAAATGATTCGCAGCCATTTGGTTTCAGTTTCCACAAGTATCCGGCTTCCCAGGAATGATCCCGCCAGCACGCCCAGCATCACCGGCATGGCCAGCCCCGGATCTACGTAACCACGGCTCAAATAGACGCCCGCGCTGGCGGCGGCGGTGACGCCGATCATGAAATTGCTGGTTGTAGTGGAGACCTTAAACGGAATCTTCATGGCCTGGTCCATCGCCAGCACCTTGACCGCCCCCGAGCCAATCCCCAAAAGGCCGGAGAGTGTTCCCGCTCCGAACATCAAACTAAAGCCAGCGGGGACATTCTGCACGTTGTAATGACGGATTCCGCCAGCTTCGGGAAAGCTTCCGTTCATTTTCAACCTCGTCGCAAGGGGATTAGGGGGCAGATTGCGTTCGTTTGGCAAGCGTGGCTTGCGCGAGAAATACGCCGAGTAGAGAAGCATCACTCCAAAAACAATGGCAATGGCCGTGGTGGGAATGCGCGTGGCGAGAAATGCCCCGGCAAGCGCCCCGATCGTTGTGGCGATTTCCAGAAACATCCCGATACGGATGTTAGAAAAGCCTTCTTTCACGTAAGCCGCGGCCGCACCCGACGAAGTCGCGATCACGGAGACCAGCGACGCTCCGATGGCATAACGGATGTCCACTTTGAAAAACAACGCCAGCAGCGGAACCAGGACCACTCCGCCGCCCAGGCCGGTGAGTGCGCCCAGCAGTCCGGCGACAAATGAACCCGCCCCGACCAGCGCTGTAAATTCCAGAGTGTTCATGGGTGCGGAAGCGACATGAAACGCTAGTGTGCCATAGGCGGCAACTGGCGGTAAGTGCAAATGAGTGACGCGGCGTCAGAAGCGTGCAGCGTGGATGTTAGAATAAATCAGTCAGGCATCGGCCCCGCGCGATGCGTTCCCGCCAACCCCGCCAGGTCCGGAAGGAAGCAACGGTAACGGGCTCTTGTATGTGCAGTGGGTCTCCGGTGCCTGGCTTATGTTTTTGCTGCAAGGTTTTGATGGGTGTACGGTACGCCGGCTTTGAGTGCCGGCTACTCAGTTATAGACCATTCCATTCCAACCGGAGACCTGATCAGTGAGCCAACCCGCGCGTTTGAGAGCAAAAATCAGCGCTCTCAGCACTTATGTCCCGCCTCGCGTTTTGAACAATCATGACTTGGAAAAGATGGTCGAGACCTCCGATGAATGGATTCTGACCCGCACGGGCATTCGGGAGCGGCACATTGCGGAAAAAGGTGTGGCCACGAGCGATTTGGCGACCGAAGCGGCAAAAAAAGCTCTGGCACAACGCGGTTGGTCGCCCACCGAGGTTGAGGTGATTGTGGTCGGGACCGTCACTCCCGATATGTTGTTTCCTTCGACCGCATGTCTTGTCGAAAACAAATTAGGCGCGCATGGCGCCTGGGGGTTCGATCTCTCGGCCGCTTGCTCGGCATTTGTGTACGCGTTGCAGGCGGGAGCGCAGTTTGTAGTCTCGGGTGCGCACAAAAAAGTGCTGGTTATTGGCGCGGACGTTATGTCTTCCATTCTCGACTACACCGACCGCACTACCTGCATTTTGTTTGGAGATGGAGCGGGGGCTGTATTGCTTGAGCCCGCCGAAGAGGGCGAAGAGGGAATTATTGATTTCCTTCACGAAGTGGATGGCTCCGGTGGATGTTCTCTCTATATGCCAGCTGGAGGCAGTTTGCATCCCGCGACGCGCGAAACCGTGGACCAGCGCATGCACTTTGTCCATCAGGAAGGGCAAGCGGTGTTCAAATATGCGGTGCGCCAGATGGCTGATCTCTGCGAGCGGGTGCTTGAGCGCAATGGCTTGAAGGGAAGCGATATTGACGTATTCATTCCTCACCAGGCGAATAAACGAATTATTTCCGCCACCGCCGACCGGCTGTCGCTGAAACCGGAGAGCGTGATTATCAACATTGACCGCTACGGCAACACAACCGCCGCCACGATCCCACTGGCAATGCAAACCGCGCGCGAAGAAGGCAAGTTGAAGAAGGGAAGTCTGGTGCTGCTGGCATCGGTAGGCGCTGGCTTTACTTCAGGCGTCACGCTGTTGCGCTGGGCTTTCTAACGTTGGGCGTTCTAATAATTAGCCTTTCAGTTATTTGCCATGCTGAGCGGCGCAAAAGCAAGCGAAGCGCGGCGTTCGCGGAGTCGAAGAATCCCTACCAAAATTGGACGATAGAAATTGCTCGTCATCTATTTGATTTCCAACTGATCAATTTCAAAATCAAATTTTCCCAGTTGTTGGCTGTATGCGAAGGCCAAACCCATCATGTCATGACCGTCGGTCCCGAAGGCGGAAATCGGAAACGTGTATTGCTTCCATTCGGGGCCAGCCACGAAGTGCTCCATTTTTGGCATTTTCCCTTGCAGGCTTTGTGCTGAAGCTATATATGTGTATGTTTTTCCATCACCTTTAGCCCAAAAGCTGACTTCTTTTTTCGCGGAGAGATTCACAGGATCCTGCATCGATGATCCCGGCGAAAATGCCACTCCGGCAAACAGGAATTGTGATCCTGCCACAGTTTCGCCGCTTACGCGCAAAGCTCCGCGGGAGTTGTTCGCCCCGCCATCCACAACCTGGAGTGAGGCCACTGATTTTCCGCCTCCCATGGCGTCTGTGACCGTTTCCCATGATCCGTAAGCGGCAGAAATTTTGCCGTCATCAAAAGTACTCACTACATTCGATTGTGAGCCTGCGGGAGGCGGCGGAAGCGGCGCTATACCGGTCTCTCCCTGAGGCCCAAGAACATGCAGCAGAACGGTTTTCGTTTCTGCGGAACTGGGGCCGACCATCAGCTCGAACTCTCCCGGCTCAACTACTTTGTGCATGTCCGTATCCAGCATGGAGAGTTTTTCAGGAGTAATCGTGAACTCGACCGTTTTCTTTTCGCCGGGTTTCAGCGTGATGCGCTGGAAGTCTTCTAGCCGCATTACCGGCCAGGTCACTGGCGCAACTTTCTCATGAACATATAACTGCGGAACTTCATCGCCTTCACGCGTACCGGTGTTGGTGACGTCCACGCTGACCTTTGCCGTGCCGCCATTGACGATTTGCGACGGCTCCACGCGAAGATTGCTAAAGCTGAAGGTCGTATAGCTCAGGCCGAAGCCGAATGGGTAGAGCGGCTGACGTGTGCCGAAGGCGTAGCTGCGATTGGCCGAGGGCTTGTGGTTGTAATAGTCCGGCAGATCGCCGACCGAGTGAGGGAATGTGATGGGGAGCTTACCACCGGGGTTGACGTCGCCAAAAATCACAGTGGCCGCGGCTGTCCCGCCCTCCTGCCCCAAATACCATCCTTCAAGTATTGCTGGAACATGTTCGGATATGTAATTGATGGACAATGGGCGTCCGTTGATGAGCACAACGACGGTAGGCGTCCCTGTTTCGACTACTTCTTTTACCAACTCATGCTGCGCGCCGAGCAGATCGAGCGAGTCGCGGTCACCAAGATGATTTTCCGCCCAGGCTTCGCGGTTGGTGCTCTCGTTTTCACCTACCACCAGAATGGCCACGTCCGCTTTTTTGGCGAGAGCGGCGGCGGCATGGACGTCAGCCATCTGCGTTGCTGGGTCTATCAGTTTCACGTCATTGGCAAACCAGCCGTGCCAGTCCGGAGGGGCGTCGGTGATCTTGCAACCTTCGGCGTATAAAACCTTTACATTCGGACCGACGCGGTCACGGATGCCTTGCAGAATACTTACGCTGTGGGCCGGGCCGCGGCTGTAGCCTCCCAAGTGAATTCCAGCGGCATTCGGTCCAATCACGGCGACGGTTTTGATTTTCTTCGCGTCGAGTGGCAATAAGTTTTTGTCATTCTTCAGCAGCACAACAACTTCCTGCGCGGCTTTCACAGCTAGTGCGCGGTGCTCCGGGCTGTTGGTGATGCGGTCGGCGTAATCGGGGTCAACGTAGGGATCGTCAAATAAACCCAGGCGGAATTTCGCGGCCAACACGCGGGAGACTGCCAGATCGAGTTCGCTCTCCGGCACGACGCCACGTTTTACCTGATCCATCAGCGTGCGGTACACCGATCCGTCGGAAAGGTCGAAGTCCACACCTGCTGCCAGAGCGAGGCGGGCAGCTTCGGCGTTGTCGGCGGCCACGTGGTGCACGCCGACGAGCATTTGAAGGCCGTTGCCGTCTGAAGTGACGAAGCCGTTAAAACCCCACTCCTGCCGAAGAACTTTCCCCAGCAGCCAGTGATTGATGTGGGAGGGGATTCCGTCAATCTCGTTGTAGGAGGCCATTACACTTCCCACGCGCGCTTCTTTTACTGCCGCTTCAAACGGTACAAGAAAATTTTCGCGGATAATGCGTTCCGAATAATTGCCGGGCGCGGTGTTAGTGCCGCCCTCGGGCTGACCGTGCACGGCAAAGTGCTTCATGGTTGCGAGCACATGATGGCGGTCAATATTGAATGTGTCGCCCTGCAATCCAGTGATGGCAGCCACGCCCATGCGCGAGACCAGATAGGGATCTTCGCCGTAGGTTTCTTCGGTGCGTCCCCAGCGTGGGTCGCGCGCGATATCGAGGACGGGGCTGAATACCTGGCCTGTGCCCGCTGATCCCGCTTCATCGCCGACGGCGGTAAATACTTTGTGGACCAGCGCCGGGTCCCATGTACTTGCCAGCCCGAGTGCCTGGGGAAAGCTGGTACTCGTGTCTTCCATGAAGCCGTGCAGGCCCTCACCCATGAACATGCGGGGAATTCCCAGAGGCGTTTTTTCGCGCAGATAGCGTTGAATGGCGTTGTGCAGGATTGCGGCGCGCTTGGCCGGGAAGGAGAGATCCGGATTCTGCTGTTGCCGCATGAGAGCGGAGGCTGTTTCATCCGTGAACGTTCCCGTAGGGTCTATCAAATGGACCGGGCCTCGGCTGCCGGCGATCTGCTCAACTTTTTCTTCGAGGGTCATGCGCGGCAGAAGATCAGTCACGCGATCCTGGATGCTGAAGTTGGGATTCTTGTACTTCGGGGTGCTGTCCCATCTTGTTTGCGTTTGGGCTGTCCCGGCAGTGACAGCAAGCAGCGTAATAATCAGGAGACAATAGGAATGGAAAATCGATTTCTGAATGTTCATTTTCGTTCGGAGGAATTGTAATCTCTTTTGCGGGTTGCGAAGCAAGAATTGCCCAGGAATATTTCAGGAAAGATTTGCACTAATCATCCGCGTTGGCGGTGACTTCCAAACGGCCGAAGCGGGGCGCTTAGCCGACCGGTACTTCCTGGTCTTTGTACTGCAACTGATACAGCTTGTAGTAAATGCCGTGGTTAGCGAGCAGTTGCTGGTGGGTACCCATCTCGCGGACTTTGCCCTTGTGCATTACGATAATCTTGTCGGCCTGCTGAATGGTGGAGAGGCGGTGAGCGATGATCACGGATGTGCGCCCCCGGACCATGCGGCTGAGCGCGTCGCGCACGCGGAATTCGGTTTCGGTGTCCACGCTCGAAGTTGCTTCATCCAGAATCAGAATTTTCGGATTGTGCGCCAGGGCTCGCGCGAATGAGACAAGCTGCTTTTGCCCTGTGGAGAGCGTGGAACCGCGCTCCTGGACTTCTTCCTTGAAACCTTTGGGAAGAGTATGGATAAACTCGGCCAGGTTTACGTCTTCCGTGGCCTTAACGATTTGAGCGTCGCTGATCCAGTTGCTGCCCAGGCGAATATTGCTTTCCACCGTGCCCGTGAAAAGAAATGGGTCCTGGAGCACGACGCCAAAACGGCGGCGCAGCGTGGCCAGGTCCATTTCTTTTACGTCCACGCCGTCAATTTTGATTGCGCCCTTCTGAACGTCATAGAGACGCGTGAGCAGGGAGATGATGGTGGTCTTGCCCGCTCCGGTGTGGCCGACGATGGCTGCGGTTTCTCCCGGCTCGATGGTGAAGCTGACGTCGCGGAGCACCCAATCCATTTCAGTTCCAGCGAGGGCTGTAAAATCCTCGTCATCGCGCGTTGTGGCTTTGGTTCCGGAATGCTTCCCGGGTTTCTCGCCGTTGACGTCGTCCGGTGGCGGGACCGTTCGATAGGCAAACCATACGTGATCAAATTCAATTCGTCCGGGACCATGGGATTCTTTGGCGACCGCCGGTGAGGTGACTTCCGCCGGAGTATCCAGCAGTTTGAAGACCCGTTCACTGGCAGCCATAGCCGATTGCAGAATGTTGTACTTGTCGCTGAGGTCCTGGATGGGACGGAAGAACCTTTGTGCGTAACTCATGAAGGCAACCAGAATGCCCAGCGTAGTGACCGTGGTGATCCCATGAATCACGGGCAGATGATTCACAAAATGCAAGGTAATGGCGGATATTTGCCACTTGTAGAGGACAGCATTGCCTCCAAACCAGATGACGCTGGCAATGGCGATGTAGGAAAGAATTTCAACCACGGGGTAGTAGAGCGCGTAGGCGAAGATCGCGTCCTTGTAAGCCTCCATGTGGCTTTCGTTGACATCGGAAAATTTGCGGAAGGCGCGCTTTTCGCGATTGAAGAGTTGCAGCACCATCATTCCGCTTACGTTCTCCTGGAGGTATGCGTTGATGCGGGCGATGGCAATGCGGATGCGGCGATAGGAATCGCGAACGCTGTCGCGGAAGAACTTGGTAGCGATGGCAATGAGCGGAAGCACCGCGAAGGTGACGAGGGCCAGCTTCCAGTTCATGGAGAGCATGATGGCAATGATTCCCGCCAGCACGAAGACATCTTCAAAAATCGCGACCACGCCTGAGGTAAACATTTCGTTCAGGGCGTCCACGTCGGTAGTGACGCGGGTGACCAGGCGGCCTACGGGATTCTTGTCATAGAAGGCGACATGCATGCGCTGTAAATGGCGGAAGAGCTGACTGCGTAGATCAAACATGACCAACTGGCCAGTCCACTGCATGTAGTAGGTCTGGAGATATTCGAGGGCGAAGGCAAAGACCAGAAGGCCAACGTAAATTCCGCCGATCTGTGCAATTCCGGTAAGGGGTTGAGCACTCAGGTGATCGCCGAGGAAGGAATGCGCTCCCTTTGCCGGGGCGAGGTACTTGTCTATAGCGACTTTTACAAGGTAGGGGCCCGAAACATCGGCACAGGCCTTGAGGACGATTGAGACGAGTGCAATCGCGACCTGCCACCAATAAGGACGCAGGTAGGTCAGCAGCCGTTTCATTAAACGACTGTCGTAGGCTTTGCCTAGTATCTCCTCTTCCTGGGCCATAACGATTATCGGGGCGGTATGTTCATTGGATCAGGCAAACGCTTGAAACGATGGAAAATATTCGCGTTTATGCCTGGATCATGAACAATGTTACATCGGTAATTTGTTGGGAAAGTTCCTTTTATAGAGAATACATGAAGCTTCAGGAGGCGGTGTGTTCGGGAAATTCTCAATTCGGCGTCCAGTTCGCGCACTTGGCTCCAACGCTTGGGCGTGGATGCTGACTTTGATATTCCTGATCGCTTTTGCACCGAGTTCACAAGCACAAAAATTGCAACCAGAGCGTCCTGTGGTTTTCAAGGTAGGCGCCAAGTACCCGCAAGATCTCCGCGTGCATGGAATCGGCGGCACGGTCCGTTTAGCCGTGGTGATTGATTCGCGCGGCGCTGTGCAAAAAGTGAAGGCCGTGGGCGGTAACCCCGTACTAGTTGAATCCGCTACCACAGCGGTGAAACAGTGGAAGTACGCTCCCGCCGAAACTTCCACAAAAATGGAAGTCCAGTTTGCCTTTGTTCCCGATCAGCAATAGTCTGTAACAGATACTAAAAGCAGTGAGGCTGATCATGGAACGAGTTGTACGCTACCTCTCTCTTTCCTTCCTCCTTCTAACCTCCTTAACCCTCCTTGCCGACCAAGTTACGCTTACGAATGGCGATCGCCTGACAGGCGAAATCGTGAAGTCAGATGGTAAGACGATTACCGTAAAAACGGAATTTGCCGGAACGGTTGAAATCCAGTGGTCGGCTGTGCGGGATTTGCGGTCAGAAAAGCCTGAGTTTGTGCAGAGCAAGTCCACCAAGCAGACGTACTCGGGAACGGTGTCAGTGGAAGGGGACAATGTTGTCGTTAAGCCGGAAAACGGTTCCAGCGCCATGGTGGCGAAATCAGATGTAGCGGCCCTGCGCTCTCCGGCAGAGCAGAGCAGCTTTGAAAAGCTGCAACATCCTGGATTGTTGGAGGGCTGGAATGGCGGGGCGAATGTGGGCTTCGCGCTGGCTGCCGGCAATAGCGAGACGCGAAGCCTTTCGCTCGCTTTTAATGCGGTTCGCACCGGGCTGCACGACAAGCTGGCGTTGTCGGAAAGTTCGCTGTACTCCACAAACGGGCTTTCCACCCCCAGCACGACTGCGAACCTGATCCAGGGCGGGGCGCGCTATGACCATGATTTTGACGGCTTCCTTTTTGTTTTTGGCGGAGCGGATTTCATGAGTGATGCTTTGCAGGCCTTGAATTTGCGGTCGGTATTCAGCGGCGGCCTGGGATACCACATCATTAAAAGCGACGCGACGATGCTCGACTTCCTGACCGGCGTGAACTACACGCGTGAAAATTATGTTCCGTTTTCGCGGAACACCGCTGGGTTGACACTTGGCGAAGACTTCATGCACAAGATGAAACATTCCACCGTGTTGACCGAAGACTTTACCTTTTATCCGGATCTATCCGACACCGGGGAATATCGCACAAACTTCGATTTTGCCACGACGACCAAGATGAACAAATGGTTCGGCTGGCAAAATACGTTTTCTGATATCTACGTGACCAATCCGCCGCTGGGGGCGAAGAAGAATGACGTTCTGTTCAGCACGGGGCTGAACGTTTCTTTCACGCACTAATGCCGGCTTTTTGAGGGGAAAAAGCGAGGGGCTTCCTTAACCTAATCGGGGATTCAGACGGCTACGATGGAATTGAACTGGCCACGGCAGAGAAAGCGTTGTTGGCGTTCGACCCAATCAAACGGATTGTTCCTACGACTAAAACCAGAATTACAGCCAGCATCACAGCGTATTCCGCTATGTCCTGACCTCGATCATCTGACCACATGCTGCGGATAAATTCAGCCATGGCATCCTCCGGGGAAGAGAATTGTCGGGCAAGCAAGGTCATAATGACGGTCGCGGCGATTAATGTCAATGGCAGAGTGTATATATTTTGGGCACACGCGTGAACACGGCATGTGTCTAAGGGCTTTCCCTGTCCCATTGGCAATGGCGAGCGCCGCAGCGGATGGAATACCTACCGCATCCGATATATTTCGAGATTGAATCTGGAAGCTCGAGCTTTGAAAATCAAGCTTTGAATTAATGCCCGTCCGAAGCCATGGCGCTGTTAGCTTGAGAACCGGAAGCTATAGGCGCGGATGATGACGTGAGTTCGCTTACCGAAGTTTGCGCGTAGATGAGAACCCGGTTCGGCACGACGCCGAGATAGATGGTGGCGCCCAAACTGAGGGCCAGCGCCAGTCCTAACCCTACGGGGATGGGAGTGACAGGCACTTCTTCCTGAGCCTCGCGCATGTACATCACAACGATAATGCGCAGGTAGTAGTAGGCGCCGATGGCGCTGTTCAACACGCCGATGATCAGCAGACCGGTCAAGTGCGCCTGCGCGATGGCGCTGAACACGTAAAATTTGGCGAAAAAGCCGCCGGTCATGGGAATGCCAATCAGCGAGAGCAGGAAGATGGTCAGTGTGGCGGCCAATATCGGGGAGCGCCGGCCTAAACCTTCGTAGTCTTCCATCTTTACGTAGCGCTCGCCCGCGTTTGCGAAGTGGCTGACCACGGCGAACGCGCCTATGTTCATCGCTGCATACGCGGCGGTATAGAACATGGCGGCGGGAATACCGTTGGCCGGCAGCGCAGCAAAGGCCACAAGCAAATATCCGGCGTGGGCAATGGAGGAATACGCCAGCAAGCGCTTTACATTGTTCTGCACCAGTGCGGCGATATTGCCGATGGTCATGGAAAGCGCGGCGGCAACCCAGATCAGCCAGAGCGTGCCAGGAACGTGGGCTTCAAAAATGATTCGGAGCAGCACGGCAAAAACGGCGGCCTTGGGAGCGGTGGACATGAATCCCACGACAGGAGACGGCGCGCCTTCGTAAACGTCAGGCGTCCAAACATGGAATGGAGCCGCAGCGACTTTGAAGCCGAGGCCCACAAACATCAGTGCTACGCCCGCATAAACCAGGAGTGAATGGTTTCCAGCCGCGAGCTTTTCGGCGATGACGGAAATGCTGGTTGAGCCGGTCGCTCCGAACATCAAGGCCACACCATAAAGGAAGAACGCTGTGGCAAACGACCCGAGCAGAAAATACTTGACGGAGGCTTCACTGCTGATCGAGGCGCGGCGGCGAAAACCTGCCAGCACATATGTGGAGATCGAAGAAATTTCCAGGGCGATGAAGATCAGCACCAGCTCGACCGCGGAGGACATCAGGCTCATGCCCACGGCGCCGAACAGGATCAGGCCATAGTATTCTCCGGCGCGAATCTGCTGCACCTCCATGTATTCATACGAGGTGAGGATGACGACGGCAGTGATGGCCGCGACCAGAAAATGGAAGAAGCTGCTGAAATTATCCACGCGCACCATGTTCCAGAAGCCAAGGCCCACGTACTGCGGTTGCGCCTGAAAAAGAGTGGCGGCGATGGCCGCGAATGCGCCGAGTAGAGCGATACCGCCCAGCGTCTTCTGGCTCTTGCGCTCGTCCATGAGCGGGTCAACAAACATGATGACCATGCCGAAGATGGACAGCACGATTTCGGGAAGGATGCGGATGTAGTCCGCTGCATGGGGAATATTGGGCATGAGGGGAGCGGTAGCCGAAAACATTGCGAGCGGCGCCTTCAAGGTGGTTGCGGTCATCGCCGTGATCATTGCTGCCATCATCGGCCCACCATCCTGGTGGCAATTTGCGCGACCGAACTCAATGACGACGCCAAAGAAGAATGCACTGCCGGATCAATTGACTTGAGCCACAAAAACGGAGCCACGCCCATGACCAAGGCGATCGCAGCGGCGGGAATCAGCGCCGTCCGCTCGCGGAGATCAAGGTCGGGCAAGGCGTTGTTCTTGTCGTGCGTGACCTTGCCGAAAAAGACACGCTGGTACATCCAGAGCAAATAACACGCACTCCAAATAACGCCCGTGCAGGCGGCGATTCCATACCACATATGCGCTTGGAAGGCGCCGCTAAGCACAAGGAACTCGCCGACAAAGCCGTTCAACAGCGGCAATCCAACCGACGCCAGCACCGCGAACAGGAAGAACGAAGAATAAACCGGCATGGGCGTGGCGAGGCCACCGAACTCCGAAATTTCGTAGGTATGCCGCCGCTCGTAGAGAATGCCCGCCAGCATGAACAGAGCTCCAGTGGAAACGCCGTGGGCGAGCATGATAAACATTGCGCCGTCGAGCCCAAGCTGCGTAAAGCTGAAAATACCGAGCACGACAAATCCAAGATGGCTGATGGAAGAGTAGGCAATCAGCTTCTTCATGTTCGGCTGCACCATGGCCACCAGCGCGCCGTAAATGATTCCAATGAGCGCGAGAACCATGACCCAACCCGCATTGTGCCGCGACTGCTCGGGGAACAGGCCGAGATCGAAGCGGAGCATTCCGTAGGTACCCATCTTGAGCAGCACGCCTGCCAGAAGCACGGAGCCTGCGGTGGGAGCCTCGACGTGCGCGTCAGGCAGCCACGTGTGGAAAGGGAAGAGCGGAACCTTTACCGCAAAGGCAATAAAGAAACCAAGGAACAGCCAAAGAGCAGCGCCGGAAAAATGCGGGACGTGTCCGCTCTGTATGGCGTGCTGGAGTTCAACAAAATCAAAGGTTCCGGTCTGCGCGTAAAGCCACAGGATCGCGGCGAGCATGAAGACCGAAGCGATCATTGTGTACATGAAGAACTTGACCGCCGCGTATACCTTGCGTCCATGGCCGAACATGCCGATCAGCAGGGCCATGGGAATGAGCGTGGCTTCCCAGAAGAAGTAGAACAGGAACAGATCAAGGGCAACGAAGACGCCGATGAGCGCGGTCTCCATGACCAGCAGCAGAATAAAGAATTCCTTCACCCGGTCGTTGATGGAGTTCCATGAGATCAGCACGCACAACGGCGTAAGGAATGTGGTGAGCACCACCAGCCACAACGAAATGCCATCCACGCCCATGTGGTAGTGAATGTTGGGATGGGTGATCCAGGAGCAGTTGATCTGAAATTGAAAGCCGGTCCTGGCGCGGTCAAAGTGCGCGGGCAGGTGCAGCGAAACAATGAAATCGAGCAGCGAAACGACCAGCGCGAAAACGCGGATGTCGCGATCGCGCCGGGGAAAGAGCATGAGCAGCAATCCGCCGGCCAGCGGGATAAACGTGACCAGAGAGAGAATCGCGGTGTCGAGAGTAGCGCCGTTCATCGGGTGCCCGTCCAGATCATGTAAGCAATCACGACCGCCGCGCCGAAGGCGATCCACCCAGCATAGGAGCGTAGATTACCGGATTGCATGCGGCGTACTACGCCGGAAACTTCACTCGCTCCGGCAGCGCTGTCATCTAGCGTTGCGTCAATGACATGCTGATCAACTCCGTGCCAGAAGACTCCGCGTGAAAGGCCAATCAGGGGTTTGACGAACACCGCCGCATAGATTTCATCCACGTAATACTTGTTCACCACGCTGCGATACAGTCCTCCCAGCGACAGGGCGATCTCCTGCGGCAATTGCGGCCGGCGATAGTAGAGGAGCCATGCGAGAAATAATCCCAGGAAGCCGGCGAAGACCGAGATTCCGGTGAAGATGAGTTCCGTGGAGTGTCCGGTCTTGGGTTCGGCACCCTCGGTATTTTGCTCAGGAGTCGCGCTTTCGCCAGCGGTTGCTTGCTCCGCACTCGCACTTGGAATGGTGCTGTGGAACACCGGGGCCAGGAACTGATCGAAATGATTGCTGCCGCCAAGCGAGGCGGGAACGCCGACGTATCCGCCGAAGACTGAGAGGAATGCCAGAATCACCAGTGGAATGAGCATGACCTTCGGACTTTCGTGAATACCGCCGTGACCATGCCCGTGCGAGCCGTGCGCATCATGTCCGTGACCGTGCCCGTGGCCGGATTCGGCTTCTCCGCGATACTCGCCGAAGAACGTCATGAACCACAGGCGGAACATATAGAACGAAGTGATGAAGGCGGTGATCACGCCGATCAGCCAATAGATCCAGTTAGCCTGATAGGCGCGCCACAGGATTTCGTCTTTGCTGAAGAAGCCCGACAAGCCGGGGATTCCGGCGATGGCGAAGGTTGCAGCCGTCATGGACCAGAAAGTCCAGGGAATTTTCTTGCGCAGGCCGCCCATCTTGCGCATGTCCTGCTCACCGCCCACGGAGTGAATCACCGAACCCGCCGCCAGGAACAGCAGTCCTTTGAAGAAGGCGTGCGTCATCAGATGAAAGATACCCGCCGAGAACGCCGCCACGCCGCATGCCATAAACATGTATCCGAGTTGCGAGACGGTGGAATAGGCGAGAACTTTCTTAATGTCTGTTTGCGTAATGCCGATGGTGGCCGCGAAGAACGCAGTGAGTGTTCCGATGATGGCCACGATGGTAAGCGCGATGGGCGCGCGCTCAAAAATTGCGTGAGAGCGCGAAACCATATACACGCCAGCCGTCACCATGGTTGCCGCGTGGATGAGGGCCGAGACGGGCGTGGGACCTTCCATGGCATCGGGCAGCCAGACGTAGAGGGGAATCTGCGCCGATTTACCGCAGGCGCCGACCATCAGCAGAATAGCGATGGCGGTGAGAAAGCCCCAGCCAGCTTCGATTCCATAGGGCATGACGGCGCTGGTCACCTGGGTGAAGTCAAGGGTGCCGAAGTGCTGGATGATCAAAAAGAGCGCGAGCAAGAAGCCGAAGTCGCCAATGCGGTTGACGATGAATGCTTTTTTCCCAGCGGAGGCAGCGGAATCTTTCGTGAACCAGAAGCCAATTAGCAGATATGACGCGAGTCCCACGCCTTCCCAGCCGATAAACATGACCAGATAGTTGCTGGCCAGAATCAGCGTGAGCATGAAGAACAAAAACAGGTTCAGATAGCTGAAGAAGCGGTAAAAGCCGCCTTCCTCCCACATGTACCCCACAGAGTAAATGTGAATGAGCAATCCAACGCCGGTAACGATCAGGAGCATGATGAGCGTCAACTGATCGAGATAGAAGCCAAATTCCGCGTGGAAGGCGCCAGCCTGGATCCACGGCGAGAGTTGCTCAGTGTAGGGGAGCACTAACGATGAGAATTGAGAGACCACCCAGAGCGCCATCGCGAAGGCCGCGCCGGAGAATGTCCACGCAATTCCGGTGACGGTCTGCCGTGAGAAGCGCTTGCCAAACACTCCGTTGATGGTTGCGCCGATCAGCGGAAGAATGGGAATGAGCCAGAGGTGCAGGTTCGGCGTCATAGTTTGAGCAGGTCCACCTTGTCCACGTTGAGGGTCGCGCGAGTACGATACACAGCAATAATGATGGCCAGACCAACGGCAGCTTCAGCGGCGGCGACCACCATGACGAAGAAAACGAAAACCTGTCCGCTTAAAGAATGCCACTGCGCGGCGAATGCGACGAAGGAAAGATTCACGCCGTTGAGCATGAGCTCAATGGACATGAAGATGGTGATGATGTTGCGCTTGATTAGAAACCCGGCAACGCCGCAGGTGAACAGAATGCCGCTCAGCACCAGGTAATAGGAAAGCGGAACCATCAACTCTCCTTCTTGCTGTGCTCGATCGCTTCCGGGCGCGAGGCGAGGACCACGGAACCCATGATGGCGATCAGCACAAGAATTGAGGTGACTTCAAAAGGCAAAAGAAAATCGTGAAACAAAAGCTGCGCGATGTCCTTGGGATGTCCGGGAAGAGCATTCAGAGAGAGTGGGTGGATGCCGGATTTCGTGACTAAAACCCAGGCAATCAGAATGGCGGCGATAAGCATTCCCGGAACTCCCAGCGCTAGGGCAATGATGCTTCCCTTGGTGTGCTCTTCCGCGCCGGCATTGAGCAACATGATGACGAAGACAAACAACACCATGACTGCGCCCGCATAAACGATCACCTGGACAGCCGCAACAAACTCGGCGCCGAGCAGCAGATACTCCACCGCCAGCGATCCCATGACCACGACGAGCGACAGCGCGCTGTTAATGGGATGCGACTGAACGAGTAGATTTACCGCGCCAGCGACGCAGATGAGGCCAAAGACCGAAAATAGGATTAGATGAAGCATTAAAATTCAGTTCTCGGTTGCCGGTTCTCAGTCCTCAGCAAAACTTCTGAGTTTGAAGTCACAGCGAGCGCCATGAATCACCGGCAACTGGCTGCTGAGAACTAGCAACTATTTTTTTAAGCCCTTAGCGCCACTACGAGTGCCGTGATCACCAAATTCGCGATGGCCAGCGGCAGCAAAAATTTCCAGCCAAATGCCATGAGCTGGTCATAACGAAAGCGCGGCAACGTTCCGCGCACCCAAATATAAACGAAGAGAAACGCGACCACCCGAAGCACGAACCAGAGCACCGGCAAAATGGCCTGCAAAATCGGCGGGCCAAACAGCGGCCCGTGCCAGCCGCCGAGGAACAGCAGTGACGCGATGCAGGCCACGGTAATCATGTTGGCGTATTCCGCCATGAAGAACATGGCAAATTTCATGGCACTGTATTCGGTGTGGTATCCGGCGACGAGTTCTGTTTCTGCTTCCGGCAGATCGAACGGGATGCGATTTGTTTCCGCGTAGGCGGCCATCAGGTAAATAAAGAATGCTACGAACTGGCAGCCGCGAAAAATGTTCCAGTTGGGAATGAATCCCCAAAAGTGCCCGGCTTGCGCGTCCACAATCCCCCGCAGGCTGAAGGTGCCGGAAAGGATGAGCACACCCACCAGCGACAGTCCCAGAGCAATTTCGTAGCTGATCATCTGCGCGCTGGCGCGCAGCCCGCCGAGCAGGGAATACTTGCTGTTCGAAGCCCAGCCAGAAAGTGCGACTCCATACACGCCGATGGAGGTAATGCCCAAAATAACCAGCAATCCAATGTTGACGTCGGTGATTTGCAGTGGTGTGGACACGCCGGCCACAGTCACCCAGTTTCCGACCGGGACGACCGCAATCGAAGTGAGCGCACAGACGACCGCGATGATTGGGGCCGCAATGTAGAGCGGCTTGTACACATAAGGCGGTGTAAGATCTTCTTTGAATAAAAACTTGACACCATCCGCCGCTGGCTGCAATAGGCCGAACGGCCCAACTCGCGTGGGTCCCCAGCGATTCTGCATGCGGCCCACAACCTTGCGCTCCAGCCAAACGGTGTAGGCGACCGCCGTGAGCAGGATGAAGAGCGTAAGCGCAACTTTAATGACTGCGACGATAATGAAAGTTGTCAGGCTCAAATTCCAGTCCTTCGACTTTTCCGCGGGTTGGCCGCGGAGGAAACAAAAATTCTAATTGCTAATGAAGAATCTTAATCGGCTGCGACTTCCGCAGGTTGCCGGTGCTGTTGTTCAACGACTGAGTTCAATGTATTGGAGTAACGTCCTAATGTTCCGGACGTAAAGAGCGCGTTGTTTGCCGGCTCAATCAATGCCGGATCTTGCTGTACAACCTGCGCAGGTCCCGTCAGGTTCGTGTGCTCATCATTTCCCGCCAGCAGATTCATACGAGAAACATCGTACCCGGGCACGAGGCGCTGAATTTCATCCAAAATCGCCATGGGATCGAAGGGGCTCATCTTTGGTTCAAGATTGTGCCGCTCGAGCCAGACAGCATGGCGGTCGGCTTCGCCCGATTGCGCTCCCCGCGACTGGCCCATGTCGGCGCGCGTTCCGGCTGCGCCGAAGGGAACCAGCTTGCGAACATCGAAGCCCATGGCGTCGGCAATACGAACGATCATTTCAAAATCGGTCTTCGTTCCCGTCACTTCACCCGCCTTCTTAAGAATTTGCAAATCGCCGCAGGTGTTGGTGAATGTTCCGGATTTTTCGTAAGCGTTGGCTGCTGGTAGCACCACATCGGCAAGGGCGGCGGTTTCGGTAAGGAACATGTCCTGTACTACAACGAAGCTCGCAGACAACACCGAAGGCGCTAGACCCAGGCGGCCTACGGGATTACTGCCTACGACGTACAGAGCCTTTAGTCTTCCGGCAATCGCACCGTCGAGCATTTGTTGTTGCGTGAGTCCGGGAGCGGAAGGCATGCTGCCCCACTCCTGCTGAAATTTAGTACCGTTGCTGGACGCGTGATATCCGGGCAGAAGGTCGGGATAGAGTCCCATGTCGGCTGCGCCGCGGGAGTTTGCGTAATCGCCAAGGCACAGGAACTTGGAGCCGGCAATCTCCGAACCGAATTGCACGAGGGAAGCGATAGAGCTGCCGCGAATTTCAGAGCCGAAAATGATGATGAGATTCTGCTCGGCGCGAAGCTGGCTGCGGAGCTTAGTCCAAGTATCGCGATTGGCCTTGTCGCTGATGAGCGCATCGGCGGCTGAATCTTTTCCCGCGAGGAACGCCGCGACGGAAGCTTCTGCCCCGCTTGGAATTTGCGTGAACGTTGCTGCCTGGCGATGCAGCTTGATGACCTGGGAATTGATTACGTGCAGGCGCGCATTGTGCAGCCGGACGTTATTGCGGATCTGCCATGCCAGTAGCGGGTGCTGCTCGGTCGGGTCATTACCAATCAAAAGAATCGCGGGCGCGTTGTAAACATCTCGCATGCTCGCTGTTGCATTTTGCTTGCCTGCGAGCGCAGCCGCGAAGACAGGGAAGTCGGCAGTGCGATGGTGATCAATGTTGTTGGTGCCGAGAACCACGCGAGCGAATTTTTGCAGCAGATAATTTTCTTCGTTGGAGGTACGGTTCGAGCCGATTACGCCGATGGCCTGGCCACCTGCGTTTTTCTGAACTTCGGAAAATTTCTTCCCGATGAGATCGAAAGCCTCTTCCCATGTCGCGGGAGTGAGGCGTCCATTCTTTTTTATAAGCGGCTGGCTAAGGCGGTCTTCGTGATTGGCGAAATCGAAGGCATAGCGTCCCTTGATGCAGAGGAAGTCGCCGTTAATCCCGCTTTTGTCGCGATTGTCGCCACGCACGATCTGCATGCCGGTGTCGTCACGGCGCACGCCTAGAGTCGTTTTGCATCCGTCCGCGCAATGCGTGCAAGTGGTGCCGACGTGGTTCATTTCCCACGGGCGAGTTTTATAACGGTAGGAGCCCGAGGTGAGTGCGCCGACAGGACAAATGTCAATGCACATGCCACACTCTTCGCAGTCGAGGTGGTCTTCCATGTTGGGCGCGATGATGGAACTCACGCCGCGGTTCTGGATGCCCAGCGCGCCCACGTCCATGGCTTCATTGCAAACGCGCACGCAGCGGTAACAAAGAATGCAGCGAGGGCGATCGAAGTAAACGACCGGCGACCATTGCTGCTCGTCGCGGTGGTTCTTGAGATCAATATATTTAGATTCCGCCGCGCCGTAGGAGAATGTCATGTCCTGCAATTCACACTCGCCGCCAGCGTCGCAGACAGGACAATCCAGAGGATGATTGCCCAGCAGCAACTCCACCATGCTCTTTCGCGCCTGCTGGATCTCAGGGCTGTCAGTCGTGACGATCATTCCTTCGCCTATGACAGTTGTGCAGGCGGTCTGCAGCTTGGGCATTTTTTCCACGCGCACCAGACACATGCGGCAGGCGCCCTGCAATGAAAGATTCGGGTAGTAGCAAAATGACGGGACCTCGATGCCGACCGTCTTGCAGGCTTCAATGAGCAGCGTGCCTGCGGGAGCCGCGACCTTCTTACCGTCAACCGTGATATTTACGTCGGCCATAAGTGAGTGACTTCTCTATGCCAGTACCGGTTCTTGTGCCCGCCCCGCCTTTTCAAACGGACACGGTTTGCCATCCAGATGATCTTCAAATTCCTTTCGGAATTTTTTCACGAATGCCATGATCGGCATCGCCGCTGCGTCTCCGAGCGGGCAAAACGTCCGGCCCAGCATGTTCTCGGAGAGGTAGTACATATTATCAATATCTTTTTTTACGCCGCCTCCGGCGTGGAAGCGCGTGAGCGTCTTCTCCAGCCAGTCCGTACCTTCGCGGCAGGGGATGCACCATCCACAGCTCTCATGCTTGTAAAACTTGGTGGTGCGCAGGGCGAATTTTACAATGCAGGCAGTGTCGTCGAGTATCACCACGCCGCCCGAGCCGAGCATGGATCCGGCTTTAAGTACGGAATCGAAATCCATGGCAACATCAATCTCATCAGGAGTGAGAATAGCGACGCTCGACCCACCGGGGACAACGCCCTTGAGCTTGCGTCCATTAGGAATGCCGCCACCCACGTCGTAGATCATCTTCTTAAGGTTGTAGCCCATGGGCAGTTCATAAACGCCGGGTTTGGCAACGTTTCCACCAAGACAGAACAGGCGTGTGCCGCCATTTTTGGGCGTGCCTAGGTTCGCGTACCATTCAGGGCCGCCGAGAAGAATGTGGGGAACGCTGGCGAGAGTTTCAGCGTTGTTGATGACCGTCGGGCCTCCCCAGAGTCCGACGACAGCGGGGAATGGAGGCCGGATGCGCGGGATGCCGCGCTTGCCTTCGAGCGATTCCATCAGGGCCGATTCTTCGCCCACTTCATAAGCGCCCGCACCGCCATGCCAATAAATGTCAAATGTCTTTCCGCTGCCGAAAATGTTCTTGCCGAGAAATCCTTTGGCGTAAGCATCAGCAATGGCTTTCTGGACGATCTCAAGCAAATAACGATACTCGCCGCGAACGTAGATGTATCCGGTCTGCGATCCCACGGCGAGTCCGGCAATCATTACGCCTTCAATAATGGCGTGCGGATCGTGCTCAAAAATCAGGCGGTCTTTGCAGGTGCCGGGTTCACTTTCGTCGCCGTTGCACAGAATGTATTTAGGCTTGGCTGACTGCTTGGGAACGAAGGACCACTTCAGGCCGGTATTGAATCCCGCACCTCCGCGCCCACGCAAGCCGGAATTTTTGACGAGGTTGATGATTTCGTCCGGCTGCATCGTCAGCGCCTTCTGCACGGCCTTGTAGCCGTCGAGCTCAAGGTAACGATCAATATTGGTCGCACCCTGACCAAAGCGCTTCGAGACAACTTTTACTTCGTCGGGATGGGAAACTAAGTCGGCCATTTTTCTAAATGCAGAATGAAGAATTGAGAATGCAGAAATTTAGGTTTTCATTCTGCATTACTTCTATATTCTGACTTCGTACTATCGAGCTGCCTTATTTCTGTACTGCTCTAAAACCTCGTCCATCTTTTCCGGCGTCAGGTTCTCATGAAAATCGTAATTGACCTGCACCGCGGGCGCCCAACTGCATGCGCCGATGCACTCGACTTCTTCCAGCGTGAACATGCCGTCTTTGGTAGTGCCTTTATTGCCGACGCCGAGTTTTCGTTCGCAATGCTCCAATAACTCTTCGCCGCCGCGCAACATGCAGGCAATGTTCGTGCACACTTGCACGTTAAATTTCCCGCGCGGCTTGGTGGTCAGCATGGAGTAGTAGCTGATCACGTTACGCACATCGAGTTCGCTCAGGGCGAGGCGCTCCGCGAGTTCCAAAATAACTTCGTCCGACAGATAGCCGACTTCATCCTGCGCGTAGAGAAGTGTGGGAACCAGAACCGAACGCTGGGTCGGATAATGCGTCAGCATCTCCGTGAAGCGAGCCTCGAATTTGTCGGAAAACTTCATGCCTATCTGTCAATTTCTCCCAGCACGATATCAATGCTGCCGATGGCCGCCACCACATCCGCCAGCAACCGCCCTTCGCACATTTTGGGCAGCAATTGCATGTTTGCCAGGCACGCCGAGCGCATGTGCACACGATACGGCTTCGCCGTGCCGTCGCTGACGATGTAATATCCCATCTCGCCACGCGGTGATTCGACCGCCTGGTATACCTCGCCCTCGCGAACGGCAAATCCTTCCGTAATGATCTTGAAGTGATAGATGAGGGCTTCCATCTCCGTCTTCATCTTCTCGCGGTCGGGCAGGACAACTTTGGGCGCGTTGGCTTTGATGGGGCCTTCAGGCATGCCTTCGAGCGCCTGGGCCACAATTTTGATGGACTCGCGCAATTCCGCGACGCGGCACATGTAGCGGGTGAAAACGTCTCCGTCTTTTCCGACCGGCACTTTGAATTTAAAATTTTCATAGCCGGAGTAGGGCATGTCGCGGCGAAGGTCGAAATCAACACCACTTCCGCGAAGGGTTGGGCCGCTTGCGCCGAGAGCAATTGCATCCTCAGCGGTAATTCTGGCCACACCCTTGGTGCGCATTGCCCAAATGGGGTTTCCTGTCAGCAAGTTTTCGTACTCATCCACGCGCGCGGGAAAACGCTTGGCGAAATCGCGGGCACGGGGAAAGAAATCCAGCGGAGGCTCGAGAGCGACGCCGCCAACACGGAAATAGGAAGTCATCATCCGCTGGCCGCTGACCGCTTCAAACAATCGCAAAATGTCTTCGCGTTCGCGGAAGCAGTACAAAAACACCGTCATGGCGCCAATGTCCATGGCGTGCGTACCGAGCCACACAAGGTGCGAATTGATGCGTGTGAACTCATTTAAGAGAACGCGCAACCATTGCGCTTTGGGTGGAATTTCCAGGCCGAGCAATTTTTCCACCGCCAGTACATAGCAGAGGTTGTTGGTGAGCGGGCAGAGGTAATCAATGCGGTCGGTGAGCGGAACTACCTGCTGATAAAACTTCGCTTCGCAGGTCTTTTCAATGCCGGTATGCAGAAAACCAATGTCAGGCATGATCCGCACGATGTTTTCGCCGTCAATCTCCAATAGCAGGCGCAGCACGCCGTGCGTAGAGGGGTGCTGCGGCCCCATGTTCAGGATCATGGTTTTGTCCTGACCGGGTTCAAGCGCTGGCGTGGGAGTAAGGTGGCCCATAAGGAAAGTTTAACAGCTTAGCTGTCGCGTCTAACGATAACCCTCCACCGGATAATCTTTGCGTAGAGGATGGCCTTCCCAATTTTCCGGCATCAGCAAGCGGCGGAGGTAGGGATGTCCATTGAAGTGGATGCCGAACAGATCGAATACTTCGCGTTCCGCGTAATTCGCGCTGGGCCAGACGCCCGTGACCGATTCCAGGGTGGTGGAATCGCTTTTCAACCGGACCTTCAGCCGCACGCGTTCTTTTTTAGAGATGGAAAGCAAATGATAGATGACTTCGAATCGCGGTTCCTGCGGATACCAGTCCACGCAGGTTACATCCGAAAAGTAATTGAATGGGCAACTCGGGTTATCACGAAGCAGGGTACAGGCTTCGCGGATCGCGTCACGGCCCACATAAATGGTCATTTCATCGCGATCAAATTTAACGCCTTCGATCGCCGCCCTGTTCCAGGCGAGCAGTGGAGCGAGCGCTGGATGGTCCTTCAGTTGTTCCAGATCGGTGACTGCCGGAGTCACGGCCATTAGAAGCTACCTCGTCTCATGGAATCTTCGCCCCAATCTAGAACGCCTTTCTTCCATATATAGAAGAAGCCGACCAGGACGATCCCGATGTATACCAGCATCTCCCAAAAACCGAACATTTTAAGGTCACGGAGGATCACTGCCCAGGGATAAAGGAACACGGCTTCCACGTCAAAAAGAATGAAAAGCATGCCGACCAGGTAGAATTTGACCGAAAATCGCTCCCGGGCGTCGCCAATCGGGGCCATTCCGCACTCGTAGGGAGACATTTTGGCCCGCGTAGGCCGCCGCCACCCGATGAGCCAGGAAAGCAGCACCATGCCACAGGCAACAATGCCGACCACAATCATGTGGATCAATAATGGCAGGTAATTGACGAAGTAATTGTCGGGCATAAGGGAGCTATATATAATTCGCGCAATACATTACTGAAACGTTCTAGATTAGATTTCACTTGTGATAGTGTCAA
>JANWKU010000144.1 GCA_025451215.1 Terriglobales bacterium
AATGCATTGATAAAATTGTACTTGTCACAAATGATACCGATTGTGTACCGGCGATGAAGTATGGTCGCAAGGCGGGACTTCAAACCGTGATTGTAGAATTACCCAACGGCAGGCCATCTCCTGAACTAATAATGCATGCGGACTATAAGCGCGTAGTCGCTTGGCCATAACGGTCAAAATTGACTCACTCGCACACCCCGGCCCCCAGTTGAGCCATCAAATTCCCTGTGGTAGCATCCTGCCCGGAGTAAAAGGCGGGGTTGCCGCGTCGTCTAAACTCTCTTCCCCGGCCTCTTTCCAAGGAGTGAACCCATGAAAACGTATGAAGGCATAAACGTCAGGAATGTGGCGGTGGTCGGGCATGGGCATGCGGGAAAAACGTCGCTGGTGTCGGCCATGCTGTACACCTCGAGCGCCACGCAGCGGCAGGGGCGCGTGGACGATGGTTCGGCCACCACCGATTACGACGAGGAAGAAGTTGCGCGGAAGATGTCCATTGCCACCAGCCTGGCGCACGTCGAATGGGGCAAGACGAAGATCAATTTCCTGGATACGCCCGGCTTCAATATGTTCGTCCACGAGGCGAAGATGGTGCTCCCGGTGGTGGACGCGGCGGTGGTTGTGGTGGATGGCGTGGCTGGAGTGGAAGTGGTTACGCAGCGGGTGTGGAATTATTGCGAAGAGTACCAGACGCCGCGCGTGGTGGTCGCCAGCCGCATGGACCGCGAGCGCGCCGACGCCGAGCGCGTGCTGAATTCGCTGCAATCGGCCTTTGGACGAAATGTGATTCCGCTGGAGCTGCCCATCGGCAGCGAAAAGAACCTGCGCGGCGTGGTGGACCTGGTTCGCATGAAGGCCTACACCTACGAGTTGGGCGGAAATGGCAAGGGAAAAGAAGGTCCGATTCCTGACAACATGCAGGAAGTAGCGCAGGCAGCGCATGAGAAGTTGGTGGAAATGATCGCTGAAGGCGACGACGCGCTGATGGAAGAATTTTTCGATAAAGGAACGATCCCCGAGGAAGACCTAATTCCCGCGCTGCACAACGCCATCCGCGAAGACAAAATTTTCCCCGTGCTGTTCAGCTCCGGCCTCGGCAACATTGGCGCTGACCGCTTGATGGACTTCATCGTGGATTTCACGCCTAACGCCACCGAGCATGAGGCCATACGGGGCGAGGCTGCGGCAGAAGGCGGCGAAGCCCCGCAACGAAAAGAATCGGATTCCGAGCCGGCTTCCGTGTACGTTTTCAAAACCGTGTCCGACGCCTTCGCGGGAAGAATTTCCTACTTCAAAGTATTTTCGGGCGTCGTTAAGAACGATGCGACCTTGCAGAATTTCAGCAAAAACTCGGCGGAAAAATTCGCGCACATTTCCGTGATGCAGGGCAAAACCGCTGTTCCCGTCAACGAACTGCATGCCGGAGATATTGGCGCGGTCGCCAAGTTGAAGGACACTCTCACCGGAGACACGCTGGGCGACAAGAACGCGCCTATCCAGTATCCGCATGTAAAGCTGGCGGAGCCCGCCATCACATTTGCCATTGAACCAAAGTCGCGCGCGGACGAAGACAAGCTGGGGCCGGGCATCCACAAGTTGATGGAAGAGGATGGAATGCTGCGCTTCTACCGCGATCCGCAGACCAATGAATTTCTGATCGCCTGCGCCGGGCAGCAGCATATTGAGGTTGTGGTCGCGAAGATGAAAAAGCGCTACCACACGGAAGTGAACCTGAAAGCGCCCAAGGTTCCATACCGCGAGACCATACGCGGCCGCGCCGACGTGCAGGGCCGCCACAAAAAGCAGACTGGAGGCCACGGGCAGTACGGAGATTGTAAAATCAAAATGGAACCGCTAACGCGCGGCGGCGAGTTTGAATTTGTGAACGATATTTTTGGCGGCGCGATCCCCAAGAACTACATTCCCGCGATTGAAAAAGGAATTAAAGACGCCGCCGCCCGCGGATACCTCGCAGGCTATCCCGTAGTGGATTTCAAAGTCATCCTGTACGACGGCTCGTATCATGACGTGGACTCGAACGATATGTCGTTTCAGATGGCCGGGCGCATCGCCTTCCGCAAAGCCATGGAGTCGGCCAAGCCCACGCTACTCGAACCGGTGATGGCAGTTGAGATTACAGTCCCCGATGAATTCGCGGGCTCCATCATGGGCGACCTGAACAGCCGCCGCGGGCGCATTCAGGGTATGGACAACAAGGGCGGCAACACGATCGTGAAGGCCGAAGTGCCGATGGCTGAGATGTTGACCTACGGCGTGGACCTCACCGCAATGACGCAGGGCCGCGGCAGCTTCAACATGGAAATGAACCACTACGACATTGTCCCCGGTCAATTGCAGGAAAAGATCGTGGAGAAGTACAAAGCCAGCCGCGGAGAAGTTACGGACGACGTGGCATAGAGAAGTACAGCGATTCCAGATCCCCGTTCCTTCATAAAATTCCGGGATATCTCAACATCATGTCATCCCGACGTTAAGCGCAGCGAAGACGGAGGGACCTTACGATAGCATGCAGTCACGATGCAGCGTGCAGGATCATAATCTGAGGTAACAGTTTCGCGCCGCACCGAACTCATCTTTGCAACCTACGAAATCTTTAACCCTTCCGCCTTCGCCAGCTTGGCCTGCCGCTCATCGAATGTCCAGAATTTTTCGACCTTGAGTTCCAAGGCGCAGGCGACGTGCAGGCTGTCGAGGGTGCGTATTCCCAGCTTTGGTCCGTACCGGCGGGCGAGATCGGCGCAGAGATCGAAGGCCTGATCTGGCATCGCGGCCTGTATCCAGAGACCGCTCTGAATGTCTTTTTCAAATTCCTGATGAACTTTTGTTGCTTCCTGCGGCGACATTTGCCGCCGGAAGACCTGTTGCGAAACAGCGTCCGCCCATTCCGCGAGGTGGAGAGGAGTAATAACAATTGGTGGGGCAGAGCCTAACAGACGATCAGCCATGGAAGAGTGCCGATCTTCGACGTATACAGAAACCAGGAAGCTAGTGTCAGCGTAAACCGTCAATAGCGGCCACGTTCTTCAATCACGATATCGGCTCCGGGCAAGACGCGGCTTCCAAAAATCTTTTTCCGGCGCGCAGCAAAGTCGGGCCATTGCGCTGGCTTTTCTTCTTGTTTTTCGGGAACGATACGCGCGATCACTTTGTCGCGCTCGCGCAATTCAACCGTATTCCCCTGCCGCAGCCAGGCTTTCAGGCGGCGGGTATCGCGCAGTTCCCGGATGTTCACTGAATGCATGAGTAAAATGTGACACATTAATGTGTCACAAGTCAATGCCGCGCTTCCCTGCGAACCCTAAATCCATCGTGATCAATGTTTTCCGGGTACATTCATCGGGACATGTCCCTTTGCAATCTGTGAATGCTCTTCCGGCGTTTCTACACTGAAAGTACCCCAGAACCCTGCGATCCCACCTGCGTGCTTGATCTTTGAAAGGAACGACTTTCGCCAGTAATGGCCTTTGCAGCTAAGTGTCTTTTTTCCATTGAAATGCGACGGCTTGCGGCAGGCCAATATGCGCCAGCACGCGGTACGCGAACTCAGCGGCAATGGCATCCAAGGTTGCGGGTTGGTAATAGAAGGCCGGAATTAAGGGAAAGATGGTAGCCCCTGCATCGGCGGCGCGGTACATGTTGCGGATATGGATTTTGCTGAGCGGAGTTTCACGGACGCAGAGCACCAGCGGACGCTTTTCCTTCAGGCAAACGTCGGCGGCGCGCTCAATAAGGTTGGAAGCGATGCCGTTGGCAATGCGGGCAAGTGTTCCCATGCTGCACGGGAGCACCACCATGGCCTCGGCGGGATACGAACCGCTGGCAATGTTGGCGGCAATGTCGGAGTTGGCCTGCTGATGAATTTTCGGCGAGGCCTTGCCGGTGATTTGCGCGACTAGATTGCTGCGTCCGCTGATGCCAAGCTCCTCGGCCATAACGCGCAGGCCGCTGTCGGATGCGATGAAGTTGACGGTTTCGATTCGTTCGTCGGCGGCAACGGCGAGCAGCAGATGTTTAAGAAATAACGATCCGCTCGCGCCGGTCGTGGCGATGGTCAGGTTGCTCGGAGCATGAATTGGCAAGCGGTCTCCCGTGAAGCTCTGAAGCATGGAGCATAGGGAGGGAAAGGCGCGGAAGTCAAGGCGGGCTGACGACTGCGCGGAATAACGGGGCACGCGGACAGGAGTGTCCGCGCCACACGACAATATGGCGACCACTTCCAACTTGCGAATTCGCCGAACTGAAGCGCAGGTCCATGCGCTCTTGGGAGTGGAGCGCGAAATTCGTGCCAACGACCACAACGGAAACCGCAAGTATCTGAAAGACTTCAGCAACGCCTTCCGGAATTACAAATCTGTTTTGGACGAGCAGCAGTTGCTCAATGCCGTCACTCATGCCGATACCGTTCTCATCGGCGACTATCATGCTTTGCCCGCCGCACAGCGCTTCGCCGCTTCGCTGCTCGAGCAGCGCGTGCAGCCCGGCGACCGTCCGGTGGTGCTTGGCGTGGAAACGATTTTTGCCCGCGACCAGCACATTCTTGACGAGTGGTGGAGGCGCGAGATCAGCGAAGCGGAATTCCGCGAGCGCATCCGCTTTGACCTTGACTGGGGATACGATTGGGCCTCCTTTTACGAATTGATGCTGACCGCGCGGGAACAGGCGGAGGCAATTTATGGCCTGGACTGCATGCCTCGCGAAGATTTGCGCAAAATCGGCGCGCGCGACCGCCATGCCGCGCACAAGATCGCGGAGATCCGGCAGAAACATCCGAACGCGGTAATTGTCGTGCTGTTTGGCGAATCGCATTTGGCTCCCGCTCATCTTCCCGGGCAACTGCGCGAGCGATTGCCAGAAGAACGAGTGCTCACCGTGCTGCAAAATGTGGACGCGCTTTACTGGCACGCAGCGGGCGAACAACGCAAGCAAGTCCGCGCGGTGGGAGTTTCAGACGATGTGGTTTGCGTGTTCAATTCCACGCCGCTGGAAAAATACGAAAACTACCGCCTGCATTTGAGCCGCTGGTGCCGCGAGGCCGGCGAGGGTCCCGACCTTTGCCCGACGATCTATAACCTGATGGACAGCCTTGCGGAATTTCTCGGGATCAACCGCTACTCCGCGCACAATTCCACACAACCGAAATTCCTCATGGACCTTCTGCCCGAAGTGTACGGGCCGTCTTCCGGAGATCTGTTTCGCCGACTGCTCACGCGCGGCGCATTCGACGAAGCGCAAATCGCTGCCATCGCCCGGCGGGTGGAGGAGCGCGGAAGCATTTATCTTCCCCAGGCGAATGTTTTGTACATCCACGACTTTCGCATGAGTTACGCGGCGGAAGAAACCGCACGCTTTCTTCATCACGCCTGTCAGGGGCTGCCGCGCCGAAAGAAGAACGCGCCATCGCTGGACCACGCGGACCAGTTTTATGCCGCTGTTGTAGAAAACGCGCTGGGATACTTCGGCTCCATGGTGCTGGACCCAGCGCGTCCGGCGAGTGAAGACGAAAATGTTCGCGAGATTCTGCAACTTGAGCCTTCACGAGTAGAACTCTCACGAGCGCAGTGCGAGGAACTGGCGGAGGCATCGCACTCCAGCGAGCGCTTTGCGGCGAATTCTCAAAATCTCGGTTACCGGCTGGGCCGCAATCTCTATGATTTTTATATTGCCGGAAAGATCACGCGTGGCGTTCTGCGGAATATTTTTCTGACGCATCTGGATGCGCCGGGAAGTGCAAGGGAACTTTGCTGGAAGCTGGTGGGAAAACTCCGCCGCGGCAAGCTGGCATAACTATAATTTCAGGATTTGTCCTCCCAGGCGCTTCATCGCAAAAATCCACTCTCGCAGAAATTTAAATTGATAGGGGATGCTTCGACGGCGCGAGGGCTGCGCTACGCTTATCCTCGCTTGCTCGGCATGACAAGTGAACGGCAAGCTCAGGATCGGAATGAACAAGGGACACTAATACGAAAGTCGAAATTCCTACGCTGGGCTTTTCTTCGCCATTGCCTTTGCCCCCGCCACTTCCCAGGGACGCTTGGGCCGCTGCGCATCCGGCTTGTCGCGGTCTTTGATGCGGTCGTATTGATACGACTCGCTGACCGTGCCGAGCGATTCGTTGTACAAGCTGGGCAAAGCCAGGGCTTCTTTCAGTTCTTCGGTGAATTGGTGCAGCGCTTTCAAGTGGTCGGCGGTGGCGGCGACCTCGCCTTTGGCGGTCTTCAAAACCTGCTGGTAGCCCTTGTTCACGAGCTTGGAAATTTCGCTTCCGATCAGGTAGCCGGGATAGGCGAAAATTTTAACGCCGTCATCTCCATCTTTCTGGATGGCCGCCGAACAATTGTACTTGCGCACGAAAACGCGTCCCGCGGTACCGGGCGCTTCCGTCAAATCGAATCCATGATCGCGCAACCAGCTCAACGCGTCTTCATAACTCCGCTCTTCCACTTTCGTTGCCATTCTCTACAGGTCCCTTCGTCGTTCGGTTCGTCTTCCGCTTCGTGCCAATCTCGTTTTGTGTCCTGCTATGTTAGATGCAGCTTCCCGCAAATGTTGCCCACGTCTTTTGCCAACGTAGCTAGTCTCTTTATAATCTAGCAGCATAATCCAGCAATAAGGCGTTCAGGATGAACGAACCCCTTGCTATACGTTACGATAGTACTAGCCATTCACAAAACTGATGCAGCCTGTCACTAACAAAAATGCGGGAATCACCGACGCTACTCCCCGCACAACTACCGGGGGAGAATCTACGAATGGAAATTGCGCTCCCGCCATCCGCCGCAGCGTTGATCTCATCGGCAACACCCCCTTGCTGCGACTGGAGCGTATTGCCCGCGATCTTCCTAGTATCGAACTGCTGGGCAAGGCCGAGTGGTTTAATCCCGGAGGCTCGATCAAAGACCGCGCCGCGTCTAATATCGTTTCGGCCGGACGGCGCTCGGGAAAATTTACCGCGGGCAAAACTTTGCTCGACGCCACTAGCGGAAACACCGGCATCGCCTACGCCATGATCGGCGCGGCTGAGGGATTTCCCGTCACCCTATGCGTTCCGGAAAATGTTTCTGTGGAGCGCAAGCGCATTCTATACGCCTACGGCGCAAACATCGTTTACACCGATCCCGCCGACGGTTCTGATGGCGCCATTCGCAAAGCACGTGAACTCGCAGCGCAGGAACCCGACCGCTACTACTATGCCGACCAGTACTCTAACGACGCCAACTGGCAAGCACACTACCATGGCACAGCCAATGAAATCTGGCAACAGACGGAAGGACGCATCACGCACTTTGTCGCCATGCTCGGCACCAGCGGAACGTTTATGGGAACGGCTCGCCGATTGAAGGAACTGAATCCGAAAATCCGCTGCATCTCGCTCCAGCCAGATTCTCCTTTTCACGGAATCGAAGGCGCGAAGCATATGGCCAGCGCGATCGTGCCCAAGATTTATGATCCCAAGCTGGCCGACGAAGACATCGGCATCGCCACCGAAGATGCCTATACAGTTTCAAAGCGTCTGGCCCGCGAAGAAGGCCTGCTGGTTGGGGTTTCCGCGGGTGCGGCGGTTGCGGGCTGCCTGCAAGTCGCCAAAAAACTGAAGCCTGGAGAAAAAACCGTTTTCGTCACCATCCTTCCCGACTCCGGCGACAAATATTTAAGCGAGAGATTCTGGGAAGAAGATTGAAATCAATGCAGAATTCAGAATGAAGATCGCAGAATGCAGAATGAAAATCATTCCGTTTTTGGTTCTGGTTTTAATTCTGCATTCTGACTTCTACATTCTGCATTTTTGATCAACTATGTTAAAGATCGGAAAATCCCACTACGAAGCCATCCGCCGCCACGGCGAAGAAACTTATCCTCACGAGTGTTGCGGCGTGCTGCTGGGCCAAATGGAAAACGATGCACGCATTGTTTCCTCGACTGCCCGCGCCGGAAACACCCGTACCGACTCCGCGCACAATCGCTACAACATTGATCCGAAAGATTTGATCCGCATCCAGCGCGAGGGTCGCGAGCGCAATGAAGACATCATCGGTTTCTATCACTCGCATCCCGACCATCCGGCGCAGTGGTCGCAAACCGATCTTGCAGAGGCGCACTGGTTCGGCTGCTCCTACGTGATAACCAGCGTGGAGAAGGGCAAAGCCGTCCTGACGAATTCGTTTGAACTAGCGGGAAGTGACGAGAGCGACAAAAAGCTGCTGGATGAACCAGTGGAGGTGACTTAGTCACTTTCCGGCAGCGGCAGATTGCGCCACCATATTGGCAACAGCCGACGCACAAATCAGCGGACGATCGATTCGAGGAGAACAAACCATGGCCGGACGATTGCGATTCAAAAATGGCATGCCTTTTGCGTTCAAGCTTATCTCCGTTGTGATCGTGCTCAACTTTGTCATGGAATTTTCCCTGCTGATGGGCCTGCCAAAATTCGCCAGCCGCGTTCCCGTCGGCGGCAACACCTTTGCAATTTTGCGCGGACGGATTGTCTATTTCGTCCATCCCTGGCTGGGCAGGTATTTGACTACGGGTGCATGGATGCAATTCGTCCTGCTGGGAGTGCTGGTGCTCGTTCTGTTTCTCAATCGCTCGCAGATTGAAAAAGGTTAGGTCCGCAAAGTCAATTTCAGTTTTACTTTTCGTTAATGGTTAACCACCGGGCAGCGCGCCCAGTGTCCGGCGCTGACTTCCAGCAGTTCCGGGAAGGCTTGCTTGCACTGCTCGACTCTGAAATCGCAACGCGGTTCAAAGTGACACCCATCGGGAAGGTCGTGCAAGGGCGGCACCATGCCCTCAATCGTTTTTAGCGGCGCCGCGCGGGCAGTGTGCAGAGTGGGGACGGCGTTCAGCAGCCCCCGGGTGTAAGGGTGCGCGGGCCTTACGAAAATGTCGCGTTTGGAGCCGAGCTCCACCAGGCTCCCGGTGTACATGACCGCGACACGGTCAGCAATTTGTGAGATGACAGCCAGGTCGTGCGAAATGAAAAGCATGGTTAGCCCAAACTTGGCGCGCAACTGAGCGAGTAATTCCAAAATTTGCGCCTGCACCGTCACGTCGAGCGCAGTCGTGGGTTCGTCGGCAATCAACAGACGTGGGCGGTTCACGATGGCCATGGCGATCATGATGCGCTGGCGCATACCTCCGGAAAGCTGATGAGGATAATCGCGGGCACGGCGCGCGGCATCAGGAATGGCGGTGTCGTTCATGGCCTCGACGGCGCGATCCCAGGCTTCTTTCTTCGAGACGTTTCCGTGCGCGCGAACCGCCTCCGCGATCTGCGCACCCACGCGCATCACCGGATTTAGCGCGCTCATCGGCTCTTGAAAGATCATTCCAATTTGGCGCCCACGCAACGCGCGCATGGATTCCGCCGGGAGTTGGAGAAGATTGTGACTTTGACCACGGCCCTTGCTATGAGCTTGATCCTGGTCTTGGCCCGAAAAGCAAATTGCGCCGGTCACGAGCGCCTGCGGAGGCAGCAACCGCATGAGGGCCAGCGAGGTCACGGACTTGCCAGATCCCGATTCGCCCACCATACCCAGCACCTCTCCCCCCATGATCTGAAAAGTAAGATCGTGGACCGCGGTGAGCATTGCCGGGAGCTGTGCCGCGCGCGAGCGTGCGGAAGGAAATTGGACCGTCAGATGCTGTACATCGAGAAGTGCGGGCACGGCTTCATGGTAGCAGCGGCTAGGGAAAATTGTGCTGCCCGTTCCCACAAGGGCAACGCTTCCTTCAAACGAACGCGCGTCCCGCAAAAGCAACACGTTCGGAAGGATCAGTATCCGCTGAATTCCTCGGTGCGGATGTCGTCAGGATCCACCTGCGCCTTCTCCAGCATGGCGCGCATGGCGGTGACCATAGCGGGTGGCCCGGCGACGTAGTAAATTGGCCCGGCGAGCGAAGGCAGGTGGCGTTGCAGCATGGCTGCGTCAATGAATCCGGTTTCTCCGGTCCAGGACTGCGAGGACTTTTCCATTTCCGACATGGTCGCTATCATTTGAAAATTCTTGTAGTTCTTTTCGATGGTCTGTAGTTCGTCGAGAAACGCCGCGTCTTCAGGGCGGCGGTTGGAGTAGAAAAGGACGATTTTATGGGGGAGGAGATTTTCTGCCGCGTGCTTAATGATGCTGTGGAAGGGCGTGATGCCGATTCCTCCCGCGAGAAAGACCGCGGGCTTGGAGCTGTTGCGGTGCAGCGTGAACGAGCCCATGGGGCCATCCACTAAAAACTTGGCGCCCGGCTGCAGTTGCTTGAAGACGCGCTTGAAAGCGGTGTCGCGCATTCTGGTGGTCACTGAAAGCTCGGGCTCCACGGGAGTGCTGACCAGCGAGAAGGCCCGCGCGTTACCCTCGCCATCGGTTTCCGGGGGGTCAATGAGCGTGATCTCGACGAATTGTCCGGGAACGAAGTCAAAGCCAGCAGGCTTGACGAAGTGAAAGCGCATAGTGCCTTCGGCAACGGTTTCGTGGCGGATCAGTTCTGTGCTTTGGGCGGGCAAAAGGCCTCCTGTTCATTACTATCTCTTAGATTGCCGGAAGGCTATTGAGGTTACGCAATGTTATGTAGCGCCGAATTGGAAATCCGGCGCTGCATGAGCGATTACTGCGTTTGCCTTCTGGCCCTCATCTCCGCCTCGATTACGCGCAGATCGTCCGCTGACAGATAATGCCGCATGGCCGGGATCACCTGCTCTTCTTCCAGTTGCAGATGCGAAGTCCAAAGCCGTTGCAAGCATTCGGTCTGTTGCAGAAGGTCGGCTTGCGGATGTTCTGGGTTGCGCTCCAGTTCGCGCCACGCGGGAACAAGTTGCGCAATGAGCGCGTCAATTTCGGTGTGCTGCTGGATCATGGCTTCGTTCGCTTCGGCGAGCACGCCTTCTGGGAGAGCGCGGCGCAGGCGGGGATGCAGAGAATCATTCTCGTCGGCTTCGTGCAGGGGCAAGGCTTGGGTGTAATAGCGCAACACAGAACGCACAGCGCTGGCGCGTTCGTCGGGCGTCACTGCGGAATTTTGCGCGAGGCGCAACGCAATTTCCGTAAAATGCCGGATGCGCTGATGGCAGCCCAGCAGCATGGAAGCTGCGTCTTCCGGGAGATTTGGCGTCTGCTCCGCGCCTCGAATGTTGGTCAGCATCGCTTTCTATTATTTCACTTCGCATGCCCTGCGGAGCAACAAATCAAAATTCCGCCCCGGGAATTCTTCAGGTTGCGCCTAGGTCTCGATTCCCACGTAACAGATGCGGCCGATAATGTAGTCAGTTGCGGTTTTTCCTTTTTCGATCTGCTGAATTTCAACCGGATAAGCTGGATTGTGCGGGCGCAATACGAGATGATTGCCGGCTACTTCCACGTACTTCATGGTGAAGGCATTGGCCTTGAGGGCGGCGTACATGTTGGATTCATTCTTGCGGTACGGCTTTAGCGAATTGTAGTGGCGGTCAATCAGTACGGTAGCGCCGGGCAGCAGGCGCGGGTACATGCTCATGCCGTCGCGCGCATCGGCGCGGAGAACGATAAAGCGCTCCCATTGCTCGCGGTCGCCTTCCATTTCCGGACGGAGTTTACGCAGAAAGCTCTTCTTGAACTTCAAAGCGTCTTTCACTTTCATGCTGAGAATCAAAGGCTTGACTGCGGCGCGGCCTTCGACCAGGAGGACGTTTTCAAAATCGTCTTCACTTGGCGGGACGATACTGGCGCGCTTGTTGATTTCCGACGGGTCCACGAGGTCGAGCACGGAAAGACGCTGGACGTTGAGTACTTTGTCCATACCTGGGACACTGAGGCCGCGTTTGCGGTTGAGGAAGTTTGATATGTGGGCCTGCTTGAATCCGGTCTGTTCGGCGAGTTGCAGGCCGGTCAGGCCGCCTTCCCCAATGCGATCGGTGAGCGTCTTGCGCAGATTTTCCTGAAGGTTCTTGAATTTCATGGCGGAAGTATAGCATTTAGCTATTGCGAGACCTACGCAAAACATCTTAAAGAAAATTTACTTCTTGACATCGAGAAACTTTGAGCTATAGGATGAGCGGCACTTTATAGCTCCTTCGCTTTGGAGAAAACAGTATGACGCATGATGCAAGCAATCAGAGCGAGGAGGCCACTTTCGTCGAGTTTCGCCGCAAGGTGCGATCAGCCGAGGTGCTCTCGCTCGCAATGGAAAAACTGTTGTGGTCCATTCATTTCACCGGGAAGGTCAGCATCGTGGTGCAGAATGGCCGCGTGTTGAAATCCGGTTACGAAGAGGGTTATTTCCGCCAGCAGGCATCTATCTAGCGGGAAAACCTAAACGCACTGATAACTAAATATTCATAACCAGGTCGTCGTAAAAAAAACGAGCCCTGTGACCGAGAAACCGGCGCAGGGCTTTTTTATTTGGCCGGTGGCAAGTCGGTCGGTGGTCTTTGGTCTTTGGTCTTTGGTCTTTAGTCGTTGGTCGTTGGCAATCATTCATGGAGGCAATTA
>JANWKU010000145.1 GCA_025451215.1 Terriglobales bacterium
CTGCGGCACAAAATAAATGCGGCCCAAGGACCAGCCATCCCTGGGCCGATTGCCTGCGAATGTTCCAAACCGCGTTGCCGCTTTTAGCGGCGAGTCATGCGACCGGACTTTTCCGTGAGGAAGAATCTCAAAATCGCATAGCGAGAGTTCTCACTTAGCAAAATCTTCAATCGCCGGATATTTGTCTACAAACCTTGCGGTGTGTAAATCAACTACCTTGCGATCAACGATGTCTGCCGTTCGTAGGCTCATCGCTTTGCAAATCAGGTAGCGCCAAATTCCGCTTTTCAGCCGAACTCGAAGGCCGCAACGCCCTTGGTTTCTTGATGCGCAAGCGCATTTTGGAAACCGTCCGGCAATCTCTCCCGAAGGAGCACTGCCGGTATCGCCACACTTTCTGCAAACTCCGCAGCGTTCAGAACATCTCACGCATGCCGTGAAAGCACTCTGCGGCAAAGCTGATCTTCTCGCAACGGAAAAATCAGCATTGCTTGTGCAGAAACTGTGGACGATGAAACTTCCTTGTGGAAAGCGAAGCAGAAATTCCCTGCGCGCGATTTTAGGCGCTAATTTTTCCTCCCTTAGCCGTCGAAGTCGTGCCGGAGTGTTATTCTCGTGAGCGTTTAAATTTTCTTGTAATAGGCCCAACGATGCTCATGAAAATCTTTAATCAATATAAGAAGCAGATTCGTTTTTTCATGCCCGTGCTTATGCTGGTAGTTCTATCCGGCATCTCTTTCGCGGAGGGGCAGAAAGAATCGTTCATTGTTTACGTAGGGACTTATACCGGCCACGGCAGCCAGGGAATTTATGCCTATAGGTTTGATGAAGGTACGGGAAAATTAAGCGCGGTTGGCCTTGCGGCGGAAACTGCGTCGCCGTCTTTCCTTGTGCTGTCCAGCAATAAGCGCTTCGTATATGCCGTGAACGAGCTTGAGAATTATCAGGGCAAGCCTAGCGGGGGAGTGAGCGCGTTCTCCATCCAGCCATCAGGAGAAAAGCTTAACTTTATGAATGAATTGCCATCGCGCGGCGAGGACCCTGCTCACCTTGCGTTGGATCGCACCGGCAAATATTTACTCGTCGCTAACTATACCTCCGGGAATGTCGCTGTTTTTCCCGTGATGAAGGATGGAAGCCTGGGCGAGGCCACTGCTTTTGTGCAGCATCATGGTTCAAGCGTGAACCGCGAGCGCCAGGAGGGACCCCACGCGCATGAAATCGTCATGTCGCCCGATAACCGGTTCGCGCTGGTCACGGACCTTGGCTTGGATGAGATTTTCAGCTATCCCTTTAACGCGGCCAAGGGGACGTTGGGTGAGCCGCATATTACGAAATCACATCCTGGGGCCGGACCGCGGCACATGGTTTTCAGCAAGGATGGCAGGTTTTTGTATGTGATTCATGAGTTGCAATCCACAATTGTTGTGTATTCGTACCGGCGCACGGACGGTGGATTGAAAGAAGTTCAAACGATCTCAGCCTTGCCTGCCGATTTCAAAGGGAAGAGCACGGCGGCGGAAATTGCTTTGAGTCCTTCGGGGAAATTCCTTTATGGGTCGAATCGCGGGAGCGATAGCATCGCGGTGTTTTCCGTTGATCCAGCGAAAGGCACTCTGAAGGTGGTCGAGTTTGATCCGACCATGGGAAAAACGCCGCGCGATTTTGTGATTGCCCCATCGGGACGTTTTCTGCTTGCGGCTAATCAGGACTCCGGAAACATCGTGGTGTATCGCGTTAACCAGGCCTCCGGCCATCTGACGCCGACAGGCGATAAAATTGAGCTGTCGTCGCCGGTCTGCCTGCAATTTCTAAATTAGCAGGTCTCGGCGTCCGACCCTTTGGGTTGGACGCCGTGCTGCCGAATGCGGTTAAGGCAAGCATTGCAGAATCTTGTCCCAGGTGCCGGCCTGATAAAAATAATTCAGGTGGTAAACGCCGGTAGCGTGGCCGTACTCGTCCACTTGCGCCGGCGGCAGGACTTGCCCTTTTACCGTGGAGACTCCAAGCGTCGGCACGATCAGGTCGTTTAATTCTCCAAGGAACAATGCGTCAATGCCATTATTTTCGATGGCCCTCGCCAGTCCGCCCGTAGGCTGGTAATCCGCTTCCACCCCGAAATAAAATGCCGGATTCAGCGGCGGCGTATTCAATTCGCCGAGAAGCGGACTTCCTGGGTCCATATCTTCAAGCCCGGGCAGCGCCCCGATTCCGCCTTCTACGATTCCACCGAAGATCGTGAGCAATGCGCCCAGTCCAATTTCCGCCACGCCCTGACTGAACGAGCTCAAGATCGAAGCAAGACGGCTGACCGCTTTCGGCAAATCATTCGGATCGGCGAGCGGCGTGCCGATGTCGGGAGTTCCTATCAGCATGATTTTGTCAATTTGAATGCTTACGCCTGCGGGAGGAGCCCACCCGGGCGAATCAGCCAGCTCCGCCAACTGCGCGGGCGAGAGTTCCTTTAAGGCGCGCGCCAGCAACCCGCCGCGGCTGTGGCTGATTACATCGAATTCGTAAGCGCCCGATGTTAGGCCATCGTAGAAATCAATCGCGTTCTGGGCCACGCTTTTGGTGAGCGTGTGATGGTTGAATCCAATGACCAGGTTTGAATATTTTTGGTAAAGCTCATTTCCCGCCTGCGGGAATTTCGTGAGTCCGGCAAACGCGCCTGAAGTGTTGCTGGTGGTTCCATGAACGAATAGCAACGCTTTTTTATTTAGGAATGGAGAAAAGTCGGAAACAGGCGCCGGAGGATTTGCCAACAGTGCAGCGGGTGTAGCGCCTCCGTGGAAGCCTTGCGGCTTTCTGTAAAGTGCCTCCCACGCCTTGGCCGCCAAGTACACAGCGTCTCCCTCCAGTCCTCCTAACACCTTCCTTTTCACGAACTGGATTACTTTTCCGCCGATTCCTCCCAGCATGGCCATCTGCTTTGGCGCCGCCGGGCCTGCCGGAGCCGCCTGTGGAGGACGCAGTTTGATCCAGTAATGGTGCGTCGGAGGCGCAGGGACGACCGAAGGCGCCGGCGTCGCGGAAGCAGCGGCGGGAACCTTGGCCGTCGCTTCAACTCCGAGTGCAACAGTGGCTGTGACGGCCTGGTTTACGGTGGGCAGCGGAATCGGCAGATGCAGGCTGACGACGCCATCTTCATCGCGGTAGATGGCGAACTCCACTTCATCGGACGCGATTGTCGTTCCAACTAAAATTTTGCGGTGCCGGCTTCTTTCCGGAACTGCCTCCGCCACTCTTGGCGCCGGGCTGGGAGTGATTCCCTCTAATGACAAAAGTCCGTTCTCGCGTTCAAGTCCTGCCTCAGCAAGAGCCCGGGTCATTTGGTCAGGTGTGGATCCAGCTAGAAGGGCGGCATGTTCGGCGGGCGATTGCCAAGTGACGTTCCCGCTCAGACTCGGGGCCCGCAGAAATTTTCCATTGCCAAGTTCCAGACGTCGTGATGTGCGATTGAGAGCGAAAGTTGTGGGCATCGCGAGGCTCCTTAATATTTCGGGGTAGGCGCAGATTCAAAATGTAGATTGTGCGATGGGAAACGACGGGGCCGAAACGCGACACGAGCATATCGCGTATTCGGGAATTGTCAACCGGTTTCAGGCAACTGTGTAAAGTGAAATGTCCACAGATTGGACGCAGGCCGCGCGTTTCCAATATCCAGTCTAATTTGGAGTTTTCTGGTTCGCGGATTCCGCAAGACGAATCAGTTGGGGCAGAACATTTCCCAAAGATTGGTTCGGCTGCCCTAAAGCGAAATACAGTTCGCTATAGAGCGCGTGGAGTTTGTCGTATACATCCTGCTCTGACTTTTGCGGCTCGTAAACTATATGCGGTGGGCAGATTTTTTGCTGGGCCTCTTCCACCGTCTTGAAAGTTCCCGCCGCGAGGAACGCGAAGATCGCGGACCCCAGGCTCACCACGCTTTTGGCGGGCACCAGCACGGGCCGTCCCAAAACATTCGCATATACACGGTTGAGCACATCATTCTTTTGCGGAATGCCCCCGGCGTTAATGACCCGCTTGATGTTTACTCCGTGTTCGGCCATGCGGTCGAGAATTACGCGCGTGTGGAAAGCCGTCCCTTCAATCGCGGCAAAGAGTTCGTCTTTAGCTGTGCTTTGCAGGTTCCATCCCAAGGTCACGCCGCGCAGGTTTGGATTCACCAGCACGGTGCGGTCGCCGTTGTCCCAGGTCATGCGAAGCAGGCCGGTTTGTCCGGCACGGTATTGTTCCAGGCCCTGGCTTAGTTGCTCCACTGTTGAACCGGCGCGGGTGGCGATAGCGTTGAAAATATCTCCCACGGCGGAAAGTCCGGCCTCAATACCGGTGCGCTGCGGATGGACGCTGCCTTGCACCACTCCACATACGCCGGGAACCAGGTTGACCGATGGCGTGATTCCGATAATGCAGGTTGAAGTCCCGACTACATTGACCATGTCGTCGGTGCGGCAGCCCGCGCCGATGGCGTCCCAGTGGGCGTCGAATGCGCCGACTGGAATGGGAATGCCGGACTTCAGGCCCAACTGTTCGGCCCACTTGGCGGAAAGTTTCCCAGCGATTTGATCGGAGGTTGCGTATTCGCCGGAAAGTTTTTCGCGAACGCCCGCGAGCAATGGATCAACAGAAATCAGAAATTTCTCCGGCGGCAGCCCACCGAGTTTTGCATTCCACAGCCATTTATGCCCCATGGCGCAAATGCTGCGCTTTACTTTTTTGGGATCGGTAATGCCGCATAGAGTCGCGGCAACCATGTCGCAGTGTTCGAATGCGGAAACAAATTCAGAACGCTTGGCCGGATTATGCCGCAGCCAATGCAGCAGTTTTGAGAATCCCCACTCCGAGGAATAAACACCGCCGCACCATTCAATGGCTTCAAGCTTTTCGCGATGTGCGGCTTCGGTGATTTCCGCAGCTTCGCCCTTGGCCCGGTGATCGCACCACAAATAATATTCGCCGAGCGGAACGAGATCCTTGCCCACGGGTATGACTGAAGAGCCTGTGGTATCAAGTGCAATGGCTTCGACCTGATCGCCGGAAATCCCTGCTTTCTTTACTGCTTCACGGGTGGCTGTGGCCAGCGCGCGCATTTGGTCTTCATGGGACTGCGTGGCATATTCTGGATCTTCGCGCTTGCGATGCAGGGGATATTCCGCGATGGCGGATGTCAGCAGGCCGCGCTCGCTATCCACAAGCGAAACGCGAACGCTCAGGGTCCCGAAATCTACTCCCGCGACGATGGCCATTACGCGACTCCCGCTGGCCCGTCGTGCCAGTGCATGTCCCAGCCCAGATAGCGGGAAGCTGCTTCATGCACCGAAGCCGCCACCGTGGACAAGTTCGCGGCCACATGGTGCTCAAAGCCGTTCTCGCAGATGTAGTGCAGGAGCCGCTGCATGTGCGGGATTTCGACCACGCCAGCGCCGCCGAAGGTATTCAGCGGATCATCCGTGAAGCGTCCCTGGCCAACATAGCCGCGCATTTTGCCCGCAGTATCGTCGGTGGAGAAGCGGGCAAAGCTCATTTTTTCCGGCTTGATGAGGCCTACGCAGGTTCCAAATGTGTTGTCTTTTCCCACGGTGCCCGCAATGATTTCCTGAAAGTCCATTTTGACCGAGCGGAAAAAGTGTTTGGGGAGGTTGGAGCAGTGGAAGCACACGGCCTTGTTGGGATCGGCACCGTAGTTATTATTCCAGTCGAGCAATGCAGAAGGCGTTTGCGAGGCAAGTTGCAGCGCATGCATGCCCAGCACGCCGCAGATGTCCACCTCGCAGGCACTGGATAGCAGTTCGTTGCTCATCATGCTCATAATGGTGCAGGGCACCACGCCGAGGTTCTCTTCAATCGAGGTCCAGCACTGAACGGCGCTGACCTCTACCTCAGTCGCAGCCATCCATTGGTCCACGACCGCGCCCAGTTTGGCCATCTTCATGAGCGCCGGAACGGGCACGTTTGCAGAGTCCACATAACTCTTGATCTTTGCCAGCTTGGCTTGGGCATGCTCATCGCTGTCCTTCATTCGTTCAATGCGCCCGAGAACTTCGGAGAGGTCGAGCGTCTCGATTGAAACGCCATTGGCCTCGAGAATTTTTTCGCTGTAGCGGACGGTGTTGAAGGCTGTGGGACGTGCGCCGATAGCCCCGACGCGCAGATTCCGGAAACCATTCACAACCCGGCAGACTCCCGCGAACCATTCCAGGTCCTTCGCGAATTCCGCCGAGTCGAGAGCTTCGGTATGAAGCGTTGTAATGGAGTAGGGAATGCCGTACTGGCGGAGATTGTTGCAGGCCGACATCTTGCCGCAGAAGCTGTCGCGGCGGAAAGCGATGGTCATCTTCTTGGGATCGTCAGGCGTGGCCTGGATTAATACCGGGACGCGTAAATCAGCCAACCGCAAGGTATCGGCAATGGCGCGCTCTTCGCCGAAATTTGGCAAAGTGACGATAATCCCGTCAATGCGCTCCCGGTTTCGCTTGAACAGCTCGGCGCAGCGACGCGATTCTTCCCGCGTTTCCACCGCGCCGTATTTGCTTTCTTCCGGGGTCAGCGCAACCACTTCCATTCCTGCGGCGGCCAGCACCCGCAGTATTTCTTCCCGGCCACTTTTTGCCAGATGATCGGGAAAGAAACCGCGGTTGCCGACAATTACGCCCATGGTCATTTTTTTGTTGGTCATAAACTTTTAAGGCTCCTAATTCTTCTTATGGTGCCGCTTTGATGACAACTGCCGAAGCGGTCTTCTTTAAGGCAAGTAATCGTTTACCGAAACTCGAAAAGTAGAATACCCTTCCGGTTTTGTCAAATAAAAGGATTGCGAAGCGACAGTTTGCAGTTAAAAATTTCAAATCTCACGAGAGCTGATCGCTCCGTGGCTATTGCCGGGCGCGAGCGCCGTGGATTTCCGCAGCAACAGGTTCGTGTCCAGTAAATATTCCGTGCCTTCGGCGGCGGGTTCCTCGCGGTCCACCTCATTCTTCAAAGCCCTGAATGCAAGCCGTGCTATTTCTGTTTGAGACATTCGGATTGTGGTCAAGGGCGGAATCATAAATTCAGAAAGGCGTATGTCGTCAAATCCCACTACGGATAACTCCTCCGGAATGGAGATGCCACAATCATAGGCCTCGCGCATTACCCCGATCGCCGTCATGTCATTGGAGCATAAGATGGCGGTCGGCCGGGGATCCAACGCAGCCAGTTTGATCAATGCTTTCATCCCCCCCTCCATGGTATGGTCGCCTTCCACGATGAGTTGCGGGAAAATCTCCAACCCGATTTCCTGCATGGATTCCTGAAATGCCTCTTTTCGAACCAAGGCTGAACGCAATTGGAGAGGCCCAGTGACAAATGCAATGCGGGTATGGCGCAAGGCCGCTAAATGCTGTACAGCCTGTCGAATGCCTTGCAGATAGTTGATGCGAATGTTGCTCATCCGCGGCGAATGTGGAGCCACGTCCACGAATACCAGGGGCACTTTGCGGAAGCGAAGTCCTTCCAGCAGCGACTCTTCCATGCCGAACGTCAAAACGGCAACGCCTTCCACCCGGCGCTCAATCATCCGCCGCACGGAAATCTCCATGCGTTTAGGATCGTGAATGGTTGAGGTAAGCAGAATCTCGTAGTTGTGCTGCACCGCGATGTCTTCGAATGACTGCACGATTTCAGGGAAAAATGGATTGGTGATTTCAGAAACGATGAGCCCGAAAATTCGCGTCTTGCCGGAAACCAGCGCCCTCGCCTGCGTGTTCGGGTAGTAGTCCAGTTCCTCGATGATTTTCCACACCCGTTTGGCGAGGTTCGGGTTGACAGTGGGAACGCGGTTAATGGCGCGAGAGACTGTGGCCGTCGAAACTTTGGCGCGCTTCGCGATTTCCCGGATATCCATGACAGTCAATCACTTCTAGATTAAGTTCTGGAACGATGGCTATTCAGCAAAACATTCGCTGCCAGGTGTTGCTTCAGCCGGAAATCAAAAATCGCAAGCGGGCCGCTGTTGTAGAAAATGTCTGTTGATATTGTACCGCCATAACGACATGCGGGTGTTTTTGCTCATTTTTTACGGATTAAGCGGAAGCGTTAAATCAAAGGAGATTCACGACTATGTGTACATCACTTTGCGGTCGCCCTTTACGATGCGTCCGACGGTGTGGGCTTTTTCACCCGCGCGCTCCAGAACGCTTTGGGCTTTCTTGAATTTCTGGGAGGGGATTACCAACAACATGCCCAGGCCCATATTGAACGTTCTCAGCATTTCATCTTGAGCAACGTTACCCAGCTTTTGCAGGTGCTCAAAAATCGGCTGTAAGGGCCAGGAACCGACTTCAACGACCGCAGCCACTCCTTTAGGCAGGACACGCGGCAGGTTTTCCGTGATGCCGCCACCCGTGATGTGAGCGAGAGCCGAAACGCAGTCAGCAGCCAGCAACTTGCGGATGATGGGCCAGTAGCTCTTGTGCGTCCGCAGCAATTCGTTGCCGACTTTGCCCTTCAATTCATTGACGTAAGTGTCCAAGGTGTATCCGGCGACGTCAAATAACAATTTGCGCGCCAGCGAATAGCCATTGGTATGCAGGCCATTCGACGGCAATCCAAGAATCACGTCTCCAACTTCTACGGTTTTTCCGGTAACGATGCGTTCCCGCTCGACTACCCCCACAATAAAGCCGGCCAAGTCATATTCGCCATTCGGATAAAACCCCGGCATTTCGGCGGTTTCGCCCCCAATGAGCGCGCAGCCGTTACTTTTGCAGGCGGAGGCCAGTCCTTCGACCACCTTTTCAGCGACTTCTGGCTGCAACTGCCCGGTAGCCAGGTAATCCATAAAGAACAACGGAGCCGCGCCCTGTACGGCAATATCATTCACGCAATGGTTCACCAGATCGGCGCCGATGGTCTGGTGCATATCCATCTCAAAAGCGATCTTCAGCTTAGTCCCCACCCCATCCACACTGGAAACCAGCACGGGATCCACGTATTTGGTCTTGTCAATGGAGAACAGCCCTCCAAAGCCCCCAATTTCGCTTAACACGCCGCGATTGAAGGTCTTATGGGCGAGATATTTAATGCGCTTTTTGGTGCGATTGGCGCGATCAATATCAACGCCTGCATCGGCGTAGGTAATGGGTTCAGTCTTGGAAGATTGTGTGGCCACGCGCAATTGTCCGCTGCTGCTTTAAGTTAAGAAAATATTTGGATTCACTATCAGGAAATCGTCGGGAACGCGCCCAATTGTAGCACGCCACAGATCGCCTATGAGCATCCGCCTGATGCCAGGCGCAGAATTGTAATGAATCAGGGAAAAGGCTCCTTTCATAAAAATGCCCCGGCGGGGCGGCCGGGGCACTCAAGGGAGCAGGGACTCCAGGTGTCCCTGACGGCTTACATGCCGGAACCGCGCGATTTCAACTTCGAAGATGCGCTTCCGGCTGATCAAAATCATAAGAGCAACTGGCCCAACTTTACGGACGAATTGATAGCTCTGGAAAATTCCTGTATCGAAAACGGAAATGACTGGTCGAATTTTCAGAATGGCACCCGATTGGGGCGGAAATCGTGACGCACGAACCTGCTCGGTGAATCCCGCCAGTGGAAATTCGCCTTTCATTCGCTTTCGCGTCTATGTATAATCCGCCTTTAGTAATCATCAAGAAACTATTCAAGGAGCCTCACCATGGCGGATGAACGCGTAAAAGCAATTGATTTAGCTCTGGCACAGATTGAAAAGCAATTTGGAAAGGGCTCGATCATGCGTCTGGGATCGAAGGAAGTCGTGCCGATTTCCGTGATCTCTACCGGTGCGGTATCTTTCGACGCGGCGCTCGGTGTGGGTGGCTTCCCGCGGGGGCGCGTGGTTGAAATCTTCGGACCGGAGTCGTCCGGCAAAACCACCATTGCCTTGCAGGTGATTGCTGAGGCACAGCGCGTGGGCGGCATGGCCGCTTTCGTGGACGCTGAACATGCGCTTGATCCGATCTATGCCAAGAAGCTGGGCGTGGATGTGGACAATTTGCTGGTGTCTCAGCCCGATTACGGCGAACAGGCGCTGGAAATTGCCGAGGCCCTGGTACGTTCCAATGCCATTGATGTGCTGATCGTGGACTCGGTGGCGGCGTTGGTGCCGAAGGCGGAACTCGAAGGCGAAATGGGCGACAGCCATATGGGTTTGCAGGCGAGGCTTATGTCGCAGGCGTTGCGCAAGTTGACGGGAATCGTTTCCAAGTCCCATACCTGCCTGGTATTCATCAATCAGATTCGCGAAAAGATCGGCGTTATGTTTGGCAATCCTGAAACGACCACGGGTGGCCGGGCGCTGAAATTTTATTCGTCAGTACGAATTGATATTCGCCGCATTGCCGCGATCAAAGAAGGCGATGTGATGATTGGCTCGCGGACCAGAGTCAAGATCGTGAAGAACAAGGTCGCGGCGCCATTCCGCGAGGCCGAATTCGACATCCTTTACGGGGAAGGAATTTCTCGTGAGGGGGATCTGCTGGATTTGGCGGTGGCCCAGAATATCGTCGAAAAATCTGGTTCCTGGTACAGCTATAAGGGCGAACGCATTGGCCAGGGCCGCGAGAATGCGCGCGCATTTCTCAAGGAAAATAAAGATTCGCTGGTAAAGATCGAAGGCGAAGTGCGCAAAGCAATGGGATTGATTCCGCCGACGGCGCAGACAGCCTCGCAGGGTCAAGCTGCTGCTCAAGGACAGAGCCAGGGCGCGCGCGTGACCACCATGCCCACGGGGACGGATGCGGCGAGAGCGGCAGTGGTGAAGCGGTGAGTTCCTGGGGATTCTTGGCTGTGGCCTTATGATTAAGCAAAAAATTAGAGTTTCAACCTAAGTTGGCGAGCATCTTGTTTTTCGAGAATGTCGATGATCTGTTGCGCGACGTATATTCGATCGCGTTTCCGTCCCGTCACTTCCCGCAGAATGCCTGCTTCCACCAGTTTTTCTATATTTTTTTGCACTGAGACGTATGTCAAGTTCAACACACTCTTAGTCGAGGTCGGGCTTACCACTGGATTTTTGAACAAAACTTCGACAAGTTTCAGCGCGGTTGAAGAAGCTCTTTTCTTGTGAAGTAGGTCGCGGTACTCGGCGGCAAGCTGCTGCAACTGGTTTGCGCGGTTTAGAGCATCAATGGATTGCTCGGCAACGCCGCGAAGAAAAAATAAAATCCACTCCGTCCAATTTCCATTCTGGCTCACCTCGAGCAAGAGTCTGTAGTAATCGGAACGGTGACGCTCGAAAAAAGCGCTCAAGTAGAGCAACGGTTGAGGTAATAATTTTTCCGCGCAGAGCAATAGAGTAATAAGAAGCCTACCGATTCTTCCATTTCCGTCCAAAAACGGATGAATCGCTTCGAATTGATAATGAATTATAGCCATCCGCACCAGTGGCGGCAGATTGGATTTTGCGTGGATGTAGCGTTCGAGATCAGAGAGCGCTGCTTTCATTTCAGGCTCGGGTGGGGGCACGTAGGTGGCATCTTTTAGAAGACAGCCAGGTGGACCTATCCAATTTTGGGAATGTCGAAATTCTCCCGGAGTTGTAGGGGAGTTACTTGTACCGGCCATAAGCCGTTCATGAAGTTCACGCATCAAGCGCAAACTAACAGGCAATTGATCGAGCCTTTTCAGCCCGTATTCCAGCGCCGTGACATAATTTGCAACTTCTCCCACATCGGCACGATCAGAGCGCACTACGCCGAGAGCCTCAAAGGACATAAGGTCTGACAAGGAGGCTACTGTCCCTTCAATTCGACTAGACAAAACAGCTTCCCGCCGGGTGAATGGGTTGATGAGCAGATGAGGATTAGGAAGAGTTCGCGCCGCGCCTGCGAGTTGACTCAATTGGCGATCGGATTCACTTATTTGATTTGCGAATTCCCAAGTCAAATCAATGATCGGTGGCAAGCGGTTGGGAACAAAGGCCCAAAAGCCATGGGAACCCTTAATGAGCTTTCCGGATTTTGCCTTGCGAAAAGACGCGGGCTGCATCGCTTATTTAACTTTGGTTTAACTAGTTTTGAAGTTATTATATATAAGTACTATAAAGTATAATAATAATTTTTACCGGCTGTACTGGTTTTTCTTTTTGTCAGCGTGGCGTTCGAGTCCAAGTTCGATCAGCCGTTCGATTAGCATGGGATAAGGCAATCCCGTTGCCGCCCACAATTTGGGATACATGCTGATTGAGGTGAATCCCGGCATGGTGTTGATCTCGTTCAAATAAATTTTGCGGGTTTTTGGATCCATCAGGAAATCCACACGCGCAAGACCGGAGCAGTCCACGGCCCTGAAGGCACTGATAGCAAGCTGCTGAAATCTTTTGGTTTCCGCTTTGGTGAGCTTTGCGGGAATGATAAGTTCCGAGCCTTCATCCAGATATTTTGCTGTGTAATCGTAGAACTCTTTGCCGGGAACGATCTCGCCGGGGACGGAGGCTTCCGGCTTGTCATTCCCCAGAACAGAACATTCGATTTCGCGGGCCTTGTTTTTCTTGCCGCCTACGCCCTGCTCAATCACAATCTTACGGTCAAACTTAGCAGCTTCTTTGATGGCCGGCCCGAGTTCTTTACGCTCGCGCGCTTTGGAGATTCCCACCGACGACCCTAGATTCGCCGGCTTCACGAATACCGGATATTTCAGTTTGCTTTCCACCAGCTTCTGGATTTTCTTTGGCGCTTCTTCCCAGTCCCCGCGCAAGATCGTCACGTGCTTCACGATCGGTAGTCCCGCGGCGATGAAGAGCGACTTCATAACGTCCTTATCCATGCCGGCTGCGGAACCCAGCACGCCCGCGCCTACATAAGGAATGTCGGCCAGCTCGAGCAATCCCTGAATGGTGCCATCCTCGCCGAAGGTTCCGTGCAGTACGGGAAAAATCACGTCCACATTGATGGCGCGGTCCGAGGAACGGCGCGTAAGGCTGTCGGTTTGAAATGGAGCGAGCGGCGAACCTGGTTTGTGCGGCTCCGGCGGCACCACAACGCTTTGGCCACTGGCCAAAACAGCGGCTGTCGGCGTGGCATCAGGATCGCCTGCGCGCAGGTGGCGAGATTCTTCCGTTGGCTTGTCGGAAAGAGTCTTACCCGAGAGCAGACGCTCGGCATCGCCAGCGACGACCCAGCGGCCTTCTTTGGTGATGCCGATAGGAACAACTTCAAACTTGCTCTGGTCGATAGCTTTGAATACCGAGGCCGCCGAGAGCAAGGAAATTTCGTGCTCTCCGCTGCGTCCTCCAAAAAGAATACCCACTCGAAGTTTTGCCATTTTGGTTAAGTCCATTTCCATTCTTGCACATCGTACCCATATCTCCGTTGACAATGGCTGTACCTCGGAGTGCTCTCGCGTTCTCGGAGGAAAAGCCCTCCTTGCCGCATACAAACTGAAAATTAAGGACGATAGTTGATGGTCTGGTCGCGACTTGTGGATGGCGGCCAGGTCATTCTGAATGTCGGCGCGAAATCGGGCGTGGTGTTTAAAGGAACCGGCGTGGATGATGTGTAGTTTGCAACGTCATCTCAGGCTCGAGATTCGAAATTGGAGCGCAGTGAAGACGGTCACGCAATAGAATGCGCTCCCTGTTTTTGCAATAAGGGTGTTTAGTCCCCAATCCCAGGTGCCCTGGCTCCCATATACCGTGGAGGGTTGGAGATGGAACTTTGATTCGAGCCGCTGAACCTTATCCTCCCAGGTTCTCCATCACCCGATACACCATCCCGCCTTTCACGCCCAAGAATCTATATGTATGCGAGTCCAGAAACCGCGCCACATTCGGATTCACTTCGAGAAAATCGTCATACGTCGTACCTGCTTTTCCGTCCACCGAGAGAGCATAGGTGTGTCCGTTCCAAATCATGGTCGCGAAGTGCTGGCTATCGGGACTGAACCCGGGAAACTCGTAAGCCCCGTGACCGTGCGTAATCTCCTGGCTGTTGATGCTGATCACATTTCCGCTAACGCCATCCGATTTCGGCCACGCCCAGACCAGCCGCTTTCCGTCCTCGCTAAAGAAGAGCGGAGGAAAGTCGATGCCGGGGCGGGCCCGGGTGGTGAAGGGGACCAGAGACGGGACATTCGTGGTTATGCCGTCACGGATGATGGCGCATTGCGAGAAATTGGCATGGATCGCGTAAGCATAGTGCTTGCCGTCCGCGCTGAAGCTCATCGAGTTTGCAACGAACTCCTGGAAGCGCGGGCTCTGTTTTCCGTCAATGACCATGCGGAAACCCGCTTGCGGCGAATATGCCAGATAGGCAAAGCGTCCGCTGATCTGGCTGAAGAGGAAGTTCGTGACCGTACCCTCACCCTGCATCTCCTGACCATCGAGCACTACGAAGTTCAAATTCCGCTGTCCCACATAGAAATCGTACTTGGAATCTGGGCTGAACTGAAACACGCCAATGCTGTCGTAAGCCCGTCCCACCTTTCCGTCAACCACGGCTGCCATGCCTCCAGGAACGCGCCTGACGTAGGCGACCCGTTTTCCATCCGGGCTGAACACAACGTATGCCTCCAGAATCTGTCCTTTCCCGGATTTATCCACTACCGCGAAGGGATGAACGACAGGACCAACGCTATGGCCGTCAACGTACAAGTCATCGGAGCCGTTGGGCGAGCCGGGCGTACCGCCCACGACCGCTTCGTAAGCAACGCGGCCGTTCGACGCAATGGTCAAATTCCGTATCGCGCCGCGATGCGGTGTGCCTGGGATGCCATCCACGACTACAACCTGGTTGCTTCCGTTAGCTCCTCCGTCTGCGGCGATGTAGGCGTAGTGGTTGTTGTCCTGGTTCACCAGAAGAGTGAGCACCCCGTCGTGTGGCGGGCCCAGCTTGTCGTTCACCACAACGTGAAATTTCCCGTCATTCGTTTGCGCGACATAGACCAGCTTTTCCGCGACAAAAGCTATCTTGCTCAAGTCGATTGAGCGATATGACTGGCTCCTCACTCCATCGAGAAACAAATAATAGTTCAGCGGCTCAGAAGTGCTCGAGTGCGTACTCACAACCGCGACATGCGCTCCACTCGGGCTTATTACGCACTGATGCACGAGCGAACTAGTCGGGGCGTCCGGGTTATGAATGCGCGACTGGTCGATCGGCAGCACGATTCCTTCCTGGACGCCGTTGGACAATCGTTTGATGCTGGTAATCGTAAACGCCGTTTTGCCGTCTCGAACCTCAACCATCTCGTCGCCGCTCTGCGCCACATATGCCGAATGCTTGCCATCGGAATTGAATACGAAGTCAAGGGCTTGCCCTCCCCAGGTGTGCGCGGCGTGGTCGAACTCAGGACCATCCACTCCATCCACGATGACCAGTTCACGGCTTCCGTGCATCGCAGTCACCGCGTAATGCCCGCCATCCGGACTTACGACAAATAGTCCAGCCTGTTTGCTAGGCCCCAGTGGCGTTTCCTGGATCTTTGCGCTCCAGGTCCCACCGGATGCCGGTTCTCCGGTTGCGGACGAGCTCGCCACGCCGGCCGGATTCCCACCGCCAGGATGGGACGGCCCACCCAGAGACGACTCTCCGCCGGCAGACGCCATTTCCCCGCCGGGAGCCGAAGCCCCGCTAAGTACAAACCGCAATTGTGTTCCCGGCGGCAGGAGCACACGATCTCCAGTCGCGATCGCTTGAACGCCAGCGGGTTTAGGTGGTTTGTGTCCGAAACGCCCAAAGCTTCCCATCATCGAGGTTACTGTGCTGACTGCGTTGCTGGCAGTGCCCTGTGCCGATCCCATCACCGTCGCCGGGGCGCTGCTCACGTTCACCGTTTGTCCCTTAACAACTACCGACTGCAAATGTGCCGACCATCCGCCTTGATCCTTCATCAGAGTGACCGTCGCCATCGAGTCCCGCGAGATGGTAAGACCGTTGCCCGCCTCCGCCGCAGTCGTAACCGTTGCCCGATACTGTTTGCCCGCAGGATCCTTACTGGAATCCACCGACTCAAGGATTCTTACGGCCAGGGTCGTCCCTGCGGCCGGAAGGTTCTGCGCTTGCCCTGCTGAATTTGCCGGCTCCGATCCGCCTGACGCTGATCCACTTGACTCTGATCCGCCCGGTGCCGATCCGCTTTCTGCACTCCCCAACGAGTCTTGATTGGAGTTCACCACCGTTGCCCGCTGGGCAGCAGCGCTCGGCCCAGATGCGCCACCTCCCGGCACCTTTGCCCCGCTCCATATCCATCCCGTCTCAACCACGGTCCATTTACCAGAGGAGCGAGCCCCGGAGATGCCGCTCTGCAATTGCGCCTGCGTCTGAGTCTTACTCTTCGTCCCAAAACACACGACGCTTCCCTGATAGCCATATTTTGCGGCTAGGGCTTGCTTGAACTCATTCCCGATCACGCTGTCCTGAACTCTCACAGAGCCCGGGGGCCAGCTAAAATCGAACTCGGCGCTGAAGTAGATCGTGCTTTGGCTTTTGTCATTCGACGTGCAGTAATAGTGGTCGGTGCCGCCCTGGTGCGATCCGTTCCCAGCGCTTCCAGCGGTGGCAAGCTGCGCCGAAAATATCAAGCACAAGACAAGAAAAGCATTGGCCAGGTTAGCGATTCGGCGAATGGAACGAAGGGCATTGGCGAGGGATTTTGTAATCATCCTCGGCCATAGAATGTTGCTGGATGTCATTAGAGTACCTTCCGTGATGTGCGCGGAATTATACCTTGGAGGCGAGAACCTTGCCTTATTAAAGATTTATAAGGCACTGAAAAAAACTCTCCAGGCGAGCTTTAAGCGCAGAAAGCTAAATCCATAATTACTGTTATTAGCGGTGGGCTTTTAGGTTTGGTTAAGCCTTATAGGCAGAATTGAAAAATAAACTCCAGCCGGTTTTTAAAGGATTTTTTTTCCAAACGCCGAGGCCGCCAACTCGACCGCAAGCTGGGCGGTGCGGTTATGTTCGTCAATCACTGGATTGACTTCGACAATCTCAAAACTTAGCATCCGCCCGTGGTCTGAGATAATTTCCATGGCAAGGTGGGCCTCGCGATACGTTGCTCCTCCGCGGACGGGCGTGCCTACTCCGGGTGCGTCTTCGGGATCAATCCAATCCATATCGAGTGAAATGTGGTAGCCAACAGTGTCGCGGCCCGCGATACGCAAGGCTTCTTCAACCACCACGCGCATGCCGCGCTCGTCAATGTCGCGCATGGTGAAAACTTCGATCCCAGCCTTGCGGATGTTTTCTTTCTCAATGGCGTCAATGTCGCGCACGCCGACCAAAACGCAATTTTCCGCATGGACTTTCGGAGAGAAGTTAAAAATGTTTCCCAGTTCAGACGGGCCGAGGCCCATGATGGCAGCCAGCGGCATGCCATGCACATTGCCGCTTGGTGAGCTATCGGGAGTATTAATGTCGCTGTGGGCGTCAATCCAGATGAGTCCGATCTTTTGTTCTTTACGACGATAAAATTCCGCCACGCCCGCGACGGTGCCCGCGGCGACGGAGTGATCGCCGCCTAAGACGAGCGGCACATGATCAGACTCCAGCGCTTTAAGCACGAGCTCGGCGCTCTTTGTGCAAGTGGCCGTAATTTCCTTCAAATATTTCGCGTGCTGGTCCCCGACTTTCTTCTGTTCCGCAATGGCTACGGCGACATTGCCGCCATCTTCAACAATGTGGCCGAGCGTCTCCAGGCGGGCTTCCAACCCGGCAACTCGCACAGCCGAAGGCCCCATATCCACGCCACGCCGCGACTGACCAAGATCCAGGGGCACGCCAATCACGCGGATTTTTTTAGGACTGATGCTGGAGAAGGATGTAGGAGTCATGAATTCTGCCCTTACTTTGTCATTCTGAGGTGCGTTTTTTGCACCGAAGAATCCCTACCCGTTCACCCGGAAAATTGTAGGGATGCTTCGACTCCATGGGATCGTTTTTACAAACGATCCGATTACGCTCAACATGGCAATTCACAAATTACTAACTCACGGATACAGCCGGTGCAACATGCGCGGAAAGGGAATCGTCTCGCGCACGTGTTCCAGCCCGCAAATCCACGCGACTGCGCGTTCAATGCCCATGCCAAAGCCGCCGTGGGGAACGCTTCCATATTTGCGCAGGTCTAAATACCATTTGAAGGCTTCTTCCGGAAGATTGTGTTCGCGGATTCGTTTTACCAGCAGCTCGTACGAAGCCATACGCTGCGAGCCGCCGATGATTTCGCCGTAGCCTTCGGGCGCGAGCACGTCCATGCAAAGGGCCAGATCAGGCCGCTCAGGATCAGGCTCCATGTAGAAAGCTTTCACGACGGCGGGATAGCGATTCACGATCACCGGCTTGTCGAACTGGGCCGACAAATAAGTTTCGTCGGGAGAGCCGAAGTCTCCGCCGTACTCAAACTTATTCTCCAGCGCGCCCTTGGCGTGGGCCTCCTGCAACATCTTTACCGCGTCGTCATAAGTGATGCGAGGAAAGGGCGCGGAAATTTTTTCCAACTTGGAAACATCGCGGCCAATCGTCTGCAGATCCGCGCGGCGTTTTTCCAAACATCGCTTCACGATAAAGCTGATGAAGTCCTCCGCCAGGACCATCAGATCGTCGAGTTTGGCATAAGCAACTTCCGGCTCGACCATCCAGAATTCGGTGAGGTGACGGCGCGTTTTGGATTTCTCCGCGCGGAATGTCGGGCCGAATGAATAAACCTTGCCCAGCGCGAGGGCCGTTGCTTCAATGTATAGCTGGCCCGATTGCGTGAGGTAGGCCTGTTCTTCGAAATAATCCACGGGAAATAAAGTTGTAGTGCCTTCGCAGGCCGCCGGAGTAATGATGGGCGGATCGGTGAGCGTGAATCCATTTTCGTCGAAGAAATCGCGGGCAGCCTTAATGATTTCCGCGCGCACTCGCAGAATCGAGGCCTGGCGCGGAGTACGGACCCAGAGATGGCGATGCTCCATGAGGAAATCAACGCCGTGCTCTTTCAGAGAGATCGGATATGGATCTTCTTCGGAAACGCGCTGCAACACTTCCACGTTGCTCACGTCCAGCTCATATCCGCTGGGCGCGCGCTTGTCCGCGCGAACTTTACCTTCCACAATGACGCTGGATTCCTGAGTCAATCCCTTGATTGCATCGAATACTTCCGGCGGCACGGCGCTCTTGGGGACGATGCCCTGAATTAGTCCGCTGCCATCGCGGAAAATGGGGAACAGCAGTTTGCCGCTTTCGCGCAGGTTATAGAGCCAACCGCGGATGGTGACTGTTTGTCCTTCGTGCTTGCCGATTTCCGCAATGGTGGTGACAGGGGATGACATAAATCAAAATCTTTACACCGCCGAGAACGCGGAGTGCTCCGAGAAATGTTCGATTACAAAAACGTCAACGCTCTAATATCTTTACGCGGCTTCTAACTTCTCAAACGTCTCATTCATCTTCTCGACCACGTTTACCTTTTCATCGGCCTCAATCTCCAGCAGAATTGGCGGCGTTTGCGGCGCGGTTCGCAGCAGTTCCATGGTTTGCTTCCAATCAATGGAACCAGCGCCCGGCCACAGATGTGAATCCTTGTCCTTCTTGTTGTCGTGGATGTGGGTCGAACCAATGTGCTTTTTTAATATCTCAAAGCCTTCTGCAACGCCGCTCATCAAGTGAGCGTGGCCTACATCGAAGCAAACGCCAACATCGTCGAAATGCGTGACGTGGATAAATTCCACCAGCCGTTCCGGAGTCGAGAGTTCATTATCAATATTTTCCAGCAGTATTCGCACGCCGAGCGGCTTGGCAAAGGCGCGCAAATGCTCGATCGAAGTCATCGCCGCTTCGAACTTCCGCTCGTCGAAGCTTTCATTGGGCACGCCGATGTGCTGGATCAAAAAACGGAAAGGAATTTGTTCGGCCACTTCGATCGCCCGCTTGATTTCGTCCATAGCTGCAACGATTTGCGAGCGGTCGCTGGAGGCAACGTTGATGGGCGGAGCGCCGGTGCGGCCCAATTCATAATCAGCAAACATCGGAGCATGAACGGAATGGAGTGGAACCGGATTGTCCCGGAACCAGTCGGCAATCTCACGGACGTGCTGTTTCCGGTTAGCGTAGTCAAGATGCTGGCGCGCCGCAAAAATTTCGACCGCTTGCGCCCCGCCCCGCACCAGTCCGTCCAGCAAGCCCGGATGCAGCCGTTCCTTTATATGTAAATGGGTGGAGACAGCTCTCTGCATGGATAGTCCATTGCCTTTCATTCCCTCCGGTAGAAGGGGGACTTCTGAGGCTAGCTTAGGCAATTCCAGCTAGTCAAATCGGGAAACACCCAGGAGTTCTTTCGCGTACACTTTAGTGTTTGAAAACCATCGGGCATATCCTTACTCGCTACACTCACTTTCTTTGGGCACTGCTCAGCCCCCTGGGAATATGGGGCGTTTTCGTAATCGCCGTTCTGGACGGCGCGGCCATAGGGCTTCCCATGGATCCTTTTGTGGCGACCTACGTTTACAAGAACCACTCTCTTTTCTGGCTCTACACTCTGCTGGCTTCCGCGGGATCCGCTGTGGGCAGTAGCATCCTGTATTGGATCGGATACGCGGGTGGCGAGGCCTTCCTGCGCAAAAGGATTTCTGAGGAACGCTTTATCAAAATCCAAAGTTCCTTTGACCAACACGAGTTTTGGGCGGTTATGTTCCCCGCTATGTTGCCTCCGCCAACTCCATTCAAGCTGTTTGTTCTTTCCGCCGCGGTTTTCGAAATGAATTTCTGGCATTTTTTTCTGGCGGTTTTCGCGGGAAGGTTTGTAAGGTTTCTGCTTCTCTCTCTGCTGGTCATTAAGTTTGGGCCGCAGTTTGTCCAATTAATCGCACATCATTTCATTTGGATTTTGGCCGCCATGGTGATCGCGATCGCAGTTTGGGCCATTGTCTATAGGATGCGGGAAAAATCCACGGTATAAACCTTAAATCTGCGCGGTTTTTCGCTTGCAAACCACCTCAGAGCCCTTCGGTACTTACCCTGCTGAAATACATATTCTCGCCGATGGGCTCTTGCGCGAAACAAACGTAAGCTCTTTGCAGTCCAGGAGGATTTCATCATGAATAAAGACCGAGTCGAAGGCAAAGCCAAAGACGTCGCCGGACGCGTAGAGCGCCAGGCCGGCGAGTGGACGGGAAATGAAGAAGCCCAGGTCAAGGGCGCGGCAAAGCAGGCTGAAGGCAAGATACAAAACGCCGTTGGAAAAGTGAAAGACAGCCTTAAGAAGCATGACGACGAAGCCGCTGAGAAAGACAGGGCGGAAGAAAAATCGGAAGACGCAGCGTAAATTTTGATCGAACAGAAGAAATGCCATCCCGATGGGATGGCATTTTCTTTTTATGATCAGAACCGATATAGGCAATCAGCGTTCCCTGCAAACCATAAAGCGCCTAGTCGCCAGTATCGGCAGCTTCCATATACCGAAGTTGTTCGGGCGCTTCCAACTGGCGCAGATCAAGCCCGCGAGTTTCATGGCCGAAGATCGCCACCAGCAGTAACGATCCAATTGTGGGAATAGCAATGGCACCTGCCGCCAACGCGAACGCCGGCACCAGGGTAAGAGTAGCAAGCCCCTGCGCCATTACGCCGCCAACTTTGCTGCAGCCCGCGATCCATCCCGTGGCGCGTCCTCGAAGACGGACGGGAAAACTCTCTGAAGTGTATGGCAGCAGAATTGAAATGACCGCGCTTGTGCCTACGACGAGCAGGGAAACCGAGAATAGCGGGTTCGAAATTCCGGACAAAAAATGATTATTGCGGAAAAGCGTGGCCAGCAATCCCAGGGTAGTAATGCCGATTGCCAGAATCAGAACACGCTTGGTGCTCCAAACTGTGTAGAGGTACGTGGTGATTCCGATCGTTGGCACGGCGATGAGCGTTGACCGCGCAATAAGCTTGCTGGCAAGCCCGACGCTGCGGCCTGCGGCCATCAAACTGCCGGGCAACCACAGCAGCACGCCGAAATTTACCAATCCCCACGCCAGGGCAGTCAACGTGAGAGCCACAGTCAACCACAGCAGTGAGCCCAGGTTTGAACGGACGCCGGATTTCTGTTCGCTGGCGATTGGGCCCGCTGCCCTTCCAGAAGGAACCCTTACTTGAGTGGTGGAGAGTACCGAACCGTAGCGGGCTAGCATTGCCTTCGCTTCATCTACGCGGCCCATCTCGAGCAAGAAACGTGCGGATTCTGGAAGGAATGAACTGAGCGCAATGAGAATGAGCCCGGTGGGGAGACCTAAAAACCACATGATGCGCCAGCCAAAATACGGCTGCAATAGTGCGGAGCACTCGCTGGTTGCGAAATAGCCGCCCACGGTTCCGATTCCGCCAAGAAGCACCAGGCACCATCCGCGATGTTTAGTCGGCAGAATTTCTGCGAGCAGCGCATTCGCCACCGGCAACATTCCGCCGGCCGCCAGGCCCATGATGAAGCACATCAGCATATTCCAGGAGAACGAGGGCATCGCTCCACAGATGGAGGTGCCAACAAACAAAACGGCGGCAAGCAGAATGGCCGCGCGGCGTCCGTAAATATCGGCGAGTGCGCCCCAAATGAAAGACCCTAAAGTGGTGCCAAGCAACGCAACGAAGGGCAATACCGCGACAGCCGAGAAACCGAGTCCATACTCAACGCGCATGCCCGGGACAACGAAACCGAGCGACGCTGCTTTCATTACGTCAATCACAAGCGCAACGGCGAGCAGGCAGATCTGGATCCAATGTTCTTTTGTCAGCGGAGCATCTTCAGGCGGCGTGATGGAGAGATCGCTGACCTGCTGCTTTCGCATCGAAGGCAAAAGCCCGTAAGCGGCAGCGCCAACCCCAAAGATAATGAGCGCCATGCCGATATACATGCCGGGATTCATCGGCATTCCGGCGAGCCGGAAGTGCGTGTATCGGCCCATCCAGAACATTGGCAAATGCAGTACTACTCCGGCCGCCACCATGGCTGAGCCAATCCAAAATGCGAGCATTTTTTGCCACGAGGCGAAGAGAGATAACTTTTGATCCATGACTGCGTCTGTCCTCCGAAAACACCAATCGCGTTTCGCGAGCGAGGGCGAAACGTAAACTCAAAGCGTGATTTTTATGGCGGAGAGTGAGGGATTCGAACCCCCGATACCCGTTAAGGTATGCCGGTTTTCAAGACCGGTGCCATCAACCACTCGGCCAACTCTCCGCTGATTGCGAGCAAACTACAGCGGCAATTACAAAAGTTTAGCAGGTTTGCGCAGCGAGATTAGACTAGGAATATGGTCCGGCCTGGCGTTCGCTCCAACCCGCTTTCCTACCTCACTGACCAACTCAACGATCTCAAAGCCAAAGGGACGTATTTTCGCTTACGAGTTTTGGATGATGAGCAGGAACCGGTATGCACGTTTGACGGCAAGAAAGTCGTCAACCTCGCGTCGAATAATTATTTGGGACTAACGACGCATCCTAAATTGCGCGAGGC
>JANWKU010000146.1 GCA_025451215.1 Terriglobales bacterium
AGCGTGAGGGCCGCCCCAGCGAGCGCGAAATTCTCGTCAGCCGCATGATTGATCGTCCCGTCCGTCCGCTTTTCGCCGACGGCTTCCGCTGCGAAACCCAAGTGATCGCGTTTGTCCTTTCCGCGGACAAAGAAAATGATCCCGATGTTTGCGCCATCAACGGCGCGTCTGCTGCATTGACAATTTCCGACATTCCATTCCAGGGTCCCATTGGCGCGGTGCGCGTGGGATTGGTGGATGGCCAGTTCGTGGTGAATCCTTCTTATACGGAATTGCGCGAAGGTTTGCTGAATCTCATGGTGGTCGCCTCCGCGGAAGCCATCGTGATGATTGAAGCGGGCGCGAAGGAAGTAAAAGAAGAGACGGTGGTGGACGCCATTGAGTTTGCCCACGGCGAAATCAAAAAGATTTGTGCCGCGATCAACAGCCTGCGTGAAAAAGCGGGCAAGCCCAAGCGCCAGGTCACACCGCCAGAATTCGACCAGGCTTATTTCGATGATTTGAAGAAGCGCATTGGCAAAGAGCTTACGGATGCGCTTGATACCCAGAAACATCCCAAAGCGGAGAGCTATAACCTGGTCCGCGAAATCAAGAAAAAGTTGCTGGAACCCATCGCGGAAGACGATGAGGCCGGGCAGAAAAAGCTTAAGCGCTATTACGAAGAGTTGCGTGAGCGGATTTTCCGCGAGCAGGTCACTGCGGACAAGCGCCGTCCGGATGGCCGGGCGTTTGATGAAATTCGCCCTATCTGGATTGAAACCGGGCTTCTTCCGCGCACGCACGGCTCTGCAGTGTTTACCCGCGGTGAAACGCAAGCCCTGGTCACAACCACGCTTGGCACGTCGGATGACATGCAGCGGCTCGAAGCGTTCGAGGGCGAAGCGAAAAAACGCTTCATGCTGCATTACAACTTCCCGCCATTCAGCGTTGGAGAAGTTGGATTCCTGCGCGGAGCGGGCCGTCGCGAAATCGGCCACGGAGCTCTTGCGGAACGCTCTGTAGCTGTGGTGCTTCCGGCAGAAGAGAAATGGCCCTACGCTATGCGAGTGGTTTCCGACATTCTCGAATCCAACGGTTCGTCGTCCATGGCTTCGGTTTGCGGAGCTTCACTCTCTTTGATGGATGCGGGTGTTCCACTCAAATCGCACGTGGCTGGTGTGGCCATGGGATTGGTAATGGAAGACGGGAAGTATTCCATCCTTACCGACATTGCGGGCGCTGAAGACCACTATGGCGACATGGATTTTAAAGTCGCCGGAACGCGGGACGGCATTACCGCCCTGCAGATGGACATCAAAGTGGCTGGCATCACGCCACAGATCATGCGTGAAGCCATGGCCCAGGCGCAGCGCGGAAGGTTTTTCATCCTCGACAAGATGAATGAAGTGATCTCCGAGCCTCGCACCAAGATTTCCGCATTTGCTCCGCGCTTCTACACCGTGCAAATTCCTACGGACAAGATTCGCGACCTGATCGGACCGGGCGGCAAGATGATTCGCTCTATCGTCGAACAGACGGGAGTGAAAATCGACGTCGAAGATTCCGGCATGGTGAAAGTTGCTTCGAGTGATGAAGCCGCGGCAGCCAAAGCATTGCAATTGATTGGCGACATTACTGCGACGGCTGAAATTGGCAAGACTTATCTAGGCAAAGTTTCCCGGCTCGCCGATTTCGGCGCGTTCGTCGAAATATTGCCCGGTACCGATGGCCTGCTGCACATTAGCGAAGTTGCGGAGCACCGCATTAAGGATGTTCGCGACGAGTTGAAGGAAGGCGATCAGGTGTTGGTGAAGGTGCTATCCATTGAAGGCAACCGTATCCGGCTTTCACGCAAAGCGATCCTGAAGGAACAGCGCGCGAAGATGGGCGGAGCTGCTCCGGAAGGTTCTGAAGGCGGAGAAGGCGGCGGTGGAGAAAGCCATGGAGTGGAAGGGCACGAGGCGGAAAGTCGTGGAGTAGAAACTCCCGTGCGTACAGGGGCGCTGACGATTGAAGGCGGCGGAGATTTTCCGGACGAGCCGGAGCCGAACTTCAACCGCGATGTGCCGCACTCAAACCCTGGCGGTGATCGGGGCCCGGAACGTGGCGGAGACCGTGGAGGTCGTGGCGGCGGACGCCCGGGTGGAGGAGGTGGCCGTGGACGCGGTGGCCGTGGCGGACACGGTGGTGGCGGAGGCGGACGAGGCCGCGGAGGTCGCGGCGGCGGTGGCGGTGGGCGCCACTAGTCCTCAGGCTTTTCTGAATCTGATTTTTGTTTGCCTGAAAGTGAAATCGCAAAAATGGCCGCGGATTTTTTCGCGGCCATTTTTTCCATGTGTGGTTGGAGTAAATCATCGCTAGAACTGACCAATAGCGCTCCTGAGAAGTTCGATCACGATTGCGAGGACGGGAAGAAACAAAATCAACCCGCTGCCCACCAGAATCACTTCACTGACCAGATCAGGCTTCATTAAATCGTCTTTGCGCAACTGGCACCTCGTCGCCTTGCGGAATCCATCGTGGACATTCCATGCGTCTCTCACGAAGATCAAAGATGCTGGTAACCGTTGGAAGGTGATCCGGTCATTGCGAATTACAGTTCCGTACTTACAAATCTAGGTAAAACCCGTATATCTTTCTTTGCGCGGCCTGACGATTCTTTACAAGCCGGGCGGAGGCCTAGTGTAGGGAAGAAAGCATGCTGACAAAACTTTCCGGAGGCGCCCGGGTTTGAATGAATGTAGGATGGAGGTGCTGAAATGAGGAAACGAAATTTGCTTTTAATGTTTGGTCTGGCGGTGGTAATGATGTTCTCAGCGGCGCCGAAAGCGCATGCGGGCGTCATTGTGGGAGTTAGGGTAGGAGCGCCGGTGTATGCGCATCCCGCCCGTGCTTTCGTTTACGCGACTCCACGCGCCTATGTTGCTCCGCAGCCGTTCCTGGCGGTGGTGCCTTTCCCGGTATATCGTAACTATTACTTCGCGCCACGGCCCGTTATGTACCGTCACGCCTATGCACGGCATGAATATGTTCGTCGCGGCTACTGGCGCCGCTAAGACACGCGGAGGAGGTCGCTGAACACTTGCCATAAGATCAGTTACCTTCTCCGCCGCTGCTCGAGTGAAAAAAAGCACGGTAAACAAGATCGCGAAGTACATGAAGTACCTGATTTTTTAAGACTTCCATGCGGCTGAATATTGTAAGGTGGGAATCAGGACTTTATGAAACAAGAGTAAAGAAAGGAAGATCGTTATGAAAGTGCGAGCGTTATTTTTAGTGACGGCGATGATGGCCGCGAGCTTGTTTGCGTCGGCCCAGAAAATGGCCACGGGATCGGAAGGACAGATACAGACAGAGGTGCGGCATCAATTGAATATGCTGCCGTACGTTACCGCTTTTGACTATATGGCTTTCAAGATTGATGGTAGGAACGTGACGTTGGTAGGACAAGTCACCAAGCCGGTGGTCAAGTCGGACGCGGAAAATGCAGTCAAACATGTGGAAGGCGTCGAGCATGTGGACAATCAGATCGAAGTGTTGCCGCCTTCCTCACAGGATGATGGCATCCGCATGCGGCTGTTCCGGGCCATTTATGGATATCCTCAATTGCAGAGGTATGAGTTAGGGACCACCAAGCCCATTCGCATTCTAGTGAAATCCGGTCACGTGACGCTTGCGGGTGTCGTGGATAGCGAGGCGGACAAGAATGTAGCTGGCATTCGAGCAAAGAGCGTTCCGGGAACCTTTTCCGTGGACAATCAACTGCAAGTTGTATCAGGCAGCTAGCATCTAGACGTTGAAGTAACTCTCGGCGCCGTTGGACTGTCAACGGCGCCGTTTGTATTTTGCGCCCGGGAATGTGGTGATACGATCTTTCGAGAGGTTTGCGGTCGGTGCAATTCTCCCTGAAAGATCTCGAGTTGTTCGTTGCGGTGGCTGAAGAAGGTAGCATCGCAAAGGCCGCGCAGCGGTGCCATACCGTGGCTTCCGCGGTGAGCAAGCGAATCTCTGATATGGAAGAGAGTTTCCATACGGCCCTGTTGGTGAGGCGGAGTAAAGGTGTGGAACTCACTCCGGCCGGTCAAGCGTTACTGGCCCGGTCGCGCGGGGTGCTGGACCAGGCTAGCCAGTTGAATGACGAACTGGCGGAGTTTGCTTCGGGGGTGCGGGGGCATGTGCGCGTCTTCGCCAACATCTCTTCCATCGTGGAGTTCCTGCCTGCGGCGCTGGCGTCGTTCTTGTCGAAGCATCGCGATATACGAATTCATCTGGAAGAGCATGTAAGCAGCGTTACAGCTGAGGCGGTTGCGGGTTCAGTGGCTGATGTGGGAATTGTCAGCGATGTGCCACCCGCCACCGGACTGACGTTGATACCGTTCCGCAAGGATGAACTGGCGCTCGTAGTCTCCCCGGGGCACCCGCTCGCGGGACGCAAGTCCGCAAACTTTGCGGACGCGCTGGAGTTTGATTTTATCGGTCTGCACAGCAACAGCTCGCTCCATTACCTGTTGATTCGCGAGGCCGCGCAGAGCGGTCGCCCGCTTAAGCTCCGCATTCAGGTCACCAGCTTCGACGCAGTGTGCGCGATGGTAGCCGCGGGATTGGGAGTCGGAATTATGCCTCGGGCTGCGGCGACTCCTTATATTGATTCTCTGGGACTGAAGTCCATTGCTCTGCGTGATGCTTGGGCAAAGAGGAAGCTTTATCTCTGTATTCGTTCAAAAGAAAGTTTGTCATCCGCTGCCCGTGAGTTTGTGAACCATCTGACGAGCCGCGTTGATTAGAATTTTGCCAATCGAGATTTTCGATGAGTACAACCATGATTCATGACGGGTTCTTATGCTCGCTTGATTTATAATCGATAATTTCAAGGTGAGTATGAGAAGGATCCTGCAGCTATCGCATACCTGCAGGCCGTTGTTTCTCTTCAGCCGAGATCAATCATCCAGCAATAAATTGAAAGGAATTACATGAGCACGATTGCGGCAATTCATGGAAGAGAAGTCATTGATTCGCGTGGTAATCCCACGGTGGAGGCGGAAGTTTTCCTGCACGATGGTTCGGTGGGACGGGCCATTGTGCCGAGCGGCGCTTCGACTGGGGAACATGAGGCGGTGGAACTGCGCGACGGTGACAAAAAGCGCTATGTCGGAAAGGGCGTATTAAAGGCCGTAGCCAACGTGAATGGCGAAATCGCCAAGGCCCTGGCGGGTTTTGACGCCGCCGATCAGCGCGGCCTGGATAGAAAGATGATCGAACTAGACGGCACGGACAACAAAGGCCGGCTTGGAGCGAATGCAATTCTTGCAGTTTCCATGGCTGCAGCCCGCGCGGCTGCCGCACATTTTGATCAGCCATTGTATTTCTATTTGGGCGGAGCGGGCGCGAACACGCTGCCAACGCCCATGATGAACATCTTGAATGGCGGAGCGCATGCCGACAACAACGTGGACTTCCAGGAATTCATGGTCATGCCCGTGGGCGCGCCGACATTTTCTGAAGCGCTGCGCTGGGGCGTGGAAGTATTTCACACGCTGAAGGGAGTTCTGAAAAAGCGCGGCTATAACACTGCGGTGGGTGATGAAGGCGGGTTTGCTCCGTCGGTGAAGTCGAATGTGGAAGCCATTGAGGTTGTGCTCGAAGCGATCCAGCAGGCTGGCTATAAGCCAGGAGCGCAGATCGCGATTGCACTCGACCCAGCGGCGAGTGAGTTTTTCCAGGATGGCAAGTACGTGTTCAAGAAGTCGGATAAGTCTTCGAAAACTTCGGAAGAAATGGCGCATTACTGGGCGCAATGGGCCAAGGACTACCCGATTGTTTCCATTGAAGATGGTCTTGCCGAGGACGATTGGGCGGGATGGTCCATTCTGAGTAAAGAAGCAGGAAGCAAAATTCAGTTGGTCGGTGACGATCTGTTTGTGACCAACGTGAAGCGCTTGCAGCAGGGAATTGACAAGGGCATCGCGAATTCCATCCTGATCAAGGTGAACCAGATCGGAACGGTGAGCGAAACGCTCGACGCCATTGATCTTGGCCGAAGGAACGGATACACCTCGATCATTTCGCATCGCTCCGGCGAGACCGAAGATACGTTTATTGCTGATCTTGCCGTAGCGACCGGCGCGGGGCAGATCAAAACCGGATCAGCTTCACGTACGGACCGGGTCGCGAAGTATAACCAGTTGCTGCGAATTGAAGAGGAGCTAGGGAGTTCCGCGCGGTTCCTGGGGCTGAAGGCATTGAACTATAAAGGGTAGACAGATCGGCGAGGAAATAATCATTACCGAGGCGGGTAAGCCAATAGGAAAGCTCGTGCCAATTCAATCTGAAGGCTCACATTTTCGACTTGGATCCGCCGACGGTGAGTTTACTGTTCCCGACGACTTCAATGATCCGACCCAGAAATCGAGGCCCTGTTTTACGAAGGGGACATTTTCCCGAGCAAAAATGTCTCCGATAAATGACAACGTTTTTCGATAGGCAGGTATTTCCTTAGAGGATCGCCGGGGGCCGGTCAGGAAAAGCGATACATTCGCAGTCTCGAGCAGTTTTTATCTAGAAGTAGCGTGAATATCTGGGAAATTCTAATTAACGTGCATGCTAGGAGCCGGAAACTTGTCTCGACCCAAACCGCTCGTCCTTATCATTCTTGACGGATGGGGCTACAGCCCTAAAACCGAAGCCAATGCCATCGCGCTTGCGCACAAGCCAACCTATGATCGCCTGCTGCGCGAATATCCCAATACTTTGATCCAAACCAGCGGCCCCTACGTGGGACTGCCTAACGGGCAGATGGGCAACAGTGAAGTGGGGCATCTCAACATTGGCGCCGGGCGTATTGTGCATATGGATTCGACACGCATTGAAGTGATGATCCAGAATGGCGACTTTTTCAAAGACCCAACATTGCTTGCCGCGATGAAGAATGCGCAGAGTGGCGGACGCAAGTTGCATCTGTTCGGTCTGGTCTCCGATGGCGGCGTGCACTCCTACCAAACGCATCTTCACGCGCTTTTGAAAATGGCGAAACAGAATGGACTGGAGCGGGTGTGCGTCCACGCGTTCATGGACGGGCGCGACACACTGCCCACTAATGGCGCTGGATATCTCGAGCAGTTGCAGAAGGCAATTCGCGAGTACAACGTCGGGAAAATTGCCAGCGTGAGCGGACGCTATTATGCGATGGATCGGGACCGCCGCTGGGAGCGCATTGCCAAAGCTTATAACGCGATGGTGTTTGGCCAGGGCGAGGGCGGAAAGTTTGCCGATCCCGTGCAGGGCGTGAAGGAGTCGTACAACAAGGGTGTTACGGACGAATTCATTGTGCCTTTTGTTTGTGGGGATTCCAAGAGCAACGCGGGCGAGGACGCTCGCGCCTCCACGATCCGCGACGGTGACTCCTGCATTTGCTTTAATTTTAGAGCGGACCGGGTGCGGCAAATTACTCGCGCTCTAGCCCGTAACAGCGGACTGAATGCACAGGGCGGCAGCGATTTGCAAGGTGCTGACGATCTCGACCAAACCATTCCGCGCGACAGCGTGCCTAAGAATTTGCACTATGTTTGCATGACGCAATACGACAAGAATTTTTCGCTGCCGATGGTCATTCATCCAGAATCAATGGCAAATATTCTTGCCAATGTAATGGGCGGACTGAATCTTCGCAATTTGCGGGTGGCTGAGACGGAAAAATATGCTCACGTCACATACTTTTTTAATGGCGGGATTGAGAAGCCGTTTCCGGGGGAAGATCGCGTTCTAGTGCAATCGCAGAAGGTCGCGACGTACGACTTAAAGCCGGAGATGAGTGCGGCGGGCATTGCCGATGCGGTGATCAAAGCCACCGAAGAAGGTACGTTTGATGTGATGATCGTCAACTTTGCCAATGCCGACATGGTTGGCCATTCCGGGAAGCTTGAGCCAACAATAAAAGCTGTGGGAACTGTGGACGCCTGTCTGGGGCGCATTGAACTTTCGGTGCGGGCGAAGGGCGGAGCAATGTTGATTACTGCCGACCACGGGAATGCAGAGCAGATGATCGATCCCGTAACCGGAGGTCCGCACACGGCGCACACGACGAATCCGGTTCCGTTTATTGTTGTGGCGGAAAATAGCAAGAAGTTCAGCCTAAAGCCGGGCGGCTCCTTGCGCGACATTTCGCCAACCATTCTTGCCATGCTCGGCGCGGACGAGCCCAAAGATATGACCGGCCACGATTTGCGCACGCTCCTTAAATAGAACGGTGAGTGAAATCTATGAATGACCCTCAAGTGCTGGTGCTTCAGCATGCCCACAGTGAAGGCTTGGGAACCATTGAGGGCGCACTTCGCGACGCCGGCCATTCTTTCAAATATCTGCGCACGTTTGAAGGTGAAGTGGTTCCAAAAAATGCCAACGATCTTTCTGGATTGGTCATCATGGGCGGACCCATGGGCGTGTATGAACATGCGAAGTATCCTTTTCTTAAAGACGAAATGAAGTTGATCGAAAATTTCCTGAAGGAAGGGAAGCCGATTCTGGGTGTTTGCCTGGGGAGCCAGTTGCTGGCTTCAGCGCTGGGGGCCGAAGTCAAGAAGGGTCCGCGCAAAGAAATTGGCTGGTATCAAATTCATTTGAGCGCGAGTGCCGAGGATGATCGGCTGTGGAAAGGCCAGCCCAGTTCCTTTACCGCGTATCACTGGCATGGTGATATTTTTGATCTTCCCACGGACGCCGTGCCTTTGGCTTCCTCCGAGCTAACCGCGCTGCAGGCGTTCCGGTATGGCAAGAACGTTTATGGCTTTCTTTTCCACATGGAAGTCACGCGGGAACAAATTGAAGCCATGCTGCAGGAATTCTCGGACGAAATACAGCAGGAAAAGCTGGATGGCCCTGGAATCCTCAACGCCAGCGCCTCTAATCTGCCGCCACTGCGCGAGATTGGCGCTGCCGTCTTTGGACGCTGGGCGGCGCTTGTCGAACGCCAAACCTAATCGTACAAACAGGCCGTTCGGATGTCTTCTGGGGTAGAAAGAGAAACCCGGCACTGGGCAAATGTTTGCCACTTCTGTTCATCCTAAGCAGGCTGTGAAAACTATATCGCCCACGATCCTTCTTCGTGAACATGAATATCGCGCAGAGCGCCTTTAGGATCATGAATTGCCAATCCATCCGGCGATATAGTTGCGCCAACAGAAATAAGGCGCTGCTTCATAAAATTTCCGTTCTGGCTGTTTGCTGGGTGCTCACCATTAGCATGAGCATTGGCGCGCGAGCGCAAGATAACCCCGCGCAGGCAACCAAGCCGACGCAAACAAAACCGCCTGAACCGAAGGGCACTCCGACACAGAATCCCGCCCAAACGCCGAAGACTGCCCCCCAGATAAAGCAAATTCTTCCTTCATATGACGGGCAAAATGTCACTTCCATTGAACTCGCGGGCCAACCCAATCTCGACACGAAAGACCTTTTGCCACTGCTCACTTTGAAGGCAAAGGAGCCGTTCTCCGAGAAGAAAGCGGAGGAGAGCATCACTGCGATAAAAAAAACGGGCCGCTTTCACGACGTTCAGTTAGACATTCGTCCGGAGACCAACGGGGTCCGAGTGCTGTTTGTACTTCAACCGGCAACTTATTTTGGCATTTATGTTTTTCCTGGCGCGGGCGGGTTTCCATATTCGCGTTTGTTGCAAATATCAAATTATCCGCCCAAGGGGGCATTCACTCCTGTGGACGTGGAAGACGCGCGGCGATCGCTGGAGAAATTTTTTCAGCGCAGCGGCTATTTCCAGGCAAAAGTCGAATCTGAAGTCCAAACTAGTCCGCCGTGGGGCCTGGCAAATATTATTTTCCATACAACGTTAAAACGCCGAGCGAAGTTCGGAGAGGTGATTGTTCGCGGCGTTCCTGACCAGGAAGCCTCGCATTTAACTGGGATGTTGCATTCCGTTGTTGCCAGATTGCGCCGCTCCGCCATTCGCCCCGGCAAGACCTACAAACTGCAAACGGTGCAGAGGGCAACGCAATATCTTACGAACGCGCTCGCGAAACAAGGCTATTTGGACGCCAAGGTGCGAATGACGGGCGCGGAGTATTCTCCCGAATCAAATCGCGCGAACATTTTTTATGATGTCGCGCCTGGGCCCATCGTGCGCGTCACCATCACTGGGGCCCATTTGTGGAGCTGGGACAAACGAAAGCTTCTGCCAGTCTACGAACATGCGGGAGTGGATCCGGAATTGATTCAAGAGGGTCGTCAAAATCTTATTTCGTATTTTCAGTCAAAGGGCTATTTCAATGCGGCGGTAGCCAGCAATGTAGAGAAGCAAGCTTCCGGAGAGACCATTGAGTACAAAATTAATAAGGGACCCCGGCACAAAGTAAAACAAGTCTCCATCGCCGGCAACCAGAAGTATCCAGAAAAGCAACTTTTATCTTATGTGCGCGCGAAGAAGGCCCACTTTCTTTCCCACGGCCAGTACAGTGAGCAGTTGCTTCGCGCCAGCGCACGAAATCTTGAAAACTTCTATAAGGCAAACGGCTTCAGTTCGGTAAAGGTGACTTCGCAAGTGTCCTCGCCGAAAGGCGATTTGGTCGTCGCCTTTCATGTGGAAGAAGGGCCGCAGGATATCGTCCAGGATTTGCAGGTAGAGGGCAACCAGACACTTACTGAGGCGCAACTGGCGCCAAAAGGTTTAAAGCTCCGAGCTGGACAGCCATATTCGCAAGAAAATGTGGTGGCCGATCGCAGCCAGATCATGGCCACTTATCTGACCGACGGCTATCTGACGGCCACGTTTCGAGAAACTGTTCATCAAGTCTCGGGGCAGCCACACCGAGTGCAAGTTGTCTACCAGATTTACGAAGGCCCGCAGGTGCGGACGGCGACGGTGGTCACGTTAGGTCGTAATCATACAAAGCAGAAGCTGATTGACCGGCAAATCGAGGGCATCGCCGCCAATAAGCCAATGAAGGAAAATGATCTGTTGGCCTCGGAAACACGACTGTATAACACGGGAGTTTTCGATTGGGCGGAAGTTGACCCTCGTCGCGAAATCACCACCCAGCACCAGGAAGATGTTCTGGTCAAAGTCCACGAAACCAAGCCCAACAGTCTGACCTATGGATTCGGTTTCGATGTGATCAATCGTGGAGGCAGCGTTCCCAGCGGCACGGTCGCGGTGCCGGGAATTCCGCCCACCGCGCTGCCCAACAATTTCAAGACCAGTGAAAAAACATTCTGGGGGCCGCGCGGAACTCTGGAGTACACGCGCAACAATATGCGGGGCAAAGGCGATTCGTTGACCTTCTCGGGGCTGGCGGCGCGACTCTCGCAAAATGGCTCCATTGTGTACACAGACCCGGCGTTCCTGTGGACAAACTGGTCATCCAGCCTGTTGTTGACTGGGCAGCATAACAGTGAGAATCCAATTTTTACTTTTCGGCAGGCACAGTTTGGATATGAGTTGCAGCGGCCTCTGAACACAGATAAAGATCAGACCCTTTTCGTGCGTTACAACTTAACCGAGACAGGTCTGACGAATTTGTTGATTCCTGAACTCGTGCCCCCGGACAACCTGCATGTCCGCTTATCCACCGTTTCCGCCAGCTACATTCGGGACACGCGCGACAATCCTACCGACGCGCATAAAGGTCTCTACGAGAGTTTTGAGCTTGATCTCAACCCCAGCGTCTTGGGTTCGAATTTCAGCTTTACTCGTTTGCTGTCGCAGGCCGCCTACTACAAGAAGATCCCAGCGGATATCGTGTGGGCAAACAGCGTGCGCATAGGTTTGGAACAGTCCTTCAGCGGCAGCTCCGTGCCGCTAAGTGAAACCTTCTTTTCCGGCGGCGGAAGCACGCTGCGCGGCTTCCCTCTTAATGGCGCGGGGCCGCAGCGAGTGATTACCGCCTGCGGTGATCCAGCGGACCAGAGCACCTGCGGGCCGATTACGGTCCCGGTGGGCGGACCCGAGCTTTTAATTATTAACTCCGAGTTTCGCATTCCTATACCCGCTTCACTGCCTGTGGTAGGAAAGAATTTGGGAATCGCGCTTTTTTATGACGGTGGCAATGTCTTCCCACACATTGGATTCCGCGACTTTGGGGCAAATTACAGCAACAGCATCGGAGGAGGCCTTCGCTATAAGACGCCCGTAGGGCCTATACGGATTGATATTGGCCACAACCTTAACGGTGCGCCCGGAATCAAATCCACGCAATTCTTTATCACATTAGGACAAGCGTTTTGAGCACCTTCCCCAATCCTTCAGACCCTGGCCAAGAAAAGCTGAAGCCACAACTGGTGCGCGGAAAAGCGAAGAAACCTTATGGCAGGGTAAGAAAAGTTACCCGCTGGATTGGCGCGGGGCTTCTGATACTCGTCGTCGTCATCGTGGTGGCCGTCCTTCTTCTCCCACATGTCCGTTCCTTTCGCCAATACGCGCTTCGGTTCGCCGAGGGCAAGGCGCAGTCCTCGTTAGGGACGCGCGTGCGCGTCCAAGATTTCGCGTTTAGTCTTTTTCATCTCCGGCTCAATCTTTACGGAGTTGTTGTTAGCGGAGCGGAACCGCACCCCAATCCTCCGCTGTTGACTGTGGACCACATCGGCGTGGGAGTTGGTATCACTTCCGTATTTCACCGCGAATGGTACGTAAGATATCTCGAGGTAAACCATCCGGTTGCGCGCGTGCTCGTTGATCCAAAGGGGATTAGTAATCTGCCGCAAACAAAGAAAAGCTACAGCGGACACACGAGTATTTTTCAGTTGGCGGTGCGCCATGCATTGCTTGATCGGGGAGAGGTTTATTACAACGACCGTAAGAGCGCTCTCGACGCCGATCTCCATGATCTGCGGTTCCAGGCGCGCTTCGATACCGCGCAACAGCGCTATACAGGAAATATCGGTTATCGCGACGGGCATTTGCGAATGGGAGATTTCAAGCCTATTGAGCACAACCTCGACGCGGAATTTGACGCCACTCCCAGTGGATTTACGCTGCATCGCGCGGTCTTGACCAGCGGCGCGTCGAAAATTCAACTAAGCGGAAGCGTGCAAGATTACGCGAACCCGCGCATCACCGCGAAATATTCTGCGACGGTTAATGCTGGAGAGTTCCGCGGTGTGATGAATGATCCGTCTTTGCCTTCTGGTCTTATTAGCACCGAAGGAACGCTGGATTACCAGAGCGAACCGAACGTTCCCATGCTAACCGCCGTAAATATCGACGGGAAAGTTACGAGCCAAGCTCTTCGAGTGGCAAGCCCTGATTTCCGCGGCGACATTACCAACATTGGCGCACGATACTTGCTGGCCAAAGGGAATGCTGCCATTAGTGGTATTCGCGCGCAATTGCTGGGAGGCGAACTGACTGGCGATCTGAACGTACGCGATGTCGCTGGAGCTTCTGAGGTCCGGTTGCGTGGCGTCATTCGGCAAGTTTCTCTGGATAAACTGAGACCGCTCACGCAATCCGCGCAACTAAAACAAGTTGCGCTTGCGGGCACGCTGAATGCTGACGTGGCTGCGACTTGGAACCGAAAGCTGGAAAATCTTATGGCGCGGACAAACGCGACGATTCAAGCGAATGTCGCATCGCGCAATGAAGCAAGTGCGAATACGATATCGGTCAATGGCGTAATTCATGCAGAATACACCGCCGCGAGAAAACAGATTTCTATTCAGGAGAGTTATGTTCGCCTGCCGCAAACTTCGCTCAATTTGAATGGGACAGTCAGCAATCATTCCAGCCTGCAAATCCGCTTTCAGTCTAACAATCTGCATGAGCTGGAAATCGCAGCCGATGTGCTGGATCCAGCCTTGCAAGCTCAAAAATCCCAGCTCGGTCTTTTTGGAACTGCTTCATTTACAGGAGACATGCGCGGTTCCACGAGCGTCCCGCAATTAACTGGACAATTGCGCGCTGAGAATGTTCAGGTCAAAGGAAGCGAGTGGCGAAGGCTGACCACGAACGTCGAGATAAGCCCGTCCTTGGCAGCTTTGCAAAACGGAGAACTTCAACCCGCCAACGGTGGGCGCATTACCTTTGCGCTCAGTACTGCTTTACGGCATTGGAGCTTTGATCCGGACAGTCAAATTTCCGTTACATTGAATGCGAACCAGGTCAACTCGGACGATCTGACGAAGCTTGCGGGCCGGCCAGTACCGGTCGCGGGTATGGTGTCAGCAAACCTTTCCGTGAATGGTTCGGAATCCAGTCCTCTGGGAAAAGGGAAGATTAGCCTTACCAAGGCAAGAATCGTTGGCGAACCCGTGCAATCCGGGGAGCTGGATTTCCAGGCCAGCAAAGATCAACTGCGCGCAGATTTGAACTTGCAAGCCCCCGCGGGCACAGTTCGAGGATCGGCGACCTACTATCCGAAAGATCAGCGCTACGAAGCGAACATCGAGGCGCCCGGTATTCGTCTTGATAAATTGCAAAGGCTGCTGGCGAAAAATCTAAAGGTGGAGGGAGTCCTTAATGTCACCGCCGAGGGCAAGGGCAACATAAGAAATCCCGAAATGTCCGCCAGCGTGGAATCTCCGCAGCTGCAGATTCACGATCAGAAGTTGGGTGATCTTAAACTCCAGGCAAACCTCGCGAACCATATTGCAAATGTTGTCTTAGATGCTCACGCGGTAAATACTCTTATCAGTGCGAAGGCCACTGTCAACACGATCGGCGAATACCAGACCAATGCGACAGTGGACACGCAATCCATTCCACTGCAGCCATTAATTGCCGCTTTCTCGCCCGCAGAAGCCGCCAACGTGAATGGCCAGACTGAACTCCACTTAACTTTGCATGGCCCTTTGAAACAGTGGTCCGAAGTTGAAGCGCATGCGACCGTTCCCGTGCTGAAAATGAATTACACGGATAAATTTCAAATCGCGGCCGCAGCTCCGCTGCACATTGATCTGAGCCACGGTGTTCTGGTCCTGCAGAAAGCGAATATTAAAGGTACGGGTACAGATATGCAGGTGCAGGCGAGTATTCCAATCGACCGGACAGCGCCGTTGTCCCTGCTGGCCGAAGGCACGATGGACCTGCAAATCGCACAATTGTTTGATCCTGATATCACAAGCTCCGGTCAATTGCGATTCGACGTTAACTCCTTCGGCGCTCGCGCGAATCCCGATGTGCAGGGGCAAATTCATATTGAAAATGCAAACATTCTTTCCGCCGGAGCGCCGGTCGGCTTACAGAACGGCAACGGCGTGCTTACGCTTACCAAGGATCGGTTAAATATCAGCGAATTTAATGGGAGTGTAGGCGGCGGCAAAGTGCAGGCGTCGGGCGGCATTGTGTACAGGCCGTCAGTACGATTTGATCTGGGCCTTTCCGCTCATGGCATACGAGTGCCTTATCCCGAAGGTGTGCGCGAGGGGTTGAACGCGAATCTGGCACTGACTGGTAGCACCGAGGCAGCCACTCTCTCAGGGCAAGTTCGAATCAATCAATTGTGGTTCACTCCTGATTTTGATCTGACCACTTTCATGGGACAGTTTGGCAGCGAGGTTCCCCCGCCTCCGGGCCGGGGATTCAGCCAAGATTTGCAGTTGAATCTTTCCGTGCAGTCCACAAGCGGAATCAATTTGGTGAGTCGTGAACTTACCCTTCAAGGCAGCGCGAATTTAAACGTTCGAGGCACGGCTGCGGAACCGGTAATTCTTGGGCGGGTGAACTTGAATAGCGGCGATTTGCTTTTTATGGGGAACCGCTATCTCCTACAGGGCGGCACCATAGACTTCGCCAATTCATCGCAAACCCAACCCGTTTTGAATGTGGCCGCCAATACAACGGTGGAACAGTACGATATACACCTGCAATTCCACGGTCCAACAGACCATTTGCGGACGAACTACACCTCGGTACCCTCCTTGCCTCCCTCCGACATTATCAATTTGCTGGTATTCGGGAAAACTTCAGAAGAGTCCGCCGCCAGTCCGATGCCGGGGAACCTGGGTGCGGAGTCACTGATCGCTTCCCAGATCAGCAGCCAAGTCACCAGCCGCGTGGAAAAAATCGCGGGTATCTCGCGTCTGTCGGTGGATCCCGTGCTCGGAGGAACCGGTTCGCAACAGAACCCCGGCGCGCGCATTACGATCCAACAACGGGTCACGGGAAATATCTTCGTGACTTACTCCACCGATGTTACGCAAACCCAGAACCAGGTCATCGAACTGCAGTACAACGTCAGTCCTAAGGTGACCGTGAGCGGCACGCGCGATCAAAACGGCGGATTCGGGTTTGACACGCGCATTAAAAAGACCTGGTAACCAAGCCTGATCCCAGCGATGTAAACATGGGCCCGCTACATGAGTTTGTAGCTTCTTCTACCCTCGCCACCCGATTCTATTTTGTCCGTCGCAAGACTATTCCTATAAGAGTGGCATTGAGTCGATCGTCATTCAATGTTCTCAGCATCACAAATAGCGTCCTGATTGGAGCAACGCATGACCGCAGCAGATGTGCTCATTGAATCTTTGATTGACTGGGGTGTGGACACCATATTCGGGATTCCCGGCGATGGAATCAACGGCATTATGGAGTCATTGCGGACGCATAAAGACAAGATTCGCTTTATTCAGACGCGGCATGAAGAGGCTGCGGCCTTCATGGCATGTGGTTATGCAAAGTTCACTGGAAGGCTGGGAGTTTGCCTGGCTACGTCGGGCCCCGGAGGCATCCATCTGCTGAATGGCCTGTACGACGCGAAGCTCGACGGACAGCCCGTACTCGCGCTCACTGGGTTGCAATTTCACGATCTCGTCGGAACGTATACCCAACAGGACGTCGCGCTCGACAAACTTTACATAGATGTGGCCACGTACAACGAACGAATTATGGGCCCAACCCATGTGGAGAATGTAATTGATCTCGCAGTTCGCACCGCGCTCGCATACCGGACCGTCAGCCACGTTACCTTTCCCGTGGATTTTCAGGAGATGGAAGTTAAGAGTAAGCAGAGATCCAAGAGAAACGTGATTCATCATACGTCCCGGGCTGAAGCCGAGGGAGCGATGCTGGCTGATCCTGAGGAACTTGATCGAGCCGCGGAAATCTTGAACGCCGGAAAGAAGGTAGTAATCCTCGCGGGACGTGGAGCGCTGAATGCCACGGCGGAATTAGAACGTGCCGCGGAAATTCTTGGCGCTCCCATCGTAAAAGCTCTGCTGGGTAAAGCGGCGGTTCCTGACGACAGTCCTTACACCACCGGTGGAATCGGGCTCTTAGGAACACAGCCTTCACAGGAAGCAATGGAGACCTGTGACACGATCCTGATGGTTGGGTCGTCTTTTCCTTACATCGAGTTTCTTCCCAAGCCCGACGACGCGAAGGGTGTACAGATTGAAATTGATCCCAAACGGATCGGCCTACGTTTCCCCGTGGAAGTGGGGTTAGTCGGAGACAGCCGACGCGTATTGCGGGAACTCTTGCCAAGATTAGAACCCAAGGAAGACAAAAGCTTTCTGCAAAAAGCTCAAAAGGGAATGGGCCAGTGGCAGAAGCTGATGGAAGAACGAGGCACGCGGCCAGACAAGCCAATGAAGCCGCAGGTGATTGCACACGAACTCGGCAAACGGCTGCGAAGCGATGCCATTGTGGCCTGCGACAGCGGGACCATCACGACCTGGTGGGCGCGGCATATTTCCGCCAGGGCCGGACAAATGTACAGCCTCTCAGGGAACCTGGCGACAATGGCATGTGGTCTGCCCTATGCGATTGCGGCGCAAGTTGCGCATCCCGACCGTCAGTGTGTTGCGTTCGTGGGTGATGGAGCGTTCTCCATGCTGATGGCGGACTTTGTGACGGCGGTGAAATACAAACTGCCCATTAAGGTGGTCATTATCAAGAACAACACGCTTGGGCAAATCAAGTGGGAGCAGATGGTTTTCCTCGGAAATCCCGAGTACGGAGTTGATTTGCAGCCCATCGATTTTTCCGAGGTCGCCCACGCATGTGGCGGCGCGGGATTCACAGTAGAGGATCCTGCCGATTGCGGGCGCACCGTGGAAGAGTTTCTTGCGGTGCCGGGCCCAGCAGTATTGCAAGCCGTGGTGGATCCCTTCGAACCGCCATTGCCTGGCAAAATAACCGCCGATCAAGCCTTAAAATTCGCGGAATCGCTGGCGCGAGGAGAGCCTAACCGCTCGAAGATTGCGCTCACAGTTCTGCGCGACAGAGTTCGGGAACTTGTGTAGCAATCACAATGGACGAGGTGATGCGGAATGATGAACACTGAAATTGGTCATAGGCGCTGGGCCATTGCGGAAGGCTACATCCCGGTCGGCAGCCATGGCCCTTAGCCAGAAATGCTGAGTCATGAAACCGCATGTCTGCTTAACGCGGGCGATCGCGACGCTCACGTGGAAATCACAATTTATTTTTCGGATCGTGATCCTGTCGGACCTTACAAGGTGACCGTGCCCGCGCGCCGCACAAAACATCTCCGCTTCAATGATCTGACGTTGCCCGCGCCAGTTCCTCAAGGCACAGATTATGCGAGCGTGATTGATTCTGACGTGCCGATTGTGGTGCAGCATACGCGTCTTGATTCAAGGCAGAACGCGAATGCGTTGCTCAGCACGATTGCCAGTCCCGGTGCGGATTAATCTTTCCCGCTGGAGCTACAGAATGAAGATTGCGGAATAATGACCGTGGAAATAAATGTTTAAACAATGACTCCTCCCACTCGTCTCGGTGCTGCGGTAATCGAGAAGATTGCGGTCTCTACGTATTCAATTCCCACGGATTTTCCAGAATCTGACGGGACCCTCGAGTGGGATAAAACCACCGCCGTAGTAGTGCAGGTGCATTCGGGGCGAGAGTTCGGTTTAGGGTATACCTACGCAGACGAAGCAACGGCCCACCTCATCAACGGCCTCCTCGCTCCAATCGTGAAGAACCGCGACGCGATGGACGTTCCCGGTTGCTGGTGCGCCATGGTCCACGCGATTCGCAACCTTGGACGCCCCGGCATTTCGTCCATGGCGATTGCCGCCGTGGACAACGCGCTTTGGGACTTGAAAGCAAAACTGCTCAATCTTCCGCTTGCAAAATTATTAGGACAGGTGCGCGATTCCATCGAGATATATGGTAGCGGCGGTTTTACTTCGTATTCGGATTATCAACTCCGCGCGCAATTTTCTGGCTGGTTAGAGCAGGGTATCCGCATGTTCAAGATGAAAGTGGGCCGCGCGCCTGAGGATGATTTGCGGCGCGTCCGCGTGGCAAGAGAAGCAATTGGTGATAACGCGCAACTTTTTGTGGATGCTAACGGCGCGTACTCACGCAAGCAGGCATTGGAATTTGCCCTACGTTTTCGTGAGTCTGGCGTGAGCTGGTTTGAAGAGCCGGTCAGTTCCGACGATCTTGACGGTTTGCGATTGCTCCGCGACCGCGCTCCTGAAGGAATGGACATAGCCGCGGGGGAGTATGGCTATGACAGTTGGTATTTTCGGCGAATGCTTGAGGCGCAGGCGGTGGATGTATTGCAGGCCGACGCGACGCGCTGCGCGGGCATTACTGGCTTTCTGAAAGCAGGCGCGCTATGTGAGGCAAACTGCATGCCCCTCTCTGCGCATACTGCACCGTCCATTCATATGCACGTGTGTTGCTGCGTGCCGGCGGTCCGCCATCTCGAATACTTCCATGACCATTCTCGCATCGAACAAATGCTGTTCGAAGGTGCTGTGCGCCCTAAAGATGGGAAGCTGTATCCCGATCTGAGCCGCCCGGGCATTGGTCTTGAACTGCGCACCGCTGACGCGCGCCGTTATGAGGCCGCTTAAGTTTAAGAACCGAGGGAAACGCGATGAAAGTGATGGTAAAGACCGCCGGAGGAGAACAAAAACCACTGAATGTTGAAGCGGAAAAGCTGGCTCAGCGGCTGCGCGAATCAACCCAAGCCGAAGTCCGTTTTGACGATGGCAGCCGGGCGTTATACGCCGCCGCCGGCGGGAACTATCGCCAGGTCCCGATTGGAGTTGTGGTTCCAAGAACCGAGCAGGACATTATTCAAACTATGTCGTTGTGCCATGAGTTTGGCGCGCCTGTGCTCGCGCGTGGCGGAGGGACGAGCCTTGCAGGCCAATGCTGTAACGTGGCCGTCGTAATAGATTGTTCAAAATATCTGCGCGGCATTCTTGAGTTGGATCGGGAGGCAAAGCGCGCGCGAGTGCAACCTGGCGTTGTGCTGGATGACCTGCGCAATGCGGCGGAAAAACATCATCTGACATTTGCTCCTGATCCCTCCACCCACGACCATTGCACGCTTGGCGGCATGATCGGCAACAACTCCTGCGGCGTGCATTCGGTAATGGGCGGAAAAACCGTCGAGAACATTGAAGAACTGCGTGTGCTCACTTATGACGGCTTGCAGATTACCGTTGGCGCAACCAGTGACGAACAATTCGCGCAAATCATTGCCGAAGGCGGACGGCGGGCGGAAATCTACACGAAGCTGCGCGACCTCCGCGACAAGTATGCCGACCAGATCCGCGCCCGCTATCCAAAAATTCCCCGCCGAGTTTCGGGTTATAACCTGGATGATCTGTTACCGGAAAATGGGTTTCACGTCGCGAAAGCTCTCGTGGGAACAGAGGGCACCTGCGTCACAGTGCTCGAAGCGGTCACGCGTCTCATAGATAGCCCCCCTTATCGAAGCCTTGTAATTCTTGGATACCCTGACGTTTATTCCGCCGGAGATCACGTGGTCCAGGTAATGGAGTTTCATCCCATTGGCCTCGAGGGTATGGATGACCGTCTGATTAAGGACATGCAGAAAAAACACATGCATCCGGAAGACGCTTCATTGCTGCCCAAGGGGGGCGGATGGCTGCTGGCGGAATTTGGAGGGCAGAGCAAAGAAGAAGCCGACGCGAACGCCAAAAAAATGATGGAAGCGTTGAAGAAAGAGTCCGACGCTCCCACCATGAAGCTTTTCGACGATAAAAAGGAAGAAGAACAGGTGTGGAAGACCCGCGAGTCCGGTCTTGGAGCAACGGCATTTGTGCCCGATAGCCCCATTACCTGGGAAGGCTGGGAAGACGCCGCAGTGCCGCCCGCCAATCTGGGAAAATATCTGCGCGATTTTCGCGCGCTTCTCGATCGCTATCACTATGGTTGCGATCTTTACGGTCACTTTGGCCAGGGCTGCGTGCATACGCGCATTGATTTTGATCTCTTCACGGCGAAGGGAATTGCCACTTATCGTTCTTTTGTTCACGATGCCGCGCATCTTGTGGTGAAACATGGAGGATCGTTGTCTGGCGAGCATGGAGATGGGCAATCGCGGGCAGAGCTGCTGCCCATCATGTTCGGTGAAGAACTCGTGGGAGCATTTCGCGAGTTTAAAACTATCTGGGACCCGCAGTGGAAGATGAATCCGGGCAAAATTGTGGATCCCTATCGCGTGGATGAAAACTTGCGCATTGGCACAAGCTACGCTCCTCAGGTTCCGAAGACCCATTTTGCGCAATTCGGCGACGACAAATCATTTCCGGATGCCGCGATGCGCTGCGTGGGAGTGGGTAAGTGCCGCCGTGAAGGTACTGGGACCATGTGTCCCAGTTACATGGTCACTCATGAGGAAAAGGACAGCACCCGCGGACGCGCCCGCTTACTCTTCGAGATCATGCGTGGAGACTTCCTACAAGACAAGTGGCGCAATGAAGGCGTGCGTGATGCTCTCGACCTTTGCCTGTCATGCAAAGGATGCAAGAGCGATTGTCCAGTCAATGTGGACATGGCAACATACAAGTCAGAATTTTTGTCGCACTATTATGAAGGGCGAATAAGGCCGCCCAACGCGTACGCCATCGGTTTGATTCACTGGTGGTCGCGACTCGCAAGTCATGCGCCCGCTCTGGTAAACGCGGCGATGCACGCTCCGGGGCTCGGAAACATTGCCAAACGCCTCGCCGGAGTCTCGGTTAAACGCGAAATTCCCCGCTTCGCTGCGGAGCCCTTCACGCGCGCATGGAAAAAGCAGGTAAACAAAAATGGCCGTCCGCATCGTCCTCATCAGGTGCAAGGCAAGGTCATTCTTTGGCCGGATACTTTCAATAACTATTTTGAGCCATCCATCCTGCATTCGGCGGCGCAAGTTTTGCAATACGCCGGGTTCGATGTCCGGCTGCCGGCAAAGCAACTTTGCTGCGGTCGTCCTCTTTACGACTACGGCATGCTGACGACGGCCAAGCGGCTGTTGAAGAACACCATCAGCGCGTTGCAAAGTGAAATTCGAGCGGGTGTCCCACTGGTGATCTTGGAGCCCAGTTGTGCCGCTGTGTTTCGCGACGAATTGAAGAACATGCTTCCGCACGATCAGGACGCCATACGCCTAAGCAAACAAACATTCATTCTTAGTGAATTTCTTGAGCAGCACAACTTCCAGCCGCCGAAGTTGGAGAAGAAGGCGCTGGTGCAGGTGCATTGCCATCACAAAGCCATAATGAGCGCCGATTCGGAGCAAAAACTTCTCAAAAAAATCGGCATTGATTTCGAGGTGCTCGACTCCGGTTGCTGCGGCATGGCTGGCGGATTTGGTTACGAAGCAGACCATTACGACGTTTCCATTGCCGCCGGGGAGCGTGTTCTGTTACCCGCGGTGCGGGCGGCATCGGCGGATACATTGCTGATTGCCGACGGCTTCAGTTGCCGCGAGCAGATTCTTCAACAGACCGGCCGCAACGCTTTTCATCCATGTCAGGTCGTACACATGGCCATTGACCAGCAACAGGCCGCTAAGCGGGCCGCGGAAAGGAAAGCAGCATGAACAAGAAAAATCCAGAGGTAGTTATGGTCACCGGCGCTTCCGCTGGAGTGGGACGCGCCACGGCGCTCGCGTTTGCCAAGCGCGGCGCTCATCTTGGTTTGATTGCCCGTGGCTTGCCTGGGCTCGAATCCTTACGCAAAGAAATAGAAGCTCTTGGCGCTCGCGCGGTTGTGTTGCAATGCGATGTCGCTGATCCTGAACAAGTAGAAGCGTCTGCGAAAAAGCTGGAAGAGACGTTTGGGCCCATCAATGTATGGGTGAACAATGCAATGACCACGATCTTTGCCCCTTTTAAGAAGATCGAGCCCGCCGAATACAAGCGCGCCACGGAAGTAACGTATCTGGGAGCTGTGTACGGCACCATGGCGGCGGTAAAACGGATGTTGTCGCGTGACAGCGGCACGATCGTCCAGGTTGGATCGGCGCTTGCTTATCGTTCCATCCCGCTGCAATCCCCGTATTGTGGTGCAAAACACGCCATTCTTGGATTCACCGCTTCATTACGCAGCGAACTTCTGCACGACGGAAGCAATGTTCACATCACCATGGTGCATTTGCCAGCCATGAACACTCCGCAATTTGAGTGGTGCCGTACCCGGTTGCCGCGGCATCCGCAACCGGTGCCTCCCATCTTTGAGCCGGAGGTCGCGGCCGAGGCAATTTACTGGGCCGCGCATCATCGGCGTAGAGAAGTGCGCGTAGGAGCCTCGACGGTAAAAGCGATCATTGGCAACAAAGTGATGCCCTCCACTCTTGACCACTATCTCGGGAACATCGGTTATGAGGCGCAGCAGACGCACGATCCCGTGCTCCCCGACAGGCCCGATAATCTATTTGAACCGGTAGACACGGATTATGGAACGCACGGATCCTTCGGAGCCAAGTCCGCAAATTTCAGCCTGCAAACATGGTCCACGCTCCATCGAGGAACGCTGGCAGCAGCAGCCGCTGGAGCGGCGGTACTGGCCTGGGCGACGGTGGGCCGGAAAAAGAAGGCAAGACACAAGCGCTGAGCTTAGGAAACAATCTGTCGTAAATGATTGTAGACAATCAGGCAGCAGGGATTTGTTAGTGGCAATATGCTCCTACGGAAACAAGATTTTAACTGCTGCTTTAGCGCTAACGAGCTGTGCGTCTTCTTTCGTTGCATCTACAGCAAACACTGTATCGCTTTAGCCGAATCGTTCATGAAAGAATTGTTCGCTCATCTCCTGCTTAATTGAAGAGTATGTCTGAGTTTTAGAGCGCTTACTTCGCTGGCCGCGGGTTGTGATGTTGTGGGAAATCAAGCTACCGGCTAGTCGTCGGAAGACCTTTGTTTTGAGCTCAGTAGAAGCAGCAGTGGGATTTGTTAGAGGAATTTTGAGTCATTCCTCTTCGTCGAGAAACTGAGCATGAAGAAAAACGATAACCGCACGACGACTGCGACGTCGGATGCACCGCGCCCCTTAAATTCACGTCCTGTAAGTTCACGTAACAATGGACACTCCACCGCTGTGGAGGATCACCCCCAAGCAGACCTTGGCTTGATCCTGACCGCGCTTCAGACCATGCGGGATGGTGATTTTTCCGTGCGTCTGCCCGGTTCGTGGACAGGGTTGAATGGGAAGATCGCCGACACTTTCAATGAAATCGTGTCCGCTAACCAGCAGATGGCGCAGGAGTTGGCGCGTGTTGGTCAAGTTGTAGGTAAAGAAGGTAAAACGCGGGAACGTGCCCGCTTCAACGCTCCGCGTGGGGCATGGGGGGGGATGGAAGGCTCGGTCAACACGCTGGTGGATGACTTGTTGCGGCCGACGACGGAAGTGACGCGCGCTATTGCCGGCGTCGCCCGGGGAAATCTTAGTCAGATCGTGCGCCTGGATGTGGATGGACGCCCGTTGGAAGGCGAATTTCTGCGCTCTGCAAACATCGTGAACACGATGATTCAACAGTTGAGCGTTTTTACCGCGGAAGTTACGCGTGTGGCGCGCGAAGTAGGAACCGACGGCAAACTTGGTGGACAGGCCGTTGTTCCCGGGGTCGCGGGAACCTGGAAAGATCTTACGGATTCGGTGAACTCCATGGCCAGCAACCTGACTGGTCAGGTGCGCAACATCGCGGAAGTTGCCACGGCAGTCGCCAGCGGTGACTTGTCGCGCAAAATTACCGTGGACGTACGCGGCGAAATTTTGCAATTGAAAGAAGCCATCAACACGATGGTGGACCAGTTGCGGTCATTCGCTTCTGAAGTAACTCGCGTGGCGCGCGAAGTAGGAACCGACGGCAAACTTGGAGGACAGGCCGTTGTCCCGGGTGTCGCGGGAACCTGGAAAGACCTTACAGATTCCGTCAATGCCATGGCCGGAAACCTGACGGCCCAGGTCCGCAACATTGCTGAGGTCACGACCGCTGTAGCCCGCGGCGACTTGTCACGCAAAATTACGGTGGATGTACGCGGCGAAATTTTGCAATTGAAGGACACCATCAACACGATGGTGGACCAGTTGAATGCGTTCGCAGGCGAAGTAACCCGCGTAGCGCGTGAAGTGGGAACCGAAGGAAAGCTTGGCGGACAGGCTCAAGTGCCCGGCGTCGGCGG
>JANWKU010000147.1 GCA_025451215.1 Terriglobales bacterium
GGTTTTCCGAAGCACGCGAACGTTCAGCGGCGGCTGATTGCAAAAGCAGACTTAGAGAAATATGTGCGCGAGCAGGAAGGAAAAGCGGAACTCGCGCAGCGCTTGTCGCGTTCTGAAATGACGATGAAGAAGTTTGGTTTTTTGCCTCGCGATTTCAATTTGCGCGATTTTCTGGTGAAAGCTACCGGCCATGACATAGCTGCTTATTACGACAATGACACCAAAACTGTATCGCTGCTGAACTGGGTACCGGCGGAACGCCAGGGGCCGATACTTGCGCATGAATTGACGCATGCATTGCAAGATCAAAATTATGGTCTGACAGCATGGATGAAAGGTGGGGCCAATTCATCCGCCGCCAACGGCAAGCTACCCGAAGAAAATGATGAAGTGGAGGATTCGCGGCGCGCGGTGGTAGAGGGGCAAGCGATGGTGGTGTTCATTGACTATTTGCTTGCACCGATGGGGCGGAGCCTTCAGAACACCCCGGGGTTGCTCTACCAGATGGAAGAACCCGCCGTCAGGGCCTCCGCAGACTCCGCTTTGCTGCACGATGCTCCCATGATTCTGCGGGAAAGCGGCACGTTTCCCTATCGCGAAGGGCTGATTTTTGAAGGAGAATTGTTGGAAAAAGGCGGCAAACAAATGGCCTTTCCCGGCGCATTCCTTCGACCCCCTGCGACTACACACGAAGTAATGCATCCTGAAGCCTACATTGCGCACGAAAAATTGGCGGCGACGAGGGTCCCTGATCTTCGGCCATTGATCGGGGCGGATTACCAGATGTACGATTCCGGAAGCGTGGGCGAACTCGATGTCCGGGCATTGCTGGAGCAGTATGGAACACGGAAAATAGCGCAGGATTTGTCCGTGTCATGGCAGGGAGGCGCCTACGCGGTTTTCCGGCGCATTGACAAGAACGCCGCTCCGACGAACCAGCCAAAGACTGCGGATTTGTCGTTGTTTTACGTATCCCATTGGAAGTCGCCTGAGTCGGCCAGATATTTTGCGCATTTATATGCCGCAGCGGTTTCCCAGCGATATCAATCGGTCACGCCACAAGTGGATGAGGTGCGGGGAGAAACCAAGGGGCTGGTTTCAAGCACAGCATTTTCAACCGAGGAAGGGCCGGTTGTAATTGAGCAGTGGAAGGACGACTCGGTGACGGTTTCGGAAAGCTTTGACGCGGCCACGGCCGCGAAGCTCTCGGAGGCAACCCAAGAGAGTGCCGGCGGCATGCAATCGTACAACTTGCGAAATGACGAACTGGGAATGCGGCTTTATCAATTTCCGGAGTTCTCAGCATTCCAAGCGGAAGTCGGCGCGAGTATCGCGAAGAATGTCGTGAAAATATCTATGCGGTCGGAACAATAAAGGCGTCATTCTTTTTCACCTTCTTTTTCACCATCATCGGCGATGCCGATTTTCGACAGGCGATAGCGCAGCGCATTGCGCGAGAGGCCGAGGAGGCGTGCGGCCTGGCTCTTGTTTCCATTGGAGCGGCGTAGGGCTTCGCGGATCATTTCATCCTCCCATTGTTCAAGTGTATGACCTTCAGGGAGAAATCCATTGGAGGACTCGGTGTGCCTGGAGCGCGAATCGAGGCGGATGTCCGCTGCGGTCAATTCTGCTCCGGTGGCCAGGGCGCAGGCGCGCTCAATTACGTTTTGCAGCTCGCGAACATTTCCCGGCCAGTGGTGGCCCATCAGGATGGCCATCGCGTTAGGGGCGAGAGCGCCGATCTTTTTTACGGATTCGCGGTTTCCAGATTCGCGGGCGAAGCGCGAGATAAACAGGTTCACCAGTTCGGGGATGTCTTCTTTGCGCTCGCGCAGCGGAGCGATGTCAATGGGCACGACATTCAGGCGATAGTAAAGGTCTTCGCGGAAGGTGCCATCTTCGAGGGCGGCGCGCAGGTCGCGGTTGGTTGCCGCCACTAGCCGCACATCCACTTTGATCGTTTTTGTTCCCCCCAGCCGTTCAAATTCGCGCTCCTGCAAAACGCGCAGCAGCTTCACCTGAGTTGCAGGGGGAACGTCGCCGATCTCGTCTAAAAACAACGTGCCTTTGTCGGCGAGTTCGAATTTGCCCGGCTTGCTGGTTGTGGCCCCGGTGAATGCGCCCTTTTCGTATCCGAAGAGTTCGCTTTCCAGCAGATTCTCAGGGATGGCAGTGCTGTTGATCTTGATAAATGGTCCTGATGCCCGGCGCGATTTTTCGTGGATGGCGCGGGCGATGAGGTCTTTACCCACGCCGCTTTCTCCGCCGAGCAGCACTGTGGAATTGGTCGCCGCCACGCGTTCCGCGGTGGCCAGGACTTCCTGCATCTTCGCGCTGCGGGCGACGATATTGGGATGTTCGTATCGCTTGCCGAGCGCTTCCCGCAAAGAACGGTTCTCTTCGCGCAGGTTGTGCACGTCCAGCTCTTTTTGCACGACCATGCGGAGTTCCGCCAGGGAAAACGGTTTTAGGACGTAGTCGCTGGCGCCGGCTTTCATGGCCTCGACTGCGGTTTCGACGGTGCCGAAGGCGGTCATCACAATTACGGGCAGGGCGCTGCTAGCGTGTTTTACGGCTTGCAGAAAATCGAGGCCGCTCATGCCGGGAAGCTTCAGGTCTGTGACAATCAGGTCAACGGCATTCTCGCGGAAGAGTTTGAGCCCCGTTTCCGCGTCGGGCGCGGAGACGGTTTGCAGGCCGGCGTCGGCTAGATCAAGTTCCAGCAGCCGCCGCATTTTGGCTTCATCTTCGACGATCAGGACTGTGGGCATAGGGTTAAGAGACCGAAGCCTTTTCCGCTTTCGCAGAAGTTGCCGCAGTGGGGAAAAACACGGCAAAGCAGGCGCCTTCTCCCGGCTTGCTTTCCGCGCGAATCGAGCCGAGATGCTCATCCATGATTTGCGAAACGATGGACAACCCTAAACCCACTCCTGAGGCTTTGGTGGTGACGAACGGATTGAAAATATGTTCACGCTGCGCTGCCGGAATTCCCGGGCCTGAGTCTTTGATTTTAACTTCCACTCCGGCAACGTTGTTATGTTCCGTGCAAGAGACTTGCAGATGCAACGTTCCGCCGGAAGACCCCATGGCTTCATAAGCGTTTTGAATGAGGTTCACGAATGCCTGCTCGAACAAGCCTTCATCGAGCGGCACGGGCGGCAGGTTTGGACGGTAGTCTCTTCGCACCTGGATATTGCCGCCCTGCCACTGGCTGGCCACGGATTCCAAGGCATGGTCGAGAAGCGCGGTGATGTTGCAGGGAGCGGTTTCGGCGCGGAGCGGCCGCGCGAAATTCAGGAACCGTGTAACTAGATTACTCAGGCGGTTTACTTCGGTGGAAATATATCCTGCAAGTTCGCCGGCCAAAGGATTGGATGCGTCCAACTTTTGGTTCAGCATCTCCGCCGAGCCCTTGATCACGCCCAGGGGATTGCGGATCTCATGGGCCAATCCTGCGGAAAGCTGGCCGAGCGCGGCAAGACGTTCCGAGCGGTGGGCCTGCTCCTGCGCCTGCGCGAGTTGAAGGTTCGCCTGGGCCAGTTGTTGCGCATGCTCGCGGTTTTCCACGGCGAAGCGGTTCACGATCATGGCCAGCAGAAAGAAAAAGAGCACGCGCAGCGCCAGCATCCCGATGCTTTGCGGCGTCAAATAATATTCCTGGGCCGCCGGGTATAAGTAGGAGCAATAGGCTGCGGACGCCAGCAGAGTCCATCCCAGGGTGGCCCAAGTGCCAAAGTAAGCGGCTGCGGTGGCGACCGGCACGAAATAAATAGGGAAGTAGTCGCTGTTGATGGCGGTTTCTTCGCCGGTGTGATTGATGAGTACTGTAGCGAGAAGGATTTTGAGCAAGACCGAAAGGCTGCCGCCGAAATTCGGCCAGCGCTCAATCATGCTGCCTTCCAGCAGTTGCACCAGGGCAAATGCCAGCAGTGTGAGTTGCTTGTGCACCTCATGCACGGGAGGGATGACGGCGAGTCCGGCCAGAAACACCAGCCAGAAAATGTCCAGCCAACTTAACTTGATGCGAATGCCTTCACCTTTATCCATCGCGTGAATCCGCCAGAAACAGCGTACCACTGGCGGTAAGGTTGGTGGTGCGCTTCTCAAAACTGCCTGAAGTCTAAGCTTAACCAAGCGTGCCGTTTCGAGCACACTTTTGGCCGCTTACCGCAGAATTGAGTTGCAAACGACAGCTGGTTCGGCAAGGATTCATTAGTAAGCAAATTCCTGTGAAAAGAGTACGGTGAGTAAAAGCGAACCATCTTCCAGTCAGTTGCCCCCGGGGGCGGCAAAGCGAAAATATACCCGCTATCCGCTCGATCTTCGTGTTTCCGTTCAGGTACTTCGCGCGGAAGGTCCAATCTCGCTTTGGGGGCGATCCAATGAGGTTGGCGCCGATGGGATTGGCGTCACGCTCACCGGCCAGCTGGATCCGGGGGAAGTTGTGACGCTGGAGATGACGCTGCCTTCGACCTCGGCCGCCATGAAAATTAGGGCCTTGGTGCGATATCGGGACGGGCTGCGCCACGGCTTTGAGTTTTTGGCCCTCTCACCCAAACAGCGGGAAGCCGTGAATCAGACGTGCGAGACCCTTAAAGGGCGGGAATAAGTTTGCGCTGAAACGAAAATCACAGGCCGGGGAACAGTATGCGAGGAGTTCCCGGCAGCTCTTTTTGGGACAATCAGATAGGCAATCGGACGGACGATTTACAAATTGCTGACAAATTTCCTGCCGCGAAGCGCCACGGCGGAGAAACTTTTCTGCGCTCGATGTGTTACAAGAGGGAAGGCCCGATCCGTGCAGGGTCCGTGGCAGCGGACGTTCTTCACTTTTAAAGGAGTTCTCGCACGCAAACGTGCGATCAATGCCATGAAAAAGATTTTTCTCGTTCTCGTGCTCGCTTCCTTCGCGTTGCTTAGCGCCTGTGGATATAACAACAACAGCAGCACCGGAGGCGGCGGAGGCGGTGGAGGCGGTGGTAACGGCGGCTTCACTCCGCAGGGCAATTTTTCCGTCGCCAGCCTGAGCGGACAATATACGTATCAGTTGTCGGGCGTACTGACTCAAAATGGTTTTCCGCAATTTGCCGAATCCGGAGTATTCACTGCAGATGGTAAAGGCAACATTACGAATGGTACAGACGATGAGACGCCGGGGACTTTGCTCACCAGCACTTTCACGGGAACGTACACCATGGCGAAGGACGGGACGGGTTTTCTGACTTTTCAGATTGGTTCGTCGTCGTTTCAATTCGCCATCACCATGATTAAGTCCACCAAGTTTTATTTAAGTGTGGTGGATGGCTCAGCCAATGCATCGGGAACGGGCGAGCAACAAACGGCATCGGCAATCGGCAGCGTTCCGAATGGCACATTTGCGTTCCGTGTCCATAGCAGCAACATCACGCAAGGTTCGCTTGCCCAAGTGGGGACATTCGCTGTTAACAGCGGTTCCGTGACCGGTAGTGACGATACTCTGGTAACTGGCGGTAGCGTTAGTTCGCAATCACTAACTGGGAGCTTTAATGCACCCACCGGTGGAGGCCGGGGAACGGGAACCCTTACAGACAGCACCGGAACGTTGAGTTTTCAGTATTACATTGTGGACGCGAACACGATCAACATCATGCCCACGGCCTTGAACGCGGTCAACAGCATTGTGGGAGTGGGGCGGGCGGAAGCGCAAACCGGCGGACCATTTTCGCTGAGTTCTCTCTCCGCCGGATACGCATTTGGAAGCCATGGAGATACGACGGCGAATGTTGGCGGGACGCAAACGGTAGGCCGCTTCACGGCCACGAACGGGGCGATTAGCAGTGGGTTGGAAGACTTTGTAGTGGATGGCGTCAGCGCCTCCCAGGATAGTTTCACGGGAAACTACACCATGGCTTCGAACGGTCGAGCGGCGGTCACCTTTACTTCGTCGTCGCTGGGAACCGTGTCGGAAGTCTTCTGGATGGTGAGCCCGACGCGTGCGTTCTTCGTGGTAGACAGTCCCGCGAAGGTTGAGGACGGCACCCTGGATGCGCAGACAGCCTCTACTTTTTCGAATAGTAGCTTGAGTGGGCAATCGGCGTTTTCGATGTCGGGCTTTAATAGCAACTTTTTGGATGATCGGATGGGAACGCTCATATGGGACGGCGCGGGCAATTTGACCGCGAACCTGGTCGAGGTGGACACCGGCGCAGGCACCAGCGGTGTGGTCACCAGCACCTATTCCGTGGCCTCCGACAATAGCGGACGAGCTACGGCAAGCCTGGCGGGATTACCGAGTTCGGTAGCAAATACCGATCTTGTGTTTTACCTTACCTCCCTCAGCAGCGGTTATGTGTTGCAGAACGATGTCGGCACGGAGATCGGCGGGAGCATGGTTCTGCAAAGCCAGTAAAAATAGAAGCCGCAATAAGGAAGCGAATGAAATTCCCAACAGCGGAGGCTGTTCAAGCCTCCGCTGTTTTGTGCCTTAAGTAACATTGCCTTCCCTGAAAGTACTGGAAAAGCTGGTGCCTCTGGCTGATCCTGTAAGGTACCGCTTCGGGAGTGATTTCTCATGCCTCGCATGATTGATTTAGTGCGTGCCTCTGCTTTACCAAATACTTTGGTGCAGTCCATGGCCAAGGGGGCGATTGCGCTTCCTCCAAGGGAAGTCATTGAAATTCTTGTGTACCTGGCCACCCATAACCCTGACGTCAAGGAAGCGGCCCAAAAAACCCTGGCGGGCTGGAACGAAAAACAATTGCGGACGATTATCGCCGACCCCAAAGTTCCCCAGGAAGTAGTTAAATATTTTGACAAACCGAGGGCGGTCGCCCCGGCGCCGAGTGTGGTTGGCGTGGTGGACAAGACTCCAAGCGCGGGGCCCGAGCTGGAAATCACGGAAGAAGAATTGTCCGTGGACACTCCGATTGCGGAAAGGCTCGAAGAAATTCTGAGCGAAAAAGCCGGAGCAGATGCTGAAGAGCGTGGCCCGGCGATCGCTGAAGAGGTAATCGCGGAAACTGAACACGCAACTCCCGAGGAAGAGGTCGTCGCCGTGTTCATGAAGGAGCACGAACAAGAGCTGGCGACCGAGGCCGACAAACCCTTTGAACCAATCGGCGGAAATATCGAAGAAGAGGCTGTTCCCGAAGAACAAGAAGAGGAACAGCCTAAAACCATGGCCGCCGCGGCAGGAGCGGGCGCGCAGGGCCATGCGGCACCGGCAAGCGGAGCCGCCGCAAAAAAATCCGCCGACAAAAAGGGCCAGATGGCCCCAGCTCAGGAGCGGGGAAGCGTTCTGCAAAAAATTTCCCGGCTCGACATCAAAGGACGAATTCAACTGGCGCTTAAGGGAAGCAAGGAAGAGCGCTCGATTTTGATTCGCGATGCCGCCAAACTGGTGTCACTTGCCGTGCTTGAGTCTCCAAAGATTACCGATGGCGAAGTGGAAAAGATTGCCAGCCAGAAAAATGTTTTGCAGGCCGTGCTGCGGCAAATTCCCATGAAGCGCCGCTTTGCCAAGA
>JANWKU010000148.1 GCA_025451215.1 Terriglobales bacterium
ACTTAGAACAATCGGGATCACCACCCAATTGGCAAGGATGAACGACCGTCTTAAGGTCGGCGGAAACCACGCGGGTAGAGCGCGCGAAAATACAATCGGCGGGCGATGCCGGAGGATGGAGAAATTCGCGAATTGTCTCCGGCCTCATGTCCAGCTTCGGGTACAGCGGCAGCAAACGTAGCATCTCCCCCGCCACAAATTCGTATTGTGCTGGAGAAAGTATTTCTTCCCCGACGGCGCCTCGCTGGGGGGTAAAGATACTGATCCACACGCGTTTTGCCTCAGCGATGGGCTGCCAGAATTGCAAAAAACGCTCAATATAATTCATCTGCCTCAGCACTTGCGCCGTCACCGTGAAATGGACTGTCACGAGATGGCCCGCAATGTTCTTTAGTATCCGCTCGTATGTGGCAGGCTTGCGTCGCGCATCGTGTTCCGGCGCCAGGCCATCAATGGAAACCACGACTTCCAGATTCGGCAGCGTGGCCCATTCTGCGGGGATCGGACGAAACGCGCTGGTGACTAGCTGCACGTGGATGCCTTCCGCGCTAAGTTTAGGCAACAATACTTGCAGTTCACGATAACGGACCAGTGGGTCCCCGCCGACAATTGACACATGCAGGGGTCGCTCACGCCTAACGAGTTCCAAGACCTGCTGGACCAATTCATTGCCCTTATAGTCCGCCAACTGCCGTAAGGCGACTCCGCCGCCCAGGTGCGCGTCGTCATAGGCGTAACAGCCGGGACAGCGCAACGGGCACTCCCGCGTGATCTCAATGGACAAAAAAGGCCGATGCCCGGTAAGGATCCGGCCCCAGGCTTGCGCTACATGGCTGCGATTCATTGTTCTCCTTCACGGTTAGCAAGTGGAAGTGGGCAAGGTCAGGCATTCTTAAATAAAGCGAATGCGAGGCATTCATGAGCGGTCGTGGAAGAAGAACCCTTAGCAGAGACGGCTACAGTTTAGTTCGAGCGATTCACGGCCCGGAATGTACCACTTCACTCGTTTCGCGCCCACAAGACTTCCTTGTAGCGCTATTACCAGGGTGCAACCTCCACAAAACCAAATGCCCATCCATAAGCACGGCAGGCCACTGGATCCCGAGATGCCAGGAACCGCGTGAGGTAGATCAATAGCCGGTAGAATCACGACTAGAAATATCCACAGGAGCAACACTATTACGAGAATCTTGAAAAACGGAGGGACAGTGGACATGTAGATATAAAGGATTCCAAATGTGGAGTTCTGGTTGGCAGGAGTTTGGAAAGTCCGAAAAATGCCGGAAAACTACTGGGGCACTTTCCTTGAAAGCATGTCGTCTGCGCGATTGGCAAGGCGGGCTACGCCCCTTTTGGGCGAATTTTCGCTGCCACTTCGTTTCAACCAAGCTGGTCGAATCACTTCGCTAATATGCCGACTTCATCTTGCCCTTTAGTTTGTGGGCAAGCTTTTCAATTTCTTCGGTTTTTTTTAGCGCATCTACCGACAGCAACTGACCATTGCCTTTGTCCATTTGCTCTTTAAGTTGCGCGGACAGCTCGAATAGCTTCTGCGTTTCCCGTTTTATCTCCTCTTGACGCATTTGAGCCGCCCGAAGGGCCTGTTCTCTTTGGGCTTGGTCGTCGTTAGTGACGGGCGCGCTGGTATGGTCCGGACTATTGCGAATGATATCGGGAAGGCGGGGAACACCTTCGTCCGACTGACCGAAAAGCGGGGACGTCACCGCGAGAAAAATTAGAAACAGTAAGGTGAGTGGCAATACTGGCCGGAAACGCATAGGGCCTCCTGAAAGGAAAACAGATTGGCAGAATTATATGCCTATTGTCCTTCTTTCGGCACACTGGGCGGGCAAAAGAGCCTGCATTATTCTTTCATTCTTTGTTTCAGGCTGTGGGCAAGCTTCTCGATTTGTTCGGCTCTCTTAATGGCATCCACCGAGAAAATATGGCCGCTCTTGCCAAGTTGATCTTTTAAATCATCGGACAATTGGGCCAGCTTTAAGCTGTCGCGCTTAATGGATTCCACACGCAAGGCCGCAGCTTGGGCAGCCTGCTCTCGTTGCGTTTGGTCGTTGTCCACGAAGATGTCAGACTGGTTGGGGCTGTTACGCACCAGCGGCGGCAGCGTGGGAAGGTTTTCGTTTTGCTCAATTCTCTCTTGCGCGAGAGCCACATTGGCGGTTCCAAGAGAGAACATGAGTGCTGATGCAAATAACAGAACGGACCTACTAACCATAGGGCCTCCTGAAGAAACACAGGGCGGCGAGGATTATATGCCGAATATGGCTTTTCAGCACTAAGCGACGAAAATTATTTTTCGCTCATTTTCTGCTTCACGCTATGGGCCAGCTTTTCGATCTCGTCCGCTTTTTTGACCACGTCCACCGAGAGCACATTTTCGTTGCTCTTATCCACATACTCCTTCAATTCCTTAGATAACTGAAGCAATTTATCCGTATCCGCCTTAAGTCGCGCCTGTCGTTGAAGATTCTCCTTCTTGAGCCGCTCCCGCTCTGCTTGTTCTTCAATATCGCTGGGTAGTGACGGTCTGACCACTTGGGGCATATTGGCGGGCGGCGCCTGAGCGGGCATTGTTTGGCCCGTCAGCGTTGTAGTCGCAAAAATGCAGAGCGCAAAAACCGTTCGCAGCCCGGCTTGAGACATTACGCAAACGCTCCTTAAGAAGAGTGAATTGAGCGGAATTATAACCTCTCAATTCCTTCCCTCATAGGCCGGGTCTCTCATTGTTATAATCGGCCTGCATGTATTGTCTGTTTCTAACTCTGTTCACTTCAGAAGAGTTCAATCTGCCAGCCCTTGTGCGCGGATGGCATGAAGATACCTTGAGTTTTGTCCGCAACGCATTGCCCAAGCTGGGGTTTATTGTGCTCGCTGCCGCCGTTTTGATCTGGCTGCTACGCGTATTGACCAGCCGGATCATAAGCCTGCAAGAAAAGAAATTACCCAGTGGTTTGCGCACGCAACAGTTCAAGACTCTGGCAAGCGTTATTACCAGCGTCGGCGTCTTCATCATTGTTTTTGTTGCTGCGCTTGAGGCGTTACCTTTACTAGGCTTGAATCTCGGGCCGTTGCTGGCTAGCGCCGGTGTCGCAGGTTTGGCGATTGGCTTCGGCGCGCAAACCCTGGTCCATGATTTCATCAACGGATTTTTTATCCTGATGGAAAATCAGTACGACCTGGGCGACACCGTCAAAATCGCCGGGGTCAAGGGCACGGTCGAGGCAATGACTTTGCGCCAGACCGTGCTGCGCGACGAAGATGGCACAGTGCATACCGTCCCGAACAGCGCCATCCAGATCGTTTCCAATATGACGCGGGACTGGTCGCAACTCCCTTTGCGCGTGGTGGTTGGTTACAACGAGCCTAGCGACAAGATCATTGGGCTCTTGCAGCAAGTAGCGGAAGATGTACGGCATGATCCTGCTTACTCGGCCGATTTTGCGGGGGACATTCAGATTCCAGGTATTGACCGCGTTGGGAATGGTGAAGCGGAATACTTGATGCTGATCAAGACGAGGCCAACCAAGCAGTATCCGGTGAGCAGAGAATTGCGACGACGGATTAAGGAGCTATTTGATAAGAATAAGATTCAGACTGCAGCGCCAGGGAAGGTGTATGTAGTGGACCAGGGGACGGCAAGCTGATTAGTTTATATCTCAGGCTGTAAATTAGCCTTGGCGACGAACTTTCGAAGGAAGTCTTCAGAGTAATTCTTATGGTATTCGCGTTCAAACACATCTCTTGTTTGTTTGATATATTGCTGCGAATCTTTTGCGTTTCCAGCCTTCTCCTCAAGTAAGGCTAACCGCATCAGAGCAATACCCTCGTCGTTAGCAAAAGCCCGATGAGCCACAATTTTTTGTCTTTCTTGCAATTGATTCATAAAACTTACAAGATGCAAGAGCGAATCTTTTGAGTGAGCATCGTCTGCATTTCTATACTGAATCTCTACAAGTGTTTCATATTCTGAAAGTGCATTCGTTTGCTCCAAGTATTGCGATCCCCGAGCAATATCCCTTTCGGCATAAAAATACCCACACGGTAAGGCGATAAAGATTGCAACCAACAGAACAACTGCATATTTGAGAAAACATTTCATTTGCGCTGCGACTCCTTCGCGGTATGCGAGTCGCAACTGCAAATGTCCTCTCGATTCCTATCAATGGTCCTGATTAGTTCGCGCATGTGGTCCGGAGTAGGGATTGCCCAGCCTGATTCTTCTAGCAATAACTGCATTCTTGCGTCTGTTTGCGGATCATGCTGCGATATGCTGAAAGAACGCCTTACCAATAGCCTAGCCTCGGCAACTTTGATCGGTGGAGAAAATGCGGCTGAGCCTACGTTATTTAACCTGCGCAACATTTCTTCTTCATTGTTCAATGCAAGACTCGACCGTTTCGATCCACTTGTAACTATTTCTTCATCCGAGCTTAATCGGGCCATGCTCTCTAAAACACGATTAAAAGCATCCCCCCTCACGGGAATATTAACCATTGCAGGGTTATTGAAAATTGTGTGGTTTAGGTAGATTACAAACCCAGTAGCAAAGCCAAGCGCGAGACCTGCGACCATACATAGCGAAATTGGCAGCCATTTCCGCATCGCCTAATCCTGACTGGGATACTAGCAATGTCGAATAACGCTGCCAAATGACCAAAGTATTGCGTCCACAAAGACTTACAGTGCGCTCATATTCGATAAGAATTCGCCATTGGCTTTGGTTTTGCTTAGCTTGTCGATCAGCAATTCCATCGCTTCGACGGGCGAGAGCGGGTTCAGCACCTTGCGCAACACCCAGATCCGCGTCAGGTCTTCCTTCGGAATCAGCAGCTCTTCTTTACGCGTCCCGGACCGTTGAATATCAATCGCAGGGAATGTTCGCTTATCAACCAGTTTGCGTTCCAGAATGATTTCCGAGTTGCCGGTACCTTTGAATTCTTCAAAGATCACGTCATCCATGCGCGATCCGGTGTCAATCAAAGCGGTGGCAATAATCGTCAAAGAACCGCCTTCTTCGATGTTGCGTGCCGATCCAAAGAAGCGCTTGGGACGCTGTAGAGCGTTGGAATCCACACCGCCCGAGAGCACTTTGCCGCTGGGCGGAACAATTGTGTTGTAGGCGCGGGCCAAGCGTGTGATGGAATCGAGCAGAATCACGACGTCGCGCTTGTGTTCAACGAGCCGTTTTGCTTTTTCGATCACCATTTCCGCGACTTGCACGTGCCGCGCCGCGGGCTCATCGAAGGTGGAAGAGATCACTTCACCCTTTACCGAGCGTTGCATGTCCGTGACTTCTTCCGGGCGCTCGTCAATCAGGAGGACCATCAGCACAACTTCCGGATGATTGGTAGTAATGGAATTTGCCACCTGCTGCAGGAGCATGGTTTTACCGGCGCGGGGAGGAGAAACGATCAATCCGCGCTGGCCTTTTCCGAGCGGCGTAAGCAAATCCATCACGCGGCCGCTGATGTTTTCGCGGACGGTTTCCAGTTTCAATCGCTCTTGCGGATAAAGCGGCGTCAAGTTGTCGAACAGAATCTTGTTGCGCGCTTCATCGGGCGATTCAAAGTTGACCGCTTCAATCTTTACCAGGGCAAAGTATTTTTCGCCTTCGTGTGGCGGGCGCACTTGGCCGCTGATGGTGTCACCGGTCTTAAGGTCAAATTTGCGGATTTGCGATGGCGAAACATAAATATCGTCGGGGCCCGGCAGGTAGTTGTAGTCGGGCGAGCGCAAAAAACCGTAGCCATCGGGCAGAATTTCCAGCACTCCTTCGGCGAAAATATGTCCTTCTTTTTCGCTCTGCGCCTGGAGAATCTTAAAGATGAGGTCCTGCTTGCGCAGTCCGCTGGCGCCTGGCAGATCCAAAGATCGGGCGATCTTGGTCAGCTCAGTAATATTTTTTTCTTTCAGTTCAGCAATGGTCATGGATTCACCTAGGTGAGATTTTCAAAGGGAGGTACGCGAAAGAGAAGAATTCAGCTGCGAGGCAGGAGGCGGGGCTGGATCAGGCAGCCCGCCGTTGCGCCTCAGCAAAGTTCTCGGGTTCAGACAAAATTTCCTGCCGGTCCGAATCTGCGATTCGGTCAAATACTTCGTTCATGGTTTCCTGGATTCGGGTATTAGGCTTATGAAACTTACGGGTCGCCTTGGACGCAAGCTGGCAGAGCGTATAGCGGTTCCGCAAGGTATGTAGAGCATCGAACACGCGATCAGATCGCATTGGTTTCTTTTCTCCTAAATGTAAATATTAAACGCTGTTCCGGGCATTCCAACCGCCGGAGCGGTCCCCGAACAGAACACGTAACCTTATCATTTCACATGGGTTGCGCGGGAAAACTCAGCCAATGGTATAGATGCTCCGCAGGGTTTGAAAGTTTCCAACTTTCTTTCTTTGGCCCAAGTACTGACGGAGGGTCTTTCAGGATGGCCTTTGGCTGCTATTACTTCCGTGAAACTGTGTACTTTAGTCGGAAAAACCGCTAAGGTCAAGCAAATTTCGCATAAAGCGTAAGTTTCCCTGGGCAGAGAAGCACTCCCTGTAACCATTTTGGGATGAATGGGTTACGTAATCGCTGCCGGGAGCTGACACCATCTCGTTATCAACCGGTATTGTGCAGTCCTGCCGCAATTCCGTTGATCGTGGCACCCAGCGCATAGTTGACGGCTTCGGTGTCCATGCCGGAGCGCTTACGACGTAGCAGGTCCACCTGAATGAGGCTCATGGGATCCACGTAAGGATTGCGCAGTCGCACCGAGCGGGAGAGCACCGGTTTGCGCTCGAGCAAATCCTTCTGCTCGGTGATTCGCAGCAGAATTCGGCGGGTCCGTTCAAATTCTTCCGCCAGCATCTGACACACGCGCTCCCGCAGCGCGGCATCGGTCACCAGCGATGCATACAATCGGGCGATGTTCATGTCGGCTTTTGCCATCGCCAGTTCCACGTTGCCGATTAGGTTCGAAAAAAGCGGGAATGAACGCGTCATCTCCTTTAGCAACTGCTCCTGCTCGGGCCCGCGGGAGGCATAGCGCTCCAGCGCGTAGCCCACACCAAACCATGCCGGAACCGCATGACGGCTCTGCATCCAGCCAAAGACCCAGGGAATTGCGCGCAGATCTTCAAGCCGTTGGCTTTTGCTCCGGCGCGAAGGTCGGGAGCCGATACGGGCGAATTCAAGCTGGTTCACAGGGGTCGCCTCTTCGAAATAAGCGGGGATATCGGCGTTCTCCGCGATATTGCGGCGGTAAAATTCAAACGACTCCTGTGACATTTCTTCGATCGCGCCCTTCCAGCGGTCGTCGGTGCCGCGTTGCGGGCCATTAGGCCGGGTCAAGGCTTCCAGGCTGGCCGCAATCATGAGTTCCAGGTTCCATTCCGCCAGAACAAGATCGGAATATTTCCAGTTCAATACTTCCCCTTGTTCGGTAATGCGAATCTGACCCGAAAAATCCCCCACCGGTTGCGCCAGGATGGACTCATGCGTAGGCCCGCCACCCCGGCCTACCGTTCCTCCGCGCCCGTGAAATAACCGCAATTTCACGCCATGTTCCTCTGCCAACTGATGGAGAGCATGGTGGGACTTATAAAGCTCCCACAGGCTGGTGAGCATGCCGCCGTCCTTATTGGAGTCGGAATAGCCCAACATGATTTCCTGCCAGCCGCCCCAGGAGTCAAGCAGCCCACGATATTCCGGAGTGTTCCACACCCGTTTCATAATGCCGGAAGCATTGCGAAGCGCTTGAATGGATTCAAAGAGCGGGACCGGCATCAGTCCGGGGTCATCTTTCGTTCCACCCAGCGGCACGCCGGCGATTTTGGCGAGGCGTAGAACGGCAAGTATGTCGTTTTCTGACTCCACTCCGCTGATGACGTAGTTGCGAATTGCCTCCGCCGGATAGTTCTTTTTGAATTTTGGGATGCTCCGGAAAGTTTCCAGCAAATCCGCCGTGGGCGGTGATATCCCCGAGGGAATGGTAACGGCAGGATTTTTTATCCCTTCGCTTTCCAGTTCTTTGAGGGCCTGGGTATGCACTCGCTCGTGCTGGCGGATATCGAGCGTCGAAAGATAGAAACCGAACGTACGCACGTTGCGCAAAAGCGGATCAATCAGCAGTTCGGCCAGCTCCCTTCCCTGGTGCTGAGCCAGGCTCTCGCGAACCAGCAGTAAGTCCGCCTGGAATTCATCCGCGGATTTGTAAGCTGTGGAGCTCGAGGATTTGCTGCGGCTGGCGCGCAGACGGATGGAAACATAGTTCAGAAAACGGCGATAAAGTTCCGTGGCGGAAATTCGCGCCAGAAGTGAATGCTCATCTCCAATAGTGGCCGAGTATTGAACCAAATGCTTTTGTAACGGTTCGGAAATTGAGACCTGATGACAGGAAGAGCTCAATTGTTCGCCGATAAACTCCACTTTTTCTATGTAGAAGCCTACTATCGCATTGCGTGCACGTTGCAGAGCTTCGCCTGTGGATTCCGGCGTAACGAATGGATTGCCGTCGCGGTCGCCGCCAATCCAGGAACCGAAAGACACCACTTCGGGAAGGTCTTCTCTCTTCAACACATGCCCATAGACTTCGCGAAACGAATCGGCGATCTCGACATAGATCCGCGGCAGAGCAGCGAAAATCGACATTGGATAATGGTCGAGCCCCATGCGGATTTCGTCGGTCACCAAGG
>JANWKU010000149.1 GCA_025451215.1 Terriglobales bacterium
AACTTGGCCGCCAGAGTTATGCCTTCGGCAAAGCCTTCGTAAATGAGCGCAATTTGCAGATTCATGGCAATCTTCGCCGCCTGCCCTTTACCGACACCGCCCATGCGGAATATTTTCTTACCCATCGCGGCAAATAGAGGCTTCACGCGCTCGATGTCATTCTCTTCCCCACCGACAATAAAAATCAGGGTTCCAGCGACTGCGGCAACCTTCGAGCCGGTGACCGGAGCATCCACATAATGCGCGCCTCGCGCTTGCAGCCGCTCCGCAAATTTGCGTGTGGCGGCAGGAGAAATCGTGCTGGAATCCGCGACGATTGCGCCCTCAGCCAAGGATTGCTCCACGCCATCCTGACCGAAGAGAATTCCTTCCACGGCCTTGGTATCGGCCACGCACATCCAAACCACCTCGGCACCTTGCGCTGCCTCAGCGGGCGTGGCTGCGGTACGAGCGCCCTCAACCTGCTTCCCGGGAGTGCGGTTCCAAACTGTAACTTCATGGCCAGCCTTCACCAGATTCAAAGCCATCGGCCCGCCCATAATCCCCAAACCTAAAAATGCAACCCGCATTTCGTTCTTTCTCCTGTTCGAGCCGCCCTAAGATCAAGCGCTTCTTCTTAAAGCGATTAGAACCGAGTGCGGCACATGGGTCAAGCAATGGTCTGTGGATTGTTTTAGAATTTATGCAACGTATTCTGCAGCCGAACCATCGCAACAGGTCGAATGCGATTGAGATTGTCACGTGTAGAGGGCAGCGCATCAGGACGCCGTTTCCAGAGCAAATGCTAAAAGCAACTCTCAGCAACTCCGCATTGCGAAAACGGGCCCGTCAATTCGGTCGCCTGGTAAGGCATTCCGCAGTCACCGCACGGATCGGCGAGACCCGCACGCCGGCATTGGTCTCCAATGGCGAGCTTGGGGTGACCTTCATCGGTCATGCCAGCTTTTTCCTGCAAATTGGAGCAACCAATGTCGTTATAGATCCCAATTTTGCGCGATGGTTGTTCGTTCTAAAACGCCTCCGTAAGCCGGGCTTACGTATTCAGGACCTTCCCGCCATCGATTTAGTGCTCGTGACGCACGCCCACTTTGATCATCTCCACCGGCCCTCGCTCCGGGCAATCGTGCGGCATACACAACGTCAGCGAGGCGTTTCTCCTACTATCATTGTTCCTCATCATGTCGCCGATTTGGTTTCAGACCTGGGCTTCCGTGAAGTTGTAGAACTGGATTGGTGGAACACCTATCGCCAGGGCAAGGTAACCATAACGCACGTACCATCTCGCCATTGGGGCGCTCGCATTTTGCGCGATGGACATCGTGGGTACGGTGGCTACGTACTAAGCGATAACAAACATTCCATCTATCACGCCGGCGATACGGCGTATTTTCCCGGCTTCCAGGAAATCGGACAGCGCCTCTCACCTGAGGTGGCCCTGCTTCCCATTGGGGCCTACAATCCGCCTTCTTTTCGCAATGTGCACGCCAATCCTGCCGATGCCACTCGCGCATTCCTGGATCTGCATGCGCGGTGGATGGTCCCTATGCATTACGGGACCTTCCGCCTGTCGCATGAGCCGATGGAAGAACCGCTGCAATTGCTGGAACAAGAAGCAGAATCTGCGGGGGTGAGTAAACAGGTGGTTGTGTTGCAGGAAGGCGTAACGAAGTTTTTCTGAACTGACTCGAGGATTCAATAACTCAGCAATATTCTCAAGTCCCGCAGATTATTTCCGGTCGGGCCAGTCACAATATCATCCCCAAGAGCATGAAAAAAATTATAAGCATCAAAAGCATTCAGGTAATTTTGCGCATTCAACCCTCGCGCTCGTGCCCCCTCTAATGTTGCGCCATCCACAACTGCTCCGGCGGCGGGGCTGTTGCCATCAATCCCGTCCGAACCGGCGCTGAGGATCACAATTTTCTCCCCTGCAATTTTTCCCGCGCAGGCAAGCGCAAATTGCTGGTTACGGCCGCCCAACCCTCCGTTTGCCACTTTCACAGTGACTTCTCCGCCAGAAATCAGGCAGACCCGTCCAGCTCTCTGCCGAAGCTCGTGCAATTTACCGATGAGATATTCCGCCGCCGCCAAGTAATCCCAGTCATCACAGGTGTTGTCAATCTCGACGATAAATCCCTGTCGTATAGCCTCTTCCGCGCAGCGCGCCAGTAAAGCCTCATTCGAGAGAATGGTCCACCAGCGCGAGCGCAGAAATGCCGGATCATCCGATTTCGGTGTCTCTTCTAGTGCCCGCCGCTCAAACAACTCGCGCACCGACGACGGAAATTGATCGAGCAATTGATATTTTGCCGCTATCGCATAACAATCTTCGACCGAGGTGGAATCCGGCATGGTGGGCCCGGAAGCCAACGTATCGGGCGCGCCATCCGGCACATCCGAGATCAGTAACGAAACCTGCTGGGCTGGCGCGGCAGCTTGTGCGAGTCTTCCACCTTTCACGGCAGAAAGATGCTTGCGGATGGCATTGATACCCGTAATCGGAGATCCGGAATGCACTAAAACGCGGTAAGTAGAGATCAGGTCATCCAATGAAATCTCGCCGTCGAGCGGTTTCTCCATCATGGAAGAACCGCCTCCACTCACCAGGTAAATCACGAGAGATGAAGCATTCTGTGCCTGGAGTGATCGCAGAGCGGCCTCCGCCGCGCGAATAGACTCTGCATTCGGCGTAGGATGCCCGCCGTTAAAATACCGGAAACCCCGCTCCTGAAATTGTGGCTGTATCGAGCTGGCAACGATTCCCTCAAAACGGCTACCCGCCTGCCTTTGCAAAGCAGCCAGCATGGAATGCGCGGCTTTGCCGAGCGAAACAACAAACAACCTGTTGTAAGTGTTCAGATCGTAGAGATCATCACAAATCCTGAGCACACCCCGTTCACACTGCACATGCCGCTCGAAGGCCTGCTCAATGCTCGCATGCTTTAGCGCATGATGAAATAATTTCACCGCGCACTCACGCATTTCGTCGTGAAGTGGTTCCCTGTTCACCATTCTTTAATTTAAGTCCATAAATTACCGGAAACGTTCATACTTCCGCGCGCACTACGCTATCAGATAGTACCGTCGAACGGCGATGTCTCGAATAGGATCGCGAAGAGATAGGTCGGCGGAATAAAATTTCGCGGCCCGATCCATAGCTCTGCCATTTGCCGCATTCCCGCGCAGCCTGTTAAAATTTTCTGTTTCCCCATAGTCAACTTTGTAATCAGTCCTCATCTCTCTTTTGGAGGCAACATGGCGGTTAAAGTAGGTATCAATGGGTTTGGACGTATTGGTCGCAACGTACTTCGCGCGTCTTTGAACGATCCGAATCTCGATTTCGTGGCGGTTAATGACCTTACCGACCCGAAAACTCTGGCCCATCTTCTAAAATACGATTCCATCCTTGGCAACCTGCCCAACAAGATTTCAGCTGGCGCGGACAGCATCACCGTGGACGGCAAGACTATCAAGGTCTTCAAAGAAAAAGACCCCGCGGCCCTGCCTTGGGAATCTGTTGGAGCGCAGGTTGTGATTGAGTCTACCGGACGTTTTACCGATGCCACGGACGCGAAAAAACACATGCGCGGGCCGGTAAAGAAGGTCATCATTTCCGCACCCGCGAAGAATGAAGACATCACGCTGGTGCTGGGTGTCAACCACGACAAATACGATCCGGCCAAGCACAACATTATTTCTAACGCATCCTGCACCACGAATTGCCTTGCGCCCATCGCCAAGGTCGTAAACGACGAGTTCAAGATCGTCAGCGGCACCATGACGACGATCCATTCGTACACGAATGATCAGGTCATTCTGGATTTTCCACACAAAGATCTGCGGCGCGCCCGTGCTGCGGCTCTTTCCATGATTCCCACCTCTACTGGAGCTGCCAAGGCACTTAAGCTGGTCATTCCCGACCTCGCGGGCAAACTCGACGGCTTCGCCATGCGCGTTCCCACTCCGAACGTTTCTGTGGTGGACTTGGTCGCTGTAGTCGAAAAAAAGACGACCAAAGAAGAAGTTAACGCCGCGCTCAAGAAAGCTTCCGAATCCGGGCCGCTCAAAGGATATCTCGGCTACGAAGAGAATGAGCTCGTCTCCAGTGACTTCCGTGGCGATCCGCGTTCTTCCATCGTGGACTCGCCCATGACCCTCGTCGTTGCTGGCAACTGCGTTAAGGTCATCTCTTGGTACGACAATGAGTGGGGATACTCAAGCCGTGTCCGCGATCTCATCAACTATCTCGCAAGCAAGGGCCTGTAATTAGTAGCGCCGCCGTCCCGGCGGTAATCGCAAAAAACCTGCGTGTTCCGGCCAAGCAGTCCGGAAAGGCGGACGGCGGCGCTACCTAGATATAAATCCTTCTCCCGGAGAAATATTTCCATGTCCAAGCTTTCCATTCGCGACCTCCCGCTTAGCGACCATCGCATCTTCATGCGCGTTGATTTCAATGTTCCACTTGAAGATGGACGCGTTATGGATGACACGCGCATCCGCGAAACTCTGCCTACCATTGAGTACGCGTTACGGCACGGAGCGCGGCTGATCCTGGCATCGCATTTGGGCCGGCCAAAAGGCAAGCCAAACCCTAAGATGAGCCTCAAGCCCGTCGCCGAGCGCTTGCGCATGATGCTTGATAAAGACCTTTCGCGTGGAGAAAACGTCGGCTTCTGCCCCGAATGTGTTGGCCCCGAAGCCGAAGAGATGGCTGGAAAGCTGGAAAAGGGCCAGGCCCTTCTATTGGAAAATTTGCGCTTTCACGCCGAAGAAGAAGCCAACGACGAAAAGTTTTCCCGCCAACTCGCCAACCTCGCCGAGTATTACGTGAATGACGCCTTTGGAACAGCCCATCGTGCCCATGCTTCTACGGTAGGCATTACAAAGTTTGTCAAACAATCCGCCGCGGGCATGCTCATGCAGAAAGAACTCGATTATCTGGGTAAAGCCCTGGAGCATCCAGAGCAGCCCTTTGTCGCTATTCTTGGCGGCGCCAAAGTCAGCGACAAAATTCCAGTGATTCAAAATCTTCTGACGAAAGTTAACACGCTGATTATCGGCGGCGGCATGGCTTACACGTTCTTAAAAGTCCAGGGCCATGAAATCGGCAAATCGCTGGTCGAGGCCGATAAACTCGATCTCGCCCGCCAGCTTCTGCAGGAGGCCAAATCCCGCAATGTGAAATTATTGTTGCCTGTGGACCACGTCGT
>JANWKU010000150.1 GCA_025451215.1 Terriglobales bacterium
GCGCCTGCGATGGAATTCCCCGTGCAACTGCCGAGCTGGCCCTGGTCATACACAGGCGGACAGTTGGGACGCAAATCCACCATGGTTGGCAAAGCGGTCAAAAATGCGGCTGGCGCGGCGTAGGTTAAATCGCGATGGTCCGGGAGGTCCGGGACCCATCCATAATGTCCAATACTCATAATCGTGCCTTTCTACTGATGGGCAAAATCATGCCCTGTCATGACAGGATTGTGAGAGTCAAAGCAAAAACGTTTCAATTTCCGAACGGGTTTCTGAGTTGCAAGGTTATTTGTATCTGCTCCACGAAAAACCCTTATCAATACAGCCAAAAGGTGCTTTCATACACTCATGCGAAACCGCGCAGTGATTACATCCCCGGCGATTTTTCCGCGATCAGCTTACTGATTCTCTGAACGAATTCCGCAGTCAGCATGTCTTCAGTCTTCTCTTTTCCGCGCGTGCGGACGTTCACCTTGGCAGCTTCCGCCTCTTTATCTCCGACGACGAGCAGGAAGGGAACTTTTTGTAACGCATGCTCGCGGATTTTCGCATTCATCTTTTCATTGCGGCCATCTACTTCCACGCGAACGCCAGCCGCCTTGAGTTGCGCGGCAACTTTGTTGGCGTACTCAACATGCCGCTCGGCGATGGGAATCATTACCGCTTGCACGGGCGAGAGCCAAACCGGAAAAGCTCCGGCGTAGTGCTCGATGAGCACACCAAAGAAACGCTCTACCGATCCATACAGAGCGCGATGCACCATTACTGGCTGCTTGCGCGTGCCGTCTTCCGCCACATACTCGAGTCCGAAGCGAGCAGGAAGGTTGAAGTCGAACTGAACGGTGGAAAGCTGCCAGAGGCGGCCGATGGCGTCCACCAGCTTGATGTCGATTTTCGGCCCGTAGAACGCTCCTTCCCCAGGAACCGTTGTAAACTCAATCCCCAGGCCGTTCAAAACATTCTCTAAAGAAGTAGTCGCCAGTTTCCATTGCGCTTCCGATCCTACAAAACTCGTCCCTTGCGAGGGGTCCCAAGTTGAAAGCTCGGTCTGGAATTTGTCGAAGCCGAAATCGTGCAACGTATCGCGCGCGAACTCAACGCAATCGGCCATCTCTTTTTCAATCTGTTCGGGAGTGCAGAAGATGTGCGCGTCATCTTGTGTAAAACCGCGCACGCGCAATAGACCGTGCATTACTCCAGAGCGCTCATAGCGATAAACCGTTCCGAGTTCGCCGAGGCGCACGGGGAGATCGCGATACGACTTCAGCGAGTCTTTGTAGATCAGAATGTGGCCGGGGCAGTTCATGGGCTTCAGCCGATACTCGGCGTCGTCGAGTTCCATGGTGTCGAACATGTTCTGCGCGTAATGGCCTTCGTGGCCGGAGGTTTGCCACAGTTGTTTGCGCATCACGTGCGGCGTGTACACGAGCGAATAGCCGCGCTTAAGGTACTGATTGCGCATCCAGTCTTCCATTTCTTTGCGGATGATGCCGCCCTTGGGATGCCAGAAAATCAGGCCCGGCCCGGCAAGTTCCTGAATGGAGAACAGATCAAGCTGCTTTCCGAGTACGCGATGGTCGCGTTTTTTCGCTTCTTCAATCTGATTGAGATACTGGTCGAGATCTTTTTTGGAGAAGAACGAAGTCCCATAGATTCTTTGCAACTGCGGATTTTTTTCGTCGCCAAGCCAATAAGCCCCGGCGATGTTCAGCAACTTAAACGCTTTGATTTTCCCAGTCGAAGGGATATGCGGCCCGCGGCAGAAGTCGAGGAACTTTCCGGTTTTGTAGATGGAAATCTTTTCATCGGGCTTGGTGAACTGCTCGATGAAGTGGCACTTCATGAAATCGCCTTCGCCTTTAAACTTCTGCAATCCTTCTTCGCGTGGCAGAAACTCTCGCGCATAAGGAAGGTTCTGCTGCACGAGCTCCTGCATCTTCTTCTCGATCTTTTCCAGGTCTTCGGGCGTGAATGGCGCGGGACGGTAAAAGTCGTAAAAGAATCCGCTTTCGGTAGCCGGGCCGTGGCCGAGTTTGGTCTCGGGAAAGAGTTCCAGAACAGCCGCCGCCAGCAAGTGGGCAGAGGAGTGACGGTAGACCTCCAAGGCCTCGGGATTCTTGTCGGTGAGGATTTGCAGGTCGGTGTCTTTTTCCAGCGGGCGGGTGAGGTCAATGAGTGTGGAGCGGGCGCCCTCGCCCGCTTGATTGCCGTTGTTCGAGACTTTTGCGGCTAGGGCGGCATCCGCCAGACGCGGGCTGATGGAGTTAGCGATATCAAGCGCAGTGGTTCCTTTGGCGACTTCTTTAACGCTTCCATCCGGAAGTTTGATGTGAATGTTGTCTGACATGGGAAGCATTCAGTTTATGGGACGAGGGAAAGAAGGGTCAAACCCACGGATGTATGAATCTTGCGAGAACTTGATCTACCAGTTTCTATATGGAGTTTCAGAATTGCGAACGACAGTTCGCGTTAGATCATTCCGAACGAGCAACCCCCTCACTGCGGACGCCGATTGCGGCGGATGAGGGCTAGGGCCAACGACGATTTCCTCAACACTGAAATCGATCGTTTTTGAGCAAAGCGGAATCTTAAAATACGGAACGAGCATCGATGCTCCGGGTCGGTAGCCAAAACGCTCGTTGCTGCACATCAAAGGTCTCGAAATTATGCGCCATTCACGTTCTTGTGAAAATGAATGGTGCTTAAGAATCGGAGCATATCTATGTAAATAGGCCACAAGATTTCCTCCTAAGGGCAGTTGATCAATGCTATCGGAATCGGCATTTGTTCGTATTGTGAAGATTTCCTCCATCACATCCTTTAGGAGAGTACGAACTAAAATTCGTTGATCTTCCTGTTGGTAAAGCACCGGAACCAGCCAGAAATTTAGTTCGTTGGTGACAAAGCGTAGAAAAGCGCCAGCGAAGCCGAGCGCTAGTCCAGAGCCTCCGCCCCCGTATGCTCGCCATTGAGAGAGCGCATCACCGTTTTCAGAAAAAGAACAAACACACACATTGATGCTCTCAACGCCTTTTATCGCTTCGCCCATCTCGGCTATAAGACGTTCTTGTTCCGTAGTTACGCTTCCGTGTTTCATTCGTGCCAGTTCTTCCCTGACCATCTCTAGCGCATGCCTATACTCACGCGCATCGTTTAAATACTGCGTGTGACTCGCCCAAATCTCATTGTTTTCAATGATTCCAAGCAGCCCCTGCTGAGTTGTGTAGTGATAGAGGATCTTCGGTGGTGTGCGGGAAAGAATCTCTTTTACATTCATTGCAGAATGGATGCTAGCAATTATGAAAAGCCTTTTCTACGTTAATAACGTTTTGTTTCACTGTTTGATCCTAAACAGGCGTAATCTGCCTGAAATTGAAATCCAGCATCAGAATAAACACATGCGGCTTCCCTGCAAATTGATGATCGCGGTCTTGCTCGCGGCCATCGGTGTTGGCGCCGCGCTCGCCCAGACTCATAAAAACCATCACCCTGCTTTACATCGTCTCACTAAGACCGACCGCGAGGCACTCGTCTCCGTGGCGCTCAGTGAGCATGTGCAGCAGGAAGAGGACGAGTCCGACTGCTCGCATCTGGTACATGCGATTTACGAGACCGCCGGTTTTCCTTATGCATATGCTCCGTCAGATGATCTGTACGTGGGAATCGCGAGCTTTCAGCGGGTGAAAGCTCCCCTGCCGGGCGATCTGGTAGTTTGGCGCGGGCACGTGGGGATTGTGATTAAACCTTCCCGGCACACTTTCTTCAGCTCCTTGAGTTCCGGCCCGGACACTGACAACTACAACTCGCCATATTGGAAGCGCCGCGGCCAGCCTCGCTTCTATCGCTACATTAAAAGCGAGTTTGCGCGTGGCGCGGACTAAGAGCGTCCACTAACGCGAAGGCCCAGGCCCTTCTTCCAGGATTAGCGGCCCGAGGTTCTTATAGTTATGGAGCGCCTCAGAATAACATCGTCGGGAATTAAATCGAGCCTATCGGCAATATCAACCAATCTCGCGGGAAGAGTGATTGAGCTGCAAGCGCGGCTGAGTTTTTGAAAGGGCCCGCTTAGCGCGTCGCGATCTTTCCGCTCGATCCGGAAGCCTGCGATGCAAACAGGTGCGCGGCGAAGCGGTCGAGAGCTTCAGCCAGATCCTTCGGCTTCGAAAGATGAGGGGTGTGATCAGCATCTATTTCAACTACGTCGGCGCAGGGGTTCTCCGCGATCATGCGCCGCTGCAGCGCAGGCGGAATAGCCCGGTCGCGCGTGCAGAGGGCGTAGTATCTCGGAACGCCGTCGAGGGCCCCTTTCGGGATGGATACCGGGGTAGCAAACGGCGCCAACGGTTGCGGGCGGTGTCGCGCCGTCGCCCATGCTGCAACCTCATCCGTGCAGCACCCATACAATGCGGGAGCCGAAGCCGCGTCCGGCATGACGGCAACAGGAGGCATTCCTTCAATTACGATATTGGCCTGCACCTGATCACCAGCTCCTTCCGGAAGCTTTGTCAGGTCGAGAAGACTCTGGCCATCCTTGGGAAGAAAGGCCGACACATAAACGAGCGCCGCAACATGGTCACGACATTGCGTCGCTCCCTGCGTTGCAACAATGCCGCCCATGCTGTGGCTTGCAACGATGGCAGGTTCCGCGCTGGCAGCAAGCATTCCACACAGTCTCGCCGCACACGCGTTCAGAGTGACCTCGGTAGTTGGAGTATGGTCATCGCCCGATCCGGGCAGATCAAACGCTTCCACCGAATGGCCCGCAGTTTTCAGTCGGTCCGCCAGCGGCTGCCAGATCCACGCTCCTGAGAATGCGCCATGTACCAGAACAAATCTTGCCATTCGGTCTCCTTATTGTGTCCGGCAATCCTGGGGGAAAAGCGAATCACATCGCCAAACTGGATTCATTGTCCGGATTTTTCCGCAGCCGACCCGTCAAACTCCTGCCCCATCCAGTGCTGCAACGCGCTCATGTTTTGTTCGCGGCCCAGGAAGTTCTTCACCAAAGTATTGGCTGACTCCGACCCGCCGGGCTCAAGCACGGTCCGGCGGTAGCGCATGGGTGTTGGCCCTTCAAGAAGATCGTTCTGGTCAAACTGCATGAAGAAATCTTCCGCAATCACCTTGTCCCACAGATACGTGTAGTACGCCGAGGAGTAGCCCGCCAAATGCCCGAACGATGCGTACTGGTGCGTGCCCGGCAGCGAAGTGAATTGCGTATAACGCTTGGCTGCGTTGTTGGTGACGGCATCCAGATCAACATTCTGAGGTTTGTCTTTATAGATCTCGTAGGAGATCGCGGTAAAGCTGTTCTGCCGTGCGACCCATCCGGCGCGTCCGAATGCCGAAGCGCGGTTCATGCGGGCCACCAGATCAGCCGGAATCGGCTCCCCAGTTTTGTAGTTCTTGGCGAACGTGGCCAGCACCTGCGGACTGCGCATCCACTCTTCCAGCATTTGTGACGGAGCTTCCACGAAGTCTGATTCCATGGTGATGCCGCTAATGCCCGCCCATTGCTGCTGGCCGCCAAGAATGTGATGCATCAGATGGCCGAACTCATGGAAGAAGGTGACCACATCGCTGTATTCCATCAGTCCCGGATCGGTCGCGGTCGGCGCCGGGAAGTTACACATGAGGGCGGCTTCAGGCAATTGCTTCCCGCGAATGCCGTCCAGCACCTGCGCCATGGCCGCGTGGCTGAATTTTCCTTCCCGCGGATGCATGTCCAGATAAAAACGGCCAATCATCTTGCCCTGATCGAGCACGTCCCAGGTTTCCACATCAGGCGCCCACGCCGGAACATTCATTTCCTGCCGGAAAGTCACCTGAAAGAGCTTTGCGGCGGTATCAAGAACCCCCTGCTTGACCTGCGCGAAGGGAAAATAAGGGCGCACCGACTGCGAATCGAAGTCGTATTGCGACCGTCGCAGCAGTTCTTCCAAGTGCGATTGCTCGTAGTCGCCAATTTCTTTGGCGCCGGGGTCCGTCTTCTGTTTTTCCTTCAACAGCATGGCAAATTCGCGGACGGCAATGGGGCGCGTTGCATCATCAACTTGCTGGATAAACTCTCCGATGTTCGCGCCTTTTTTAATCATCTTATCGGCGGCGTTGTAGTCGGCCCACGAGGAATAGCCTAGAAGCGTTGCAATGTCATACCGCGTTTGCATCATCTTCTTCAGCACATCCTGGTTTTGCGGATACGCACGCGTGTTGAACGCCTCAAATAGGCGGCGGCGCAAAGCATCGCTATTGCTGAACTTCATCGCCGGCAAAATGTCGGGATACTCCGTCGTGATTTTTACCTTGCCGTCAGCCCCCGGCTTGTGCCGGTCAATATAATCCTGCGGCAGTCCTGCCAATTCGGCGGGATCAGCTTCCACGGTTTTTTGTCCATCGGCAATGTTTCGCTCAAAGGCGGACTGCTCTTCCGTGAGCTGATCATTAAGCTTTTTCAATTTAGCGCGGGTCGCGTCATCTTTATCCACGCCAGCCAGGCGGAACTCCAACAGTTGCCGCTGCACGTAATAGCGCGTCGCCGCGTCTTCCTTGGAAACATCCACGCTCGCCAGCGCCTGATAGACGTCGTGATTCAACGACACGGCCGTCATAGCTGCGCTCACTTTCCTAATCATGGCCGTCGCATGGTTGCGGAAATCGGCGTCGGGATGCAGATTTTCCATCAGCCCTGCGAAGTAGCCGGCGGAATTCATCTGGCGCGTGGCTTCATCAAATGGCGCCAGCGTGTTCTCAACGGTTCGTTTTCCTTTGACCGCCACGATGGCGTCAATCGAACTCTGCGCGGCGGCCAGCCTACCATTCTCAATTTTTTCAAAGCCTGCCGCGTCGGGCTTGTCAGCCCACAGCGTCGGTTGAACTTTGGGTGAGTCCTGGGCTACGACGGTTGTAACCAACAAAAGAAAAACGGCGATACCAGCGTGCGGGACGAAATGGGCCATGAATACCTCGACAGGTGAGCTGAAAATATCTCCTAATATACGCCTGCCAAAGGCATCCTTTAAAAACCGCGTAATCTCGATTCCGTCACGCGACGGTCCACAATCTGATTGGATACCAAACAATGGAGGCGCGGCGTCCCACCCGCGCATTTGTAATCCCACGCAAACTTACGGCGTCATATCTTTTATGTGCGTGGCAATGTACCACTCGTTGCCAAAGACGTCTTTCACCCCTCCCCTGCGGTCACCGTAGGGTTGGTCCTTCGGCTCGCTGATGGAAGTCGCCCCCGCACCCAGCGCCCGCTTGTAAACCGAGTCGCAATCCGGCACGTAGAGATAAAACATAGAATGCATCGGCTGATATGGGCCCTGCGCCTCGCCCAGCTCCAGATGTGAGTCGCCGATTTTTAAAGTGGCGTGCTGAATCACCCCGTCCGGCGTGGCATAGCGGCCAAGATCTTCAGCTCCAAATGCCCGCTTCAAGAAGTTGATCACCGGCTCGCCGCGCAGCGGATGCAGATAGGGCTGCACATCCGGCGCACCCTCCCACTTGTAATCGCCCTGTGAGCGCGTCGCAATATACCAGTGATTTCCGGCGGTGTCCTTCACGCTTCCAGAACGCTCGCCGTAAGGTTGGTTCGTAGGCGCCTGAATCGAAGTCGCTCCCGCTTTGATCGCCTTTTCGTAGGCCGTATCGCAATCTCGAACGTAAACGTGGAACGCCCCCGGATGCGATTCGCCCTTCCACCCAAGCCCGGGGCCACCCCCGCCAATCATCATCACCGAATCGCCCAGCTTCACCTCACAGTGGAGCCCACCGCCGCTTCCGCCGACCGAGCGAAACTTTTCCTCTGCGCCGAACGTTGTTTTCACAAAGCTAACCACGCCATCTGCGTCTTGCGCCACAAGGTAGGGCGTCAGCGTGCGATAGCCTTTTGGCACCGGCGATACGCGAGGCATTTCTGGCGTCTTCTGCTCCGGCATTGCCGCGCGGAAGCGGCGGTGCATCTCTTCAACAGACATTTCTTCGATGACCGTCCTCACGCTCCATGTGTATCCAAAAGGATCAAGCACGTTGGCGTCTCGATAGCCATAGAACTGATCGGTTGGAGGCATAACCATTTTGGCTCCAGCAGCGACAGCTTGCTTTACGAACGCATCCACATCGGGTACCTGAATGGACATAAGAACCGGAGAATTTCCCAGCGTCTCCGCGCTATAGCGATCGCCGTCCGGCCACTCTTCGGTGAAGAAGAGGACCGAATCGCCGATCATCATCTCAGCGTGAGGGATGCCGGATCCGAGTTCAAAGCGGAATGTCTCCTTCGCTCCGAAAGCGTTTTTATAAAACTCCATCGCTTTGGCGACATTTTTAAGCGTAATTCGCGGAGCCGCAAATACCCGGGTTGTGGCTGGAGATTTGGTTGCAGTGGTCACGGAAATACTCCTCTCTTCTAAATCAACCTTCAGCAAATCAGCTTTCAGACGTTCCTTCAAATCCTTTCGGGGAAGCTCGCGCAGCTTTTCCGCGATCCTCACCAGCAGATCGATCTCGCTACCA
>JANWKU010000151.1 GCA_025451215.1 Terriglobales bacterium
CTGCGATTGTAAAGGATCGCGGAAGCGCAACCATAGCCCCGCTTGCTTCCTAGTGGTTTAAAACGATTCGTGCCTCGGCCATTTTCTTAACAGCGGCGGGATTCGCAACACCAACCTGCTGCAGCGCGGTGATTGTGTTTTGCAACTCGGCTTTCGTTGCCGTGTCAGCAGGTTGCGACTTCGCCCGCTCGGTCAGCGCGTTGAGATTTTTGGTGAGTTGGATTTTCTTTTGTAGTTGAGTCGCGGCAGGCAACTTTGGATTGGCCTTGATGGCTTTTTGCAAATTTGTCTGCGCCTCTGTGTCGTTGCCCAGAGCAAATTGCGCCTCCGCCAGGGTTGCCGCAGTCTGCGCATTGCTGACCGGACGCGCGCTTAACTTTGCCACATCCGTCTGCAAACTGATGCGCAGCTGCTGATCATCGGGATTTTTTACCAGTTGAGCGGTTTTTGTGGCGATCGTGACCGTGCCTTCTCCGATTTGAATGCTCTGTATGCTTGAATATCCGATCATCGCAATCGGAATCACAAAGAAAACCAACAGGCCTCCATACGGCTTGTCGCAAAACACGTTGCGCAGAAAGGCGATGAGCAGCGCAAGAAAGAGCAAAACTCCGAGTACTAGAAGAACTACTTCAAATGGATAGAGTCCATCGGTCAGCTTTGCGAACCATGACATAAAATCTCCTAATTGCCGCCATACTCGTTATGAGGTTTCGCGTGCTCCGGTATGAGCGGCGCGAGACTGGCAGCTTAAATTTTCCTTTAGGGGTGCGCCCAGGGTTCGAAAGCACGGGAACGCTGCGGACGACGTTCGGGGGAAGAATATCCTCAGCCGCTCCATGCCTGGCGGCATATTACACCCGCTGCCCGAAATCCTTGCAAGGAAATGATGATTGTTACCTTAGGACACAATGGAAACTTGATCGCTGATTAGTTCAGCTTGGTTGTCGCTGGAGGCAAGTCTTTTCTCGAAGAACTCCTCTACGCGGCCCAGGATTTCCGGCGCGGATTTCGAATCGTAAATTCCCTTGCGGAGCCCAGCCCCTCCGGGAACTCCATGCGTGAACCACGAGGCAAATTGCTTCATTTTGCCTTCCGCGTCGGGAAGCTCTTCTTCGATCAACATTTGGAAGTACGTGCGGATCATCTGGTAGCGGTCGGCTTCCGTGGGCTGGTCGTAGCGGGGCCGCGAGCTGTTCCCGAGTACATTCGGGAAGGGCGCGGCTTCAGGCGTGCAGACAAGAGTCTCTTTAAAGCGCGGGGCTTCAGCCCCCGAGGGACGGGCGTTTCCCTCAGCGGCTAAAGCCGCATGAGTATGGGCATTTTCGGCACGACTAAAGTCGTGCCCTTCCCGGATGTGCCGTCCCACAAATTGTGTTTCCCTAAATTGCTGTTCCCGAAGACTTCCTTCCTGCAGCTGGTGCATCCCCTCGCAATACTGCGCAATCTGGCGGAATATCCAGGGATTTGAAGGCGCCATGCGGCCGATCATGACCGCGTCGCAGCCAGTTTGCGCGACCATGGCGCAGGCGTCTTCAGGCGTGCGAATGTCGCCGTTCCCGATGACAGGAATCTTTACCGCATCTTTTACCGCGGCGATCCACTCCCAGCGCGCTTGTCCGCTGTAGCCTTGCTCGCGAGTGCGGGCGTGGAGCGCAACTGCGCAAAGGCCGCTCGACTCAGCCATCTTCGCAAGGTCCACGCAAACGACTTCGCTATCGCTCCAGCCGATGCGGAATTTTACGGTGAACGGAATCGTGACAGCCGAGCGCACCGCTTTGAAAATTTCTCCAATCCTGGGCAGATCGCGCAGCAGTCCCGAGCCTCCGTTGCACTTCACAACTTTTTTCGCAGGGCAGCCAAGGTTGAGGTCAATTAAATCAAAGCCGAGGTCCTCCACCATGCGCGCGGCTTCGGCCATCACATTCGGATCACTGCCAAAAAGCTGCGCTGAGATGGGATGCTCGTCCTCGTAAAAATGGAGGTAGCGCTTGGCCTTCTGGTCTTTTTTTCGCAGAACGCCGTCGGCGGAGGTGAACTCGGTCATGATGAGCCCGCATCCGCCCAAATTGCGAATGAAGCGCCGGAAGACCGTGTCAGTAACGCCGGCCATGGGGGCGAGGACGGTGGCGGGCGCGATCCTCACGCCGCCGATCATGAGCGATGGAGACACGGGCGTCCACGCCCGTACGGCGGCAGAACCGACGGGCGAGACGCCCATCTCTCCATTGCCGGAATTGTCCCAAAACTTGCGCACGAACCTATTTTACTGCCTGTCTGCAAATCGCGGATGTGCGACAATCCGCACAAACTGGAGTGCTATATGCGAATCATTAAGGAAATCCTGCTGACTGAATATATCGGAACAATTCTAGTCGCGGTGCTGATTGCGGATGCGTTCACGACTTTCGTTGTAACTCTCGACCAGCAGTTAACCTTCCACTTTCGCTTTGCAGGAAGCCAGCCCTTCGGACATGAACTGTCCCTTACGTATTCTTTGTTTTCCGCGATAGTGCGCATTTCGTTTTATCTAGGGTGCGCCTATTTCCTCTGGCTAGGGTTTTACGGAATAAAGCCTGCCGCAGATGAAGACCGCCTACAAATGGAAAAAGAAAACACGGCTGCTAAATGAGCGATCAACAGATCCAATCCGCTGGATCCCTCGCGCGAAGGTTTGCCATCCCTATGTTCTCGGTCTGGCTGATCCACGCCGGTATATGGACGGCTCTCATCGCCGCCAGCCAGCCGATTCTGTCAGGACTGTTGAGAATTTCAAATTGGTATGTGCAGCGTTATCTTCCCACCGGTAACCTTGTTGAGGAAATACCTTGGAACGTGTATTTCACGATGGGTAGCATCGTGGAGGATACGATCCCAATTATTCTTGGACTGTTGCTCGGCTTCTGGGTGCTTCGCAGGAAAGCAAAAAATAAAATAGTTGCTTGTTAGGCGCACTGCTCCTGCGGCGTAAGTTCCATCGCGCAATCGGCGGAGGATTCCACCGCGCCTTCGGTGGTGATGCGGCTGGCTTTGCGAATTTCTTTGGCTATTCGGGTGAGGGCTTCATTGCGCAGCGCGCCATCGGCGTACATGACGGAGCTTGCCGCCAGTGTGAACCGCAGCGCGTCCTCTTGTTTGTCGAAGTGAATGACTACCTGGCTTGCCGTCATTTGCACACCTCCGGGGCGGGGATATGAGCCCAGCATAGGCCCGTTTTGCCTGGGAATAAGGGTACTTTTTTGATGCCCCGAGACTCGGAAGTGCATTTGGTTTTAGATATTTAAGGCGTTGGCCTTAGTTGATGGAGCGGCGGACTTGCAGCGCTCGTCCCGTCTGTTCGTCTGAGAGCGCTTGGCTTCGAAGGATTAAGCTTTTCCAGAATGCATTAACCTGTTTGTTAGACTCTTGATGCTGCGTCGGCGTCTTGAAGAGGCGGGTGGGGCGGACACTCTTGTCCTCCGTTCCAGCAAAAATCAACAAGGGCTCGCACTGAATTAGCCTTAATTGTTTAGCGGACAAGAGTGTCCGCTAAACAATTTGATTTTAGAGCGAATGATATGGACTTCGAAAACCTGCTCTTCGAGAAGAAAAACTCCATCGGCTACGTCACGGTGAATCGTCCCAAGGCGCTGAACGCGCTCAATGCCGCAACGATGGAAGAATTGCGCGCTGTTTTTACGGAGATCAAAAATGATGCGGCAATGCGCGTCGTGATTTTGACCGGCACGGGCGAGAAAGCATTCATCGCCGGAGCGGACATTGGTGAAATCGCAAAACTGGACGGCGAGAGCGGAAAGGAATTTGCGCAGCGCGGGCAATCCGTCTTTGACTTGATTGAAAATCTAGACAAGCCGGTGATTGCCTGCATGAACGGCTTCGCTCTCGGCGGCGGATGCGAGATCGCGCTGGCCTGCACCATGCGTATTGCTAGCGACAACGCGAAGTTTGGACAGCCCGAGGTTAAATTAGGAGTGATCCCAGGCTTCGGCGGATCGCAGCGGCTGCCGCGCTTGGTGGGGAAAGGAATCGCAAATCAGTTGTTGCTTACCGGCGAGATGATCAGCGCGCAAGAAGCCCATCGCATTGGGCTGGTAAATGAAGTTACGACTCCCGCGAATCTGATACCTCGCGCGGAAGAGATTGCGACGAAGATCATTGCCAATGCGCCGCTGGCCGTGCAGTACACTTTGGAAGCGGTGAATCAAGGGCTGGAGATGCCGCTGGGAGAAGGGCTTCAGTTGGAAGCGTCGCTGTTTGGAAAAAGCTGCGCGACGGAAGACAAAAAAGAAGGCACGGCGGCATTTCTGGAAAAGCGCAAGGGGGAGTTCAAGGGAAGATGAAAGACATCATTGCGGGCAAGAAAAACAATGCCTCTTTGAACGAGCGCTCTCGCTTCCACGGAAAGGCGCTAGAGGGCAGCCTAAACGGCGCTGGGAAGCGTTTCGGGATTGTTGTCTCCCGATTCAACGCATTCATCACCGAACGGCTTTTGCAGAGCGCTTACGATGGCCTGCTGCGCTCTGGTGTCGCCGAAAAGGCGATCCAAATTGTCCGCACTCCGGGCGCTTTTGAAATTCCCTCTGCCGCGGGCTCGCTTGCGGAAACCGGAAAATATGATGCCATTATTTGCATCGGATGCCTTCTGCGCGGCGACACCGCGCACTACGACGTGATCGTCAACGAAGTTACACGCGGCATCGGACAGTCGGCGCAGGAGACCGGAGTGCCACATGCCTTCGGCGTCCTCACCTGTGAAACGCTCGAGCAGGCGATTGATCGCGCTGGACTGAAGATGGGCAACAAGGGATTCGAGGCGGCGCAGGCCGCGATCGAGATGGCGAATCTGAAGCGAGCCATTAGCACTCAGCATTCAGCAGTCAGCGAGAAAAAGCAGATTCCTCGTCGCTACGCTCCTCGGAATGACAAGAAGTCCAACTCATCGCGAACGGCTGCAAAGAAATCCAAAGGTCTAAAATCCCGCCACTAATCTGTGATTTCCATCCTGTACACTGAATCCTGACGGCCGAATGCTGAGTGCTTACTGCTGACGACCCGAATGCTTCTATGGGTACCCGCCGCAAATCCCGCGAGTTGACGCTGCAAATGCTCTTTCAGGCAGACATGGCCAAACAGCGCCCGGAGGAAGTTCGCAAGACGTTCTGGAAAGAACGCGGCGACGTTGCACCTGACGTCCAGGGCTTTGCTGAAGACCTCTTCCGCGCCGCCTGCGACCGCGCCGCCGAAATTGACGCCCTGATCGAAGAACACGCCGAGCACTGGCGCATGGAGCGGATGGCCGCCGTGGATCGCAACATCATGCGCGCCGCCGTTGCCGAATTATTAGCTTTCCCAACGACGCCGCGAGCGGTCGTCATCAATGAAGCGATTGAAATCGCGCGAAAGTTTTCTGCGCCCGAGTCGGTGCAATTCATCAATGGCGTGCTCGACAGCGTGGGCCGCAAACTGGAAGGCGTCCCGCAAAGTTCGACCTGAATCTCCTGTAGTGGTAGGAGGTTCAAATCCTCCCCGATCAATGATTCTCATGCCTCACTTTCAAAAACCCTTGCAGGTCGCCTAATAGTGACATCCCGGTGTTTCCAAGCTGAGACACCGTATTTATCAGGTTTCTAAAGCGGGAATACCGTACCTATAATGAGTATTGAATCGGAATTGGAGTCGTCGATGAACAGCGTGCAAATCGAACAGAAGAGCTATGAGATGCCACCGCGAGAGGGGATCAGCATCGCGCATTTTCTCACCGTTACCGACATCGAGCGATCGGCTCGCTATTACGAAAAGGTCTTCGGCGCTCGCATTCTGAGCCTGGGTGACGGCAATGCACCTGGGTACCTTCAGCTTGCGAATATCTGGATGATTCTGAACGTTGGAGGCGGCCCGACCCCGGACAAGCCGACGGTAACGCTCAGCGTCCCCGACCCGAATCACATTAACAGCTTCATGAATTTCCGCGTCGCGGATATTCAAGCCTGCTATGAATTATGGAAAAGTCGAGGAGCGGAGTTCATCACCGAGCCGATGCCCAAGTACGGCGAGATCCGCTGCTACATCCGCGATCCAGATGGTTTTATTATCGAGGTCGGACAGAGCACCGACCAAGTCTACGGTTAACGCTCATCCTTGATGGCATGCGGATTTAAACGCATACTGCGAGACGGCGGTGGTGACCACACAAACGTGATTGCAGGATCGATTCATTCCAAATTCCATCAAGCCAAAAATCGGGTTTGAATGGGTCACTAGTCAAACAATTTGGGGCACCCGGCGCAAATAGCAAAGCTGTAAGGCTTGCTCATGGTCTCAAGGTTTTTGGAGGAGCGGCGGTACCCAATGCACCATAAAATCAACGTGCAAATCTTCTGCATGAAAAGGCTTTTCAGTCATAGCAACATTAAAAGCATTAGATCCTGTGTCCAATCCCATTATTGAGCCGTCCGTAAAGTAGATGATGATAGCTTCGCTTCCATGCACTTGTTCAATATCCTCGCGCGTACCGTACTCTACTTTTTCAATGGTTTTTCCCTTCATGCTAGATGCTTGAACAATTGAATAGTTCGGCTGTGATTGACCAACAATTCTAGGCAACCACTTTTTAGCATCGTGTCGCTCATGTGCGCCTTTGCCGTCTACTCCAAATTCTTTTTCAATCATGGCGAGCACTTCCTTTACACCGTTTAGGCACAAATATAAGTCGTTAGTGAAAGTTGAGAACGCGGGAAAACTCTTAGCCGGACGCCTTGCTGAATGAGAAGCTAACCGCCGTCGGTCGCTAACCAGAATGACGGAAGGCATAAAGGATGTTCCATTCTCTAGCGGCGGGAATAGTTTTTTTAATGCTTCTACAGTTCTCTTGCTGCCAATCTGTAACGTTTTCCCAAGTTTTGTGCCTAGTGTGGAAATGCAATTTTTGTCCAAGCCATCAATAAGGTATCCGTATAAAGTTTGGTGTGCGTCCTCGTAGCGATGTGTATTTTCAGCCGCCGGGTAGCTTACCTGCTTTGGGTCAAGTTCATGTTTGTAAAGGGGAATTCCAACAATTTCTGAAGTTAAACCGTTAATTATTTGTATCGTCTCCCCGAGATAAAAAAGAGGTCCATTATCAACATCCCAACTACCTTCGATGTTGCGTCGTACCCAGTTCTCAAAACGCTCATCTCGCTCTGTCGTCCATACCGCATTTTTTAGGTGGAACGCCGCCCACTTTGCAGCATGATGCTTTGACTTTTCAAACAAATCAGGTAGCCAAACCACCAACGCGAGATTTCCATCTTCCAGTGTTCTGTAACCAAAACGAATGCTTATGTATTCATTGGTTTTTCCCGCTGCTTCTAATCCTCTGTAATATTCTTCAGTAACGGTCAGCGTTCCTTCAAAATTATCTGACGTGATTTCGTATTTGTGAGGTTCATTACGATAAGCAGCAAGTACCTGTTGGTCAAAAAAGTCAACGAGTCCCTTCGGAAAAGAAATCTGCTCTGCTTTCTCATTTTTTGAATTCTTGTTAATTTGACTTGCCACTAGGCTCCTAAAATTAAAGTTGAATGATACCCCTCATGTTAGTGTTCACGCCATTTCCTTAGTTTGTTTTCATGGAGGGGCGGGTGACCCATTCAAGCCCGATTTGACTTGAGTAGGGAAGTTGAGAGTTGAATCGATGCTAGGACTAGCAGGAAAATATTTCGGAATACCCACACAACGAACACCGCGTTGTGTGAGGCA
>JANWKU010000152.1 GCA_025451215.1 Terriglobales bacterium
CGTATGCGCCCGGACGCAGCACATCGCCAGTAACATAAACGCGGACAGTGCGGATGCGGGCCAGCGAAACATCGGCTTCGACGTCTCGGTATTGATTGCGCAGTACGCTTTGCACCAGATGCTGCACGTCGCCGAGAGTGCGTCCGGAAACCTGCACGGCTCCGGCCTCAGGCAGAGCAAGCTTGCCTTCGCGATCCACAGTACGCTGTAGCCGCTCTGAAACTCCGCCCCAAAGTTCAATGCTTAATCCATCTCCGGGGCCAACAACATAATCGGGTCCAGCAGGCAGGTCCATGGGTAACTTTTCGAAGTTGCCGGTGCCGGTGCGAAAAATTTCCTGGCCAAAGCGCTGCGGTACCGGAGAGCGGGAATATTGGGAGTACAAATCGTAGAGCGAGGGAACGTCCGCATAGGGATTAGCGCGATGCATCAAACGCGGCTGTTGGAGAATCGAACGCGGTGAAAATGAAGGAACCTGTGGATTGCCGCCGCTGGTCAGGCTTGCCTGCTGCCACGAAGACCAATCCGGCTGTCGTGACTGCCCGTCGGAGCCGGGATTGAGAGCACGTTGATTTGAAAATTGGTCCGTGGATCCGAAGCTTTGCGAGTTTCCAGCGCGATTGGCCCCCGCTAAAGTTCGCGCGCTTTCATTGGCATTCGCGCTGGTGTTCAAGAGTCCGGGTAAATCTTCCGGCTGGATAGGAGACATGTTCTGCGTATCTTGCGGTGCGCCTTCGTAATAGTCGCGATCAGGAAATTGTTCATCCGCACGCTCGAGAGAACGCTGGGAATTCCCGGGAACGTTCTGCGGCATTGGCGGCGCGGGAGCATACTGCGGCTGTTGCTGCGTTGGAGAATTCACGCCAGGCTGATTTTGCTGAACAGGAATTGCACCCTGCCCCGAATAGGACTGTTCATTGTCTTCATGCCGCGCCCAGTACGCGCCTTCCTGATTGTGCGCGAGATTTTCCTGGTCGGATTGGGTCGGCTTCGCCTGTGATTCGGAAGTGTTTCTCAGACCAGCCCGCTCCAACTCTTCCCGAGTAGGCTTGGCACGAATGTAGTTGCGGTCTTCAATCTCCTGGGTAGCCAGAACGCGGATGTTCTGGTCTTCGCGCAACAACTGGAAAACAGCATCATCAGTGAGGTCCACGGGATCAAGAAGTCGGCCTTGCTCATAAGCCTTGCGCACCAAAATCTTTTTTACCTGCAAGAGCAGTCCCGGCTCCTGACGAAGAATAGTGATGATCTTGTCGGCGGAGAGCGCAACCATCTGTTCCGCCTCTTGTTCCGCGCGCGAATCGGCCTGATCGAGCGCGGTGCTGCGTGGAGATACACGCTGCGCAGACGCAGAAAATTCCGCGAACATCAGAGTTAAAGCGATACAGCTAATAAACCGGAACCGTCGATTCATAAATCCTCTGCCTAAAGGCTTAACAATGGCCATCCACATGGCGATTCAATTCTCACGGAAATCGCGCCTTGGGCTGACCAATTACAGCTCCGCCCTCTCACTTACAGGCGACGTGTGAGATAACCTATTTATTTTCAAAATTTTAACTACGATCTAACCCAAATTCCGCTCAGAAGTTTCGTAACCGCGAACTATTGAAACCGGACCGAAGCCACCGCGTCGGCAAGTTGCGTTTTGCCGCGCAATGCACCGAGAATTCCGGCCTCTGAACTTTCCACCCGGGCCGATCGGATATTCATGACAGACCAGAAAAATACGCTGCTATTGCGCTCAGGCGCCAAGGCCAGGATTTTCATCTCCGGATGCCGTGCCAGCAGATCGTCACAAAGCGCGGGCCGCTGGTCCATGTGGTCGAGCGCGATAATTACGAAGTCAGGCTTGGATTGCTCGACTACTTGTCCAATATCGGTGTCATCCGTAATTTCGCCCATCACCTCGATGTCGGGCTGGTCTGAAATAGTCGCCAGCACTACTTCACGCATGAGACGGGGGCGGTTCGCCACCAAAACTCTTATTTTTTCCACACCACGCTCCATTGAGCACACGTATGCGTATTGGCCCACTAGTATCTCCGGGAACTCGCATAAAAATAAGAATCAAATATGGTTCCGGGTACGGACAGAGAAAGGCGGTACGCGGAGCAGTACAGGATCACTTATCGAAAAGCAATGCGTACCCAACCAAGTACCAAGGATGTACCAGTTCCCGGATTAACTTCCCATTTCCCAAATAAGGATGGGTCGATTATTAGATCTTATTGCGCATGGAAGCCAAGCGGCTACCAGATTAGTTAAGTCACAAAGACCTTTAAATGGGAAGGCCTTGCATACGGCACATCTCTACGACTGCAAAACGATCATGCGCGCCTACTTTTCGCAACATCCGATGAACGTGGTTGCGGACCGTTTGCTCGGCAAGTTGTAGCTGGCTTGCGATCTCCTTATTAGTAAGACCGCGGCCAATTAAGAGCACCAATTGCTGCTCGCGATTGGTAAGGCCGAGATTAAGGCGCACACGGAAGTTTGGAACACTGCTCTTTTGGCGGGCGACGTAGTGAAAAAGAGTCGCGCAAAGTTTGGGAGGACAGATGGCTTCGCCATTTGCGACGGAGCGAACTGTGCTGACGACCTCCAGCGCGGAGGCGTCTTCGAGAACATACCCCAATACACCCTCTCGAACTGCCTGGAGGAATAGCTGTTCGCTGGGATCCATGCCGATGAGGACAATTTTCAGTTCCGGAACTTGAGACTTCACTTCGTGCAAAAATCCCAGCTCGACTGACCCGCCACCGAAGGAATCCATCACCAAAACATCGGGAGCGACCTTGGTGACTTCATCGAGGGCTTGCGAAGAAAATACGCAGGAGCCAACCACTGCAATGTCAGTTTTTTTTCCCAGAATTTTGGCGAGCGCCTCGCGGAGGAGGCGATTCTGGGCCAGCAAAAATACAGCGGCGACTGCCGCGTCACTCATGGCCAAACTCCTGCACCGAACGAAATCCTCCGCCGATCTTTGCGGCAGATGATCCATTGCCTCCCCCTCCGGCTGCAATGGTTTCGCTATTTCTTTAGCTTTCACTAAAGGGTGCTAATAAGATGTTGCCGAGGTACCTACTTTAAACCAAATCTCATATCCTCGTCTATAAAACAGTGCTATCCGATTCAAGGCTCTTCCATTAACCGTATCCCTAAGTTACTGATTTAGAAGAGACAACCGAAAGGAAGCGCCCAGATGAACTTGCACTATTTCAAAGCAACTCGCCTTGAACACGAGCATCCAAAGACCAACACTTAAGGTCTTTTATGGATGAACGCCACCTAAGCATCTCCCGCAAAAAACCGCGAACCCACCGTTTATCGACAGGCAAGAGTGGTTCGGCTAACGCGAACCCAGAAGAATCGCGGAAAATCTCGGTGTTGGTAGCAAACCGTTCCAGGTTAATGCGGGAGCTATTGCGTTCTCTGCTGATGGACCATAGCGACATTGAGATTGTGGATGCGGTAGAACCCGAAGCCAATTTGGAGGATCAAGTAAGCAGATCTCATCCGCGTTTTGTCATCGTTGACTTTCAAGATGGTGTCCGCTTTTGTAATGCATTGATGCCCAAATTCAGGGACCTAAAAATCCTGGCAATCCCCGCGAAGAAAACTTTCAGCAGAATCTACTGGGCGGACCACGGAATTCATTCGCAAAAGGTCGTCACATCCATAGAGGGAGTTTTGTGCGCCCTGCGCGAAAGTAGATGGAAACTGCAATCGGGAATGATTATTGGGCTGCAAAAAGCAAGCTAACGTGGCTGAAATCTCCATGCCCTTAACTCGATTGTCGCGGCTCACACAACGGGTCAAACTCTTCGTATTCCATGGCCGATGCACTCACTCACAGGCCTTAGACAAAATGAACTGGCCACCCATCACCCTTCCGGGATTCGCGGACTTTTCTAAAATCACCATGCGAAGAACGCTCATTCTGACTATGCTTGCCGTTCTCTTTACAGGCATAAGCTTTTCGCAGACCCTCAACGATCCATTGTCACAAGGTTCGCCGCTGGACCAAGTAGATTGCAGCGATCCATCGATGGCAGGAAATTCGCAATGCGCGGAGTCGCAAAACTCCGGATCAGGTTCCGGTCAAAACTCTCAGAACCTGTCACCTGTCAGGCCCCCTGTATTGACGAATTCCGGCAATGGTAATGCGGACCAATACACCCCGGGCGTTCCGCCGCCGAATCCTTCGCAAAGCCCGAGTGTGCACGCAGCGGTTCGACCGCGAACGGAATTCGAACAGATGGTGGCGGATTCGGTCGGACGTCCCCTGCCATTGTTCGGCCAGTCGTTATTCCTTCAGGCGCCCAGTACCTTCTCTCCAATCGACTGGATGCAGGTACCGAGCGACTACGTGATTGGGCCGGGAGACGAATTGCAGATCGAGATATGGGGGCAGGTGCAGGCGGACTTGCGGGTGACTGTGGATCGAGCCGGCGAAATTTATATTCCCCAGGTCGGGCAGGTCTCGGTTGCCGGAGTTCACTATGCAGACCTCAAAGAACACTTAAAAAGAGAGTTTTCCAAAATCTTCAAAAATTTTGATGTGAGCACCAATATCGGGCGGCTGCGCTCCATCCAGGTTCTGATTGTTGGCAATGCCAGATATCCCGGAACGTACACCATCAGTTCCCTGAGCACGCTGGTCAACGCGATTTTCGCTTCCGGCGGACCGACCCCGCAAGGATCGTTACGGCGCATTCAAGTACGCCGCGATGGAGCGACCATCACGGATTTCGATTTATATGACCTGCTCATCAAGGGCGACAAATCCAAAGACGTTCGTCTGCAATCCGGCGATGTTATTTATATTCCACCGGTTGGGCCTTTGGTCGCGATCTCCGGCTCGGTAAATACGTCCGCCATTTATGAACTAAAAGACCATTCATCACTTCAAGATTTGATCGAAATTTCCGGCGGGCTCAGTACGGTTGCGGACAGCAGCAAGATCACGATTGACCGCGTCGTGGACCACCAGGCGCGCAAAACGCTGGAGTTTCCGTACGACGAACAGTCTCGCGTTATGTCGCTCGAAGACGGCGACATTGTGCGCGTACTGTCGATCGTTCCGAGATTTGAAGATACAGTGACTCTGCGCGGGAATGTGGCCAACCCGGGACGCTATCCGTGGAAACTCGGCATGCGCATCAGCGATCTTATTCCTAACGCACAGGCGTTGCTCACGCGCGGTTATTGGCGAAACCGTGCCGCGATCGTGAGCGGGCTGGCGACGGAATATCCTATTCGTACGGCACCCGCGGAAAATAATCTTCCGGGGTCCAACCAACAGAATAGTTCAGCAATCCGTTACAACATGGATGTTCAGCAACCGCCCAATCACAATGTGTCCAATGAATCCGGCATGAATGTCGCGCCGAATTCCGCGACCACAGTCGCACAAACCGAACAAGCTGTGCAGCCGTATTCTCGTCCTGACATCGAGAAGATCAACGACCAGAATTTGCAAAATCAGCAAAACGCTCTAACCGTCGGCAACGGCAAGACTCCCAGCGTTGTCAGAAATGTTGCAGAGGACTTGCGCCGCTCGACTCCCGAGATCAACTGGGATTATGCGGTCATTCAGCGAGTCAATCCTGAAGACCTGTCCTCCAAACTTATTTGGATGAGCCCGCGTAAGGCGATTATTGAACACGACGAGAATAGCAATCTTGAACTCAAAGCCGGCGACATCGTTACCATCTTTTCTCAACAGGACATCAACGTTCCCCAGACGGAGCGTTCCCAATACGTAATTCTGGAAGGCGAAGTAGCGCGTCCGGGAGTTTACAAACTCGAACCCAATGAAACTCTTCGTTCGGTTTTGCAACGTGCGGGCGGGCTCACCCCCAACGCTTACATTTACGGTTCACTATTTACGCGCGAGTCGGCGCGAGTGGACGAACAAAAGAGTCTCGATCAACTGACACAGACGATGGAGGTACAAATCCGGCAATCGGCCGTCTCGGTGGCGGCATCGAGCGCCCCCGGCGACCTGCCGCAGATGCAGGCCGCCCAGGAAGCAATTATCGGGCAGTTGCGCCGGACTCGAGCAACCGGACGGGTTGCGCTTCCTATCAAGCCGGGAGACGCGAGCATTGGCGACTTTCCGAATATGGTGCTTGAAGATGACGATCGGCTGGTGATTCCGCATACACCTTCCACGGTGTCGGTGGTCGGCGACGTTTACAATCCCGGGTCTTTCATCTATGAACCGCGAAACGACGCTGGTAACTATCTTGAAATTGCGGGCAAAGGCAAGCCGCAATCAGATCTTCACCATGCGTTCGTGCTGCGCGCGAATGGGATTGTGGTCGCGGCGAATAATGTCAACGGCGCTTTTTCAGGAAACAAATTTGAACGCATCAGACTTTACCCGGGCGATCAAATCGTGGTGCCCTACAAGCTGCCCACTGGCGCTTTTATACGCGGATTGCGCGATTGGACGCAGATTGGCTCCCAATTGGCCCTGACCGCCGCGGCCCTTGCAGTACTTGCGCCCTGATCGGAATGCAGGTGGCGTCGAGCACTTTAAAACAGACATCTAAAAATATTGCTGTTTTGCTTCATCTCGGTTTGTGAGCGCGGCATGATTTATGCGGACCAGCGATGGATTGGAGAGCACGGCATCGGCCGCTTCGCCCGGCGCGTTCTTGCTCAGCTCGAATATCGTGCAATTAACCTCGATGGGCATCCGGCGGCGGCGCTGGATGCGTGGCGACTGGCTCGTGCTCTTCGTCAGCTGAACGATGCCGATATTTTCTTTTCGCCCGGTTACAACACGCCTTTGACGTGTAGAGCCCCTTTCGTTTTCACAATTCACGATCTCAGTCACATTTACTGCCCCGAAAACAGCAGCCCGCTGATTCGGTTGTATTACTCGACGATCCTTAAAAAAAACTGTCAGCGCGCCGCCCACATTCTGACTGTTTCGGAATTCACGCGCAGGCAAATCATGGAATGGGCTGGCGTTTCTTCGGCAAAAGTTATGAATGTTAGTTGCGGCGTTGACCCTGAGTATCAGCCCAGTGGGAACGCATACGGACTCCCATTTCCGTATCTGCTATGCGTCAGCAATCGTAAAGGTCACAAGAATGAGATTCGGCTGATCGAGGCTTTTGGCAGGGCCCGCATATCCACACAGCTGCATTTGGTTTTCACCGGACAAGCCACGGCGGAAATTTCTAGTTGCATTGCTCGACATGAATTGACCACGCGCGTGCACTTTACCGGAGTCGTTCCGGAGGATCGATTGCCATCTCTGTACCGCGGGGCAGAGGCTCTCGTCTTCCCTTCTCTCTACGAAGGATTTGGACTGCCGGTGCTCGAAGCAATGGCTTGTGGCACTCCCGTCGTGACCGCGAATGTTACGGCCATGCCAGAAGTTTCGGCTGGCGCTGCACTGCTGGTGAATCCTACTTCGGTGGACGAAATTGCGCGGGCGATCGAGCAGATTGTGAGCGATGCCGCATTGCGGGCACGGCTTCGAGAAAAAGGGCTGGCGAGGGCGGCCGAGTTTTCATGGGAAAATACCGCGACCAAGGTGCGCAAGGTTCTTGGTGCGAATAGTGTTTAAATTAGGGCCAGAAACAGTAGTCGATGAAACTTTTGGAAAACTTTCGTCTGCTGCCATTTCATTCCGCACGATTCACTAACATTGGCCGCTGCGCAAACATTCGCGCTACCGACAGACAAAGCCATGAAAACAGATATACACCGGCGAGGACGTAAACTCCGGAGAATCCGGCTGAAACCGCCAGAGTTCCGGCGATCCCGAGCAACATGGTTGAGGCGAATGCCTTCATCATCGAGGGAGACGACGACAAGAATGCGGCCTTCACATCCAAGTCAACGCGTCGAGAAATAACTCCGAGAATTACGCCAACTGCGACGACGCCGAACAGACCAAAATTGAAAAAACCCTCGCCGAATGCTCCCGGCCTTAGCCCCGGGTGAACTTGCGGATCAAATCCGACTGTTGAAGCCGTCGCGACGCCAAGACCCCAAGTGTCGCGAAACTGCGAGGCAAAGCGGGGAACGAATGCCAGTATCGCAGCGATATATGTTTTGCCCGTCCAAAATACATGGTTCCATGCGGAATAGACCCAGGCAAAATCGCGCAGATCAGAAAAATTATTTCCGTAAAATACTAAAAAAATCAGAGAACCAAATAGACCACTCAGCGAATATTCACCACTACGCACATTCCCCAGGTAAAACGCGAACGCCAGGATAGATGCTCCGACGACGATGATTCTGAAAAGACTGATTTTTCGTCGAAGTTTCACCACATAACAGAGCAATACGCTGAGATAGATGCTGAGCACATTTCCTCGTGCGCCGAAAAACACCAGTCCAAAAGTTAGAAGCAAAGTACAAGCCAGCAGAATTCTTTCTTTCTTGTCCACATATCGGGCAAGGCAGTGAGACGCAATGATGACCGAATAATTCGAGATGAGCAAAGCGACAGGGCGAAGCGCAGGATTGGCGAAAGTATAGCTGCGAAGATCAAAAGCAAAACCACTATGCGAAAAATAGAAGGCCAGAATTAAAAATTGTAACAAGAGGCAAAGAGCCGACTGAAACACGAGAACGCCCCGCGAGGACATGAGCATCATCGAACAGCGAGGGACAATATCAAGCACCTTGTTGGCAGCATTGCGCGCGCCCATTCCGAGTTGAAGCCGCCACAGTCCGCCTCCCATCAACACCGCGAAATATCCAACAACTGTAATCAGGAATACGATGGGAAGCACTGCCACGACGGCATCCATGTCCGCTCCGAGAACGATTACATTTAATCTGCTCCTGGCAAAAGGGAGCATGATCATGTTCGGAAAAACACAGAATAGAAATAATTGCGCGTACCAAAAATCAATTCGATAACCTTTTCGGTAGCATTTGAAGTAATAGGAAAGCGCGAAGATCGCGATCAGAACAGCGTCGAGAGTGTAAAGCGCGTTCCAGGGTAAAGCGGTCATGGCATACCGCATCAACGTATTTTAGGGGAGATGGGCCGCATCCGGCGATAATCTTGGATCCCAGCCCATATGCTCCGGCAGCGGTCAAACTGTAATCGCGCGAGACGGCGCGCGAAACGAATTACCAGAAATGCCAGCGAAGCGGGATAAGGTGCGGGAGAATGAAGTCTCAAGAGCCGTAACCCTGAAGTGGTTTGGTAGCGGTCGAGTACAAGCTGGTTGCCGTTGGTGCTGGCATGGACCTTGTGTAAGACTCTCGATTCTGGCGCGGCCGCGATACGCCATCCTAGTTTTCGCAGCCGAAGACAGAATTCCGTGTCCTCCCAGTAAAGAAAAAATCCTTCATCGAGCAATCCAGCCTCTCTGATAGTTCGGCAAGAAACAAGCATGCTTGTGCCGTTCAAAGAATGAAACCAACTATCGTCGCGTGGCATCCTGCTGTTCTTGCTATAACCGATTGCCAGATTTACCCGCGCGCCAGCCCACGCCTCAACATTTGCAGGAGAATCGGAGAAGTAAGTTACAGAAGCGACAGCGCCGATTTTATCGTCGGTGAGGGCTTTTGCGACCAGTTCGGAAAGCGCATCAGGCGAGGGTTTGGTGTCATTGTTTAGCAACCAGACGTAATCAGCACGATGATCGAGCGCATAACGAATTCCAACGTTGTTGCCACCGGCAAAACCTAAATTCTTTTTACTTTCGATCAGCAGAATATCGGGATGAGCAGTTCGTATTCTGTCAATGGAGTCATTTGTAGAGCCGTTATCCACCACGATTGTGCTCAGGCGCGGATAATCGCATTCATTCAATGCGTGCAAACATTCGACTGTATCCTGCCAGCCATTCCAATTAACAATGATGCAAATCACGTGTGGATTCGAATTCAATTGAATTCGCTCCGTAAGTCGCGCTTTCCCATCCTGTTCGTAAGGCCATCCCAGGTGCCCAGCAGGAAACTGCGAAACTTCAGCATGCGGTCCTGCTCGCTGAGGAAGCACTTAAGAGTTTCTCGAAAGCCGTCATACATCGATTGCAACACCCAGCGCGGGAACACGCGAAAGTATCTTCGATAGAGTGCGACACGATTGCGCGAAATATAATAGCGCCTGGTTGCGTTGTAGTGAGTGGGAAGAAACGTGAACCCCAAAAGGGTCTTGCCTTGTTTTGCCTGCCCGCTTGCGTGCAGCAGGACAGCCTGCTTCGAATCCGCAATTAAATAACCAGCAGCCCTGATGCGAAAACAGTATTCGAAATCCACACAGTCAATAAAATATTCCGAAGCAAACCAGCCTATTTTGTCAAAAATCCACGTCGGCAAAAGAGAACCCGAAGTCATCGAAATCACAGGCCCTCCATCATTTGCGCGCCGCACGAAAGGTTCATTTCCGGTTACTGGATCCACATACCTTGGATGCACGGCTGCAATGCGTTCCCGCTCAGGGTGGGCATTCCACGCTGCAAACATTTGGTCCACAAAAGCATTCGTAATTCTGCTGTCCTGGTCGAGAAAAAGCACCCAGCCATAGCCTTGCCCCCTAGCCCAACGTGCGGCTTGGTTCAAAGCTTCCGCCACTCCAAGATTTCCAGCATTTTCAATCAGGCAAAAGCCGTGCTGCATGCTGGCCGCGCGTAGCGACGCAACTTCCTCCAGCGTTGAGCCATTGTCCACGACCACTAGGCCATCTACCTGGGCCAAAATGCTTGGGAAAAATTCCGCCAGATTGGCGGGTGGATGATAAGAAACGACCACTGCGCACACGGGCGACTGTGTCATATCGCGCTTTCACGGAAATGCGCATCAATATTGCGCATTTCACTTCCAACCTGAAAAGGAACAGATAGCGGACTATGCGATGCTTATTGGCCGAAATGCGTTGTGTGCGAGTCTGGGACTAAAATTCCCAAACCGTAGCTTTCTTCGAAGTTGTAGAACTGCATTCCTGTCTGCCGGGCAATGTCAGTCACTGCTCGCTTCACCGCCGGAAAACTCATCGTGTCATGAAACAGAACGCATTTGGCATGCTTTGCGCTCCACAATCCGCAGGCGAAAGTGTCCATGTAGGTATGAACAATGTCCACGTGAATCAAATCATAAAAATTATCGTCTCTCGCGATCCAATCACGGTAATCGCTTCGAACCAAGCGGATGTTTTCATAACAGCGAAGCCGCGCGGACGTTTGGTCGAAGATGTCGCTCTTATTGTCGGTATGCTTGTCGCCGCTGAACGTATCTACTCCGATTACGGTTTCAAAAAAGCAGGACAAAGCGACTGTCGAGTACCCATATTCAACGCCAAATTCGAGGCAGTTACGGCGGCCAATCTTAAATCGTTGAATAATGTCTTCCAGAATGCTTTCAATTCCTTGCCATGCGGTTGGATACGTAAGGACTCTTGGCGGCAATTGCCTATGCTCGGGGACGTAAGGAACAACAGGGACTCTAGGCGCGTGCAGATTCGAAACGACTGATTTCCAATATTCCATCTCTGAGATCACAAGCGGCCCACCTTTGTGTATTGATTGCGCAAATTGGATGCGATGACCGTTCTGGAATTTGCCCAGACGGAAATCAACGTTTGGGCACAAAAATCACTGGACGCCAAATCCCAGCTTCTGTCGGATTTTCCATTCCAACTTGTTCATTTTGCCACCCGTTTCCGGAGCGAATTTCCTTGTATACGTACCGCGTTCAAATACAACCACGCTGTCATAGAAATGTACCCCTAATGTGGTGCTGGTAAATTTAGTAGGCTCAAGAGCACCGCGACTATGGTCAGCGTTCAATTCGTCGATTAACTGTTTGCAATGTTCGACGAACGTGGAAGGTTTACAAAGACCGCCATCATATTCTTCCCAATAAGCTGTGTGCAGATCTTCCACTAGGTAAACGCCGTTTTTCAACATAAGCGGATAAAGAAATTTAAAAGTGGCAGTGATGTCACTCATCTTATGGCTGCCGTCATCTATAACGATGTCGGGAATGCCAACCTTGTCGAGAACGCTTTGAAGGAAACCGTGGTCTTGCTGCGGTCCAATGAAAACTTCGATCTGATCTTCTTCGAATTTTTTGCACGCAGGATTGATATCGATTCCTACAATGCGCGCATGTGGGCCAAAATAACGCTTCCACATCTGCAAAGATCCCCCCCTCCCGCAACCGATTTCGATTACCGTGACCGGCTTATAAACGAATTCGCTGAAATAACGCTCGTAGATGGGAAAGTAGTGCTTCCATTTATGGATGATCCGTTCGTTGTGATCGAGAAAATCTGACCAAAGATTCATCGCTGCTCAAGTCCTTCCTTCAATCAAATCATTGGAGACGACTCTTACTCATTCCAGACAACCAGCGGCGTCATCATATTGCCCTGCAATCCTAAAAGCTGTGACTGGTCATCCCGAAGCCGTTTGTAGTACGAGCCGCTTTCTAACAATGCTCATCAAATTATTCCTCTCTTGAACCTTTAACCCCGCGAACCAGGCGAGCAGAATCGTGCTGCCCGCCCATCCCAAAACAGGTACTAAACCGATATGCGTTGGAGATGCGAAGAACAACATGATAACGATGGATGGAACCACAATGATTGCCGGTTGCATCAGTCCCTTAAAGAACAATCCCGCGCGAGATATCGCGACTGTTCGAAAGGTGTAGTGCATTGAAATTGCAAAATGCAGCAACACACTTACAAAAGCACCAAGCAAAGTTGCGAAGGCTACGCCGACTGCTCCAAAGTGAGCTGCAAGGTAGATACTGCCTCCTAGATTCACTGCCGCCTCAGAAATGGCAGCCACAGTGGCCGCGCCCTGTTGATTCGTCGCAGTAATCATGGTTGCGTAGGGCGCACACAAGTTGCGGATTATGTTTGCCAGAACAAGGATTCTTAAATACTGAATGGTGTGTGATGCGTATGCCGACCCCACCCACAGCCCCAGCAGAGGGAACCCGTAAACGATAAGTGGCAGACCTGTCAGGAGCAGCACCAGAGTGGAATATCGCGTAACCTTAACCAAAAAGCTCCCCATCTCCGCGGGAGACCGCTGCGTACTCATAGCGGATGAAGCAGGCATAATTGGGCCCAGCAAGGACGACATCATCATTAATACAAAAGTTGTCGGCAATGCTGCGATGGAATAGTACGCGGTGTTTGGATAGTCATAATGACCGACAATAGTGATATCCAGTCCGGTGATACAGAGCATCGCGATCGTCCACACGGACTGGAGCGTGCAAAATCTTGCGACGCTCTTAAAAACGCGGAGTTTTAGCAGTCGCACCGAGATCGGAATATGGGAAGCGCGTTTGTGCCAGGCAACAATCTGCGTTAAACCACTCACAACGTTAATGGATGCTACGGCGGCTCCCATGACAGCGAGATTGCCATGCAACGCCACTATTACAATGATCACGACTGCAAAGGAAACGCGATTAGCAATGGTGATCGTCATGGGAATCCAATAATGCTGGAGCCCAAGAAAAACGGCGGAATAAGCGGCACACACGAGACCAAATGAGAGCGAAAATCCTATCAAAAGTACGCTAATGCGTACATCGCGGTAGAGATTTGCAGGCATGGCGCTGAACAGCCGCGGTACTTGCCAGGCAAGAACACATGTAAGGACCACTCCGAGTATGCCGGCGAGCAACATAAGGACAAGACCAGCGCTTGCATGCTGGCCTGCTCCATGGTGATCCTGATTCGCGTCGTACTCAGCGACAAATTTGGAGACTGCGGTTTGAACGCCTAAATCCAGATAGGAAATGTAGGCGCCCATTTCAAGAATCAGAATCCATGCCGCATAGGTAGTCACCGGCAGATGGTGAGTCAGGTAAGCAGGTAGCACGAGCGCAACCAGTGAAACAACCATGACTCGCACCAGGCTGGCGAGAATATTTTTCGAAATGGCAGCAGCAAAGTTACGCGGCGCGCCGGGCCCTGGCTCCGGAGGAAACATTGAAGGAGTCGTTTCGCTCAGGTCGACGAGTGCGCCCGGATTGATTGTCGAAGACATGGTCAATATATTTATGCGACGGGCTTCGTCTGAACCTGAGCAGAACCACGATGAGCGTATGCGACGCCGGCGGTCACACCCAGCATTTGCGCGCATGCTCTTAATGCCAGCAAAATTGGGGAGAGCAATCCGACAACTGGATCTTTTCTCATCGCACGTGCCGTGAATGGCAGCGTGCTGATCAAAAATGCAATAAGCACAACTCCGGTTGCTGGCACCGAAAGCCGCATCACCAAATCAAAAATGACGGCGAGCAACAGCGCAGGAGGAAACAAGAGCTGAAGTTTCATAAGCTGCGGCGTGTGGCTGTCGCCTACAGCTTTGTTTGGATTTTTGCGCACTGCAAGCATCCGCCAATAAGCGAATTTATATTTTTTAGCGAGATATTTCGTAAGAGTGTAAGGGTGCGCATGATAAACAATCGCGTCCGGCGCAAACTTCATCTTCCAACCGCGCGCCGACATGCGATATGACAGTTCAGCATCCTCGGCGCAAGCCACTGGAAAGTTAACGTCAAATCCGCCTATCTCAAGAAACTTCTCGCGTCGAAAAGCGGCAGAGTAAGTATCAATAAAATCTACATTGGAAAATTTGGCCATGCGGCGATACCGATCTTCATATTCGATTTGCACAAAACGGGCGATCAGTTGCTTTTGCTGAGATCGATAAGCGCCCTTCACAGCCACGACGTCTGGATCGTTAAAAGGCCCAATCATTAAGTTCAGCCAGTTGGGATCAGCCACGCAATCATCGTCAATAAAAAGAACGATTCCACCGCGGGCTTCGAGCACACCCCGATTGCGGGCCGCCGCCGGTCCAGCGTTTGCCTGGGAGACGAGGCGAACAGATGCGTACTGTTTGACAATCCCTTCGGTATTGTCGGTTGAACCATCGTCAACTACCAGAATCTCGGCAGGCAGAGGTGACGCTTGCTGACAGAGCCCGTCGAGGCATCTTGGAATCCTGGTGGCTCCATTGTAGGTAGGGACGACGATGGAGACTGCGGGCAAATCCTTCACATGCCATCCTTCGCGCAAATATCTACTTGAGACAACCCGCCAGTTTCTACGCCGGAAATTGATATCTACTGCCACAAAGCATCCGCAGATATCTACTCAACACGCTGGTGGCTCGGGGTTGGAGTGATTCCGGCTTGCCCCGGCGGTCGCCGCTGTCTTCCAGTCTGATCATTTTCAGGCTGCTTATTCTCGTGCTGACTGCCGCGCAACAAGTACTTCGAGAGAGTTACAAACCCTTTGATATTGCGCTGCAATTCGCGCGGGTCCTTCAGGGATTGCTTCATTTTGTACATAAGATATGAAGGATTGAGGTAAAAACTGCGCCGCGCCCGGTCACAGAAGCTGACCAATTCTTCATGAGTAATGCCGGGAAGATTCACAACACTGTTGTGAAGACCATCTTTCGTTAACCACGCTCCCCAATCTTCTATCTGAATGTACTTTCTTTTTTTTGCCTCGTCATAAGCAGCCGTACCGGGGTAAACCATGATTGGAAAAAATTGGGCCGTGTCGGGTTGTAGCTTTTTGGCAAAGCTCAATGTCTTTTCCATGCTTCCGGATGTTTCATTGAGATTGCCGACCATAAAGCAGCCATGCACCATAATTCCTGAGTCCTGGCAACGGCGAACGAAGCGATAAGCCTCCTCGTGATACTTGGCGTCGCGGCGATCATCGTTGTTCTTTTTCATGCCATGGATCACTTCAACATCGCCACTTTCAAAGCCCACGCAAAATAGGCGGGCGCCGGCTTTGTGCAAAGTTGATAGCAGTTCGCCTTCCGCGCCGATATCGGCACGGCAGTTCGCGTCGAAGGGCAGCTTGTTTCCACGGCGGATCAGTTCCTGCGCCAGCGCCAGCGTGCGCGGCTTGCTGATGATGAACGTATCGTCTTCCAGCATGACGGTTTTAATTTCTGGCATCTCGCGAGAGACAAAATCGAACTCGTCAGCCACATGGGCTACCGAGCGATACCGCATCGTGTGACCGCTGAAAGTTTGGGGATAAACACAGAACGAGCAATGATAGGGACATCCACGGCTGGTATCGAAAACCACTAATGGCCAAAGTGAGTGGCCATAAAAATAATCAGGCGTATGAAGAAAGCGTTTATACACCTCGGAGACAAAAGGCAATTCATCAAGGTCCTTAATTGCTTCGCGTGGTTTGTTTGTAACGATCTCGCCAGTTCCTCGGCGCCACACCAGGCCATCAACAGATGAAAGATCGGCGCCGCAATCTTTAGCTTCCAGCCAATCACGCACCGTGTATTCGTACTCGCGTATTGCCACAGCTTCGAGGGCCGGCGACATTGCGAGGGTTTCTTTCGGCAGCGCCGAGACGTGCCGCCCCACCATCAAAACTTGTAACGAGGGCTTCGCCGCAACCAGCGATTCAATGACGCTAACGTCATTCAGTATGCTGGGAGTTGAGGTATCACACACGACAGCCTCGATATTTTTGGCGCTGATGCGGTCAATGATCGCCTGCACGGAAAAATTCCCGGCAGGCGCATCTACCAAATCTACTTCGTGGCCATGTTGGATCGCGACCGCGGCGGCGTGAGACAGCCACTTGGGGTAGTACAGTGTCCCGCTCTTTGTGACGGCGGGACTCCGCTGCTCGCGGGAATAACGTCGGTGAAATGGGGGGTTCAAAAACAGCACACGCATGGTCTTAATCCAGATGCGTAGGGAACAGGCAGAGTTGTAAGGGCGGAATCCGGGCCCGCTTCAACCTGATGATTCCGTGAGGGATATCCTCTAGTACCTGCATTAATAATTAAATCTTTGGATAAAATCGAACTTTCCTGGCTGCGCAGTTTTTCCATCTAAGCAGCTGGTCGTTTCGCCTTCCACAGTGACTTAATTATTTGAATTCGAGGACGATTTTCGGGCAAATCAAAAGCCAAATATAGGTTTTTTCGGACCCAAATCCAACCGACTGCCACCCAAAATGCTAGGAATGTAACTCCCGTGACAATGAGCAGCCGGTGCGGTGACGATTTACGGTCGGGCGGGGTGGCATTATCCACAACCTGAACAATGGATCCTTCCCGTGCCTCATCAAGTTTTGCCACTTCCAGTTCTTTTGATAACAACTCGAAGACTGTTTCCTGATACTTGAGTTCGCGATAGGCCCGCAGATATTCCATGCCGGATTGTGTCACTCTTCCTTTCGAAAGATTGATACCCGAACCGGTATCGCTTTGCGAACCAGCCACATGTTCGAGTTGCGCCTGCAACGCCGCTAGTTGCTGCTTTGCCAGGACCAGCGCAGGATTATCGTCCGTGGCGAAGGAGCGCATACCTTCAATTTGCACCTGCTTAGCCATCACCTGCGCCCGCAGCACGGCTGCGGACTCGATCAACGAACGCGCCTGACTGTCAATCTGCAATACCCCTGTGGATTGTTGAGTTTTCGTCATCGCGTCTTCGGCAGCGGTGAGATTTTGCTTAGTCTCCTGCAATTGCTGCTCGAAGAAAAGGCGGCGGCGCGCGGCTTCACTGATGGCAAGTGAAGCGGAAAGCTTACGGAATTCTTCCACATAGCCGTTCGCGAGGTCAGCGGAGCGCTGCGGATTATGGTCCTCAACAGAAATGCGAATAAGGCCGTCTTTCGTGCCGACAGAAGCCGAAGTGCGGCGTTCAAGTTCTTTGCGCGCATCTGAAAGCCGCTTCTCACGATACTCCTGCATCAGCCCGAAGCGCTTGATCATCGCATCTTCCACGGTCCGGCTCGTCAGCAATGAGACATACATATCGGACTGATTCTTCATTCCGAGACTTCCACCCGCAAGGGTGGCCAGCGATCCTAACGAACCAATATTTCCCAATTGCCCTAACAAACTGGAACCGAGCGATGAGTTCTGCTGGGGAGGCAGTAGCACCACTTTGCCTTCATACCGAACCGGTAGAAGGAGCGATACGATTACCGCCAACACGGCGGCACCTAACACGAATCGAAAAATGAACCGCTTGTGCTCAAGAAGAAGAGCGACGACATCAAGGATTGAAACGTCAGTTCCCGTGCGAGAAGAACTGCTCATTTCCTCGATAACAGTCCTGGACTCTATCTCATGATGGATCATTTTATTGGCGCGAAATCTTTGCCTGACATTATGACATTCGCGATCCGGTCACCCGTTGCCAGCAGCCATCATGGCCCGTCTCGTCGCGCATTGCCCGGCTGATCCCTTCTGATGCCGATTTTGTTCTCGCCGCTGGCAAAAAACTGGCCTGAAGTAAAAGAAAAATTGAAAAAACGGGCCTTTCAGACCGTTCTTTTGCCATCTAACCACGGATTTAGACTTCTATCGTCCGCTTTCCCTAAAGGACCTAAATGCTAAGCGGGGCAGGAATGCCTGGAGTTAAAAATTCCCAGCATCGGATCTTGCGGAGCTTCCGTCTTGTCTGCGTACTATTTTTTGGCTGTGCAATGGCATTCGGACAGACCGCGGCAGATCAAAATTCCTCCGCTGTTCCTCCGCCTTCCGTAAGGCCCCCCCAGACGATGCCGCCGGATCTGCCGCCAGTGGATATCCGATCGCTGCCGCGCAACCTTTTTCACGATCAAAAACAATTTTGGACGACTCCGTTTCACATGACCCAAAAAGAGTGGCAGTGGACGGTTCCACTAGCTTTCGCTGGCGCGGGGCTGCTGGCAAGCGATACCGCTCTCGAAAAACACGTTCCTACTGGTTCTGCAACCATTTCCCATGCGGTCACAGCTTCCAATGTGGGATTAGGCGCATTGGTGGGCGGCGCAGGCGGCATGTTCTTGTGGGGTCACCTGGTCCACAACGATGAAGCACGGGAAACCGGACTGCTAAGCGGTGAAGCAGCCACTAATGTGCTTCTGGATACGGAAGTTTTTAAATATGCGTTTGGACGGGAACGCCCATTCACTGGCAGCGGTCGAGGGCTTTTTTTTCAGGGAGGCGATTCCTTTCCTTCGCAACATGCCTCCGTCAGTTGGGCAGTTGCCAGCGTGATAGCGCATGAATATCCCGGCCCGCTAACCAAGCTCCTGGTATACGGCCTGGCAGGAGGGGTAAGTGCCTCTCGTGTAGCAGGCCATCAGCACTTTATGACGGATGTGTTGGTTGGCAGCGCGCTCGGATGGTATAGCGGACGACAAGCCTTCCGTTCCCACTCTCATTACAGTGACGTAGAAAGCGCGAAATGGAACACTTCAAGCGACAACGTCAATGCGGACGTGAATCGCGATCCTGGAGACATGGGTTCACCGTATGTTCCCATGGATAGCTGGGTCTATGCCGCCATGGAGCGATTGCAGGCATGGGGATACATTCGCTCGGGCGATTTGGGCATGCGTCCGTGGACGCGCATGGAATGCGCCCGGCTACTGGAGGAAGTCCCCGAAGGAATGCAAGTCAGCAGCGCGGATGAGACCGCGCAAAAAATCTATGCAGATTTAAAAACTGAGTTCAAGGATGAATCTGGCCGGTTAAACGGCGCAGCGAATCTGGGCGTATACGTGGATTCCATTTACTCGCGCTTCATGGGAATTTCCGGCACTCCACTGAATGACGGCCTGCATTTTGGCCAAACCATTACCAATGATTACGGGCGCCCGTTCGCTGAAGGATTCAACAATGTAACCGGCTTTACCAGCCATGCTCTCGCCGGCCCACTCTCGTTTTATTTACGAGCTGAGTATCAGCATGCGCCGGGGATGCCGGGATTTCCTACTCAGGCGGCACAGGTCATCCAGTCCGTGGATGGGCTTCCCACAGCTCCCGCTGGTATAGCGGCCGGGGCGGTGAACAAACTCGATGTGCTCGAAGGCTATGCTGGCGTGCAGTTGCACAATTGGCAATTCACGTTCGGCAAGCAGGAGCTTTGGTGGGGAGCAGATCAGAGCGGCCCCATGTTGTTCAGCACAAATGCCGCGCCGATCTTAATGCTCCAAATCAACCGCGTTACTCCATTCCGGCTGCCTAGCGTCCTCAGCGCTATTGGAGATATTCGAGTCGACTACATTGTGGGACGGCTAAGCGGATATCGCTGGCTGTTTAGCGCCAATTCTGGTTTTACGGGCTCATGGACGCAAACACTCAATGACCAACCATTCATCGTAGGCGAGAAAATCTCCATTAAACCAACCGCCAACCTCGAATTAGGCATTAGCGCCACCGCGCTCTTTGGCGGCACGGGCGTTCCCGCAACCCTACACACGCTTCTTAAAGCTATGGTCTCCAGTGGAAATGGGTCGCCTGGCACTTCTGGTGACGCCGGTGATCGCCGCGGCGGATTCGACATGACCTATCGAATTCCGGGCTTGCGTGACTGGCTCTCGTTTTACGTTGACGCTTTCACGGATGATCAATCCAATCCTTGGTTCGCATGGAATAAAGCTGCTGTCACGTCGGGACTGTATCTTCCCAAAGTGCCCCGCATTCCCAAGCTTAGCTTGCGAGCGGAGGGAATTTACACGGATCCGCCGGGGACCAATCCCACCACAACGCATGGCTTTTTTTATATCAATGACCGTTTCAAGAGTGGTTATACGAATAACGGCAACCTGATTGGCAGTTGGATTGGCCGCGAAGGACAGGGCGCTGAGGCGTGGGCCACTTACTCATTCACGCCCAAGAGTAATTTACAGTTCAACTTCCGGCATCAGAAAGTGAGTCAGCAGTTCATTCCCGATGGAGGAACGCTTACAGACTTCTCCGCAACGGCCAATTATTGGATGCACTCAAACCTTGAGCTTTCTGGATGGATCCAACATGAGCGCTGGCTGTTTCCCATCATTCAGCCAAACATCTCCGATAACATTACCGCCGCTGTGCAGGTTACGTTTCAGCCGCGTAATTTGTTTGCGCGGAAATGATGGCGCGCGGATCATCTACCTGCATTCATTTTTATGGAAGAAATGGATTCAATATGCATTCTTGCTGTTGAACATGCGAAGCAGGGTCATCGTGATGATTTGCAAATCAAAAGTCAAACTCCAATTGCGCAGGTAATAAAGATCAAATTCAACTCGCTTGGCAATGGAAGTGTCACCGCGCCATCCATTTACCTGCGCCCAGCCCGTGATTCCGGCCTTGAATAAGTGGCGAGAGTTGTAACGCTCCACCTCATCCAGAAAACGCTCCACGAAAAACGGACGCTCGGGACGTGGTCCCACGATGCTCATATCCCCCCGCAGAACGTTGAGAAATTGCGGTAATTCATCCAAATTCGTTTTACGGAGGAAAGCTCCAATTGCCGTTCTGCGCGGATCTTGTTCGGACGTCCAGCGAGTATCCCCTTCTTCGCAGCTGCTGCCAACGCCCATCGTGCGGAACTTAAAAATTTGGAACACCCTTCCATTCAAACCGACCCGGTCCTGGACAAAGAAAACCGGTCCATTGCCTCCAATTTTTATTGCCAAGGCAATCGCCAAGGTTAATGGGAGCGTAACCAGCAGAATGAACAGCGAAAAAGCAAAATCGAATATGCGCTTTTCAAAAAGGTAGGATCCCGTCTCGGCCAACGTCGGCCGAAGGTCAAGCATGTTAATTCCGCCCAAATCAATCAGTCGGTCGCGCAGCCCAACGCCTTCACCAAGATCAATCACAACTCGGGTTGGAACACAAAGTTTCTCTAAAGTGGGCGCGATCTTTTGGACTTCGCTCAGGCGGCTGGCAGGCAAAGCGATGATGATATCGTCGATAGAATTCCCGTTGGAAAAAGTCGGCAGTTCATTCAGCTCATAAATTTGTCCCAGCACTGCGACGTTTTGTCCCGGAAGACGCACGAAGCCAACGACTCTGCACGGCAATACTTCCCCATGCACAAGGGAAGTCTGCACACGATACGCGAAACGGTCTGTCCCAACGATCAGAATTTTGACTTCGTTCCGGCCATGCCGGCGCATCAGTTCCAAAAAAACCCGGAACAGCACTCGTGTAATCGTCGCAAGAACAAACAAGACCGCCGCGCTGAAGGCAATTACCAGCGGCGAATAACTTGCCGGCCCGTAAAGAAAGCCAGCCACCATGACGATTGCGTAAGTAAAGGCTTCCGCCTCAAGTAAGCGGCGGCTTTTCCCGGACGGGGCGTACAACTGCTCCACGTTCCAAAGGCCCGATTCCTCGGCTGCAATCGCCCAAACGATGGTGGTGATAAGAAGAACGCCCCAATAGGAAGGAATTCCTGCCGGCGACTTTTCCCAAAGTCGGCGTACGCCGAAGTTGAGATTGGCGGCAATGAAATAGGCACACGCGGGTAGTAGCAGAGTTACAATTTTTAAATACAGGCGAGTAAAACTAAGCCGACTGCGAATCATACTCTGGGTCTTTCTCTTCCTGCTGCAAGTCCGACATCAAACACACCGATATGCGTACACAAACATTTCTGGCTTTCGAGCAGACGCTTTACCAAGGCCTGAGATGCCGGGCCGGGATGCGCAGTTGTTAGGAATTCAGAGCAGTCAAAAAGTGGTTAGTTGCATCGGTAGTATTCGGTAGGCACCTTAGGCAATGCCGTAATAACACTAGTGCACAATATAGGGACTATCTCAGTGCACAACGATGAACGCCAGGAAAGTGAAATATAAACATTTCTTAACTCAATCTTCTTTCTGCAGCAGGCTGAATACGGCGGGCCGGTCTTCCCCTAGAAGAAAAATCCAGTAAACTATTCAGGCAACCGTTGCCCGGGTGGCGAAACTGGCAGACGCACGGGACTTAAAATCCCGGGTCCTTCACAGGACGTACCGGTTCAATTCCGGTCCCGGGCACCACTCCTACCCCGCTCTCATTTTCATTACAAACTGGTTTTAGTGCGGAAATTGCTGGGAATGTCTGCGATGATGGTTGTGCCCTCGCCGCTCGATTCAATTTGCAGGTGTCCGCCGAATTGAGCGATACGTTCAGTAATCCCGCGAAGACCGACACCACCGCGCCCCCCCCATTTTATTTCCCGCTGCCGCTCGTCGGAAATTCCCTGCCCTGCGTCACTGATTTCCAGGTGAGCATGGCCCGCGTCAACATCCAGACGGACAGTCGCTGTTTGACTTCCTGAATGGCGATGCACATTGCCGAGGCATTCCTGAACGATGCGGAAGATCGCCGTTTCCAGTTCGATGGGCAGCCGCGGAAGCGATTCCGGGCACTGGAGCGCGACATCAATGCCGCTGCGCTGTCCAAATTCTTCGATATACCAGCGGAGCGCCGAGGGCAGGCCGGCTTCGTCGAGTAGCGGCGGATGCAACAGGTGGGAGATAGTGCGGATGCCGCGCAGAATTTCTTCCACCATCACATTATTTTCGTTGAATGCCTTGGTCGCGGCAGGACTCAACTTTTCCGCTTCGCGGCTGATCACTGACTGATTCATGGTGATCGCGGCAAGAAGCTGGCCGATACTGTCGTGAAGTTCACGCGCAATATGTCTCCGCTCATCATCCTGCATCTTGAACAAGCGGACAGACAATTCGCGCAGGCTCTCATTGGCGGATTTAAGTTCCTTGGTGCGCTCCGCCACGCGATTTTCCAGACTGGCGTTGAGTTGGATCAATTCATTGCGGGCGCTTTCTGCAATTTTCGCTTGCTGCCGGGCGACCATTTCCGCATTTTTCAAACGCAGCAGCGCGGCCACCGTGGCTATGAGTTCGCCACGATCAATCGGTTCGGCGAGATAGGCGTCCGCGCCGCCGCGCAATCCTCGTATCCGCGATTCCGGATCCACGAATGTAGACGAAATATGCAAGATGGGAATGTGCGCGGTCAACGGCTCACTTTTAAGCCGCTCGCACACCTGGAACCCCGACATGTCGGGAAGATTAATGTCGAGAGTGATGAGATCAGGATCGTCCGCGGCCATGGAAATCGCTTCCTCGCCGCTTCTCGCTTCTAAAACCTGGTACCCGGCTTCACGAAGTGAGCGCACTAGCGAGTACCGTAGAGCTTCATTGTCATCTACGGTAAGAATCTTAATGGAGCCATTATCAATCGTGGCTGACAGGGAGCCTGCGTTCTTTTCTGTGCCTTTCGAATACTTCAGATCAGACATGTAAGGCCCCGATAGCCGGCTTAGCGATCAGGGAAACCCCCGCCCGGTTAAAAGCTTCGGTGAATGTTTGCAGCAAACGTTCTCGAGATTCGCTTTCTTTAGACACAATCATTACCGCATCGCTTAGCATTTCGCGCTCGTGGTCATCCAGAACCTTAGATGTATGAATGATCACTGGGATGGCAGAGGTATGAGGGTTTTCTTTCAACCTGCGCAACACTTCGAATCCCGAGGAATCGGGCATTGATAAATCCAGAATAATCATGGCCGGTTGTTCATCTTTTGCTTTTTGCAGGCCATCACGTCCCGTGGCCGCTTCAATGATTCGAACATTAGTCTGCGCCAGTACCGATCTCACGAGATAACGCGACACTTCCTCATCATCAATGACAAGCAATTTTCTTGCCTGTAAATTCCAAACAGCATTTTGCAAATTCTGTATCAGCCAATGACGGTCCACCGGTTTGGTATGGAATCCATCTGCTCCCAGCGCCAGGGCCTTTTCCCGATTATCAATAACCGTGACCACAAACACTGGGATATTCATGTCGGGAACGGAGCGCTTGAGCTCTTGCAGCAGTTCCCAGGAATGCTCCCCTTGCAGCAGAACGTCGAGAACGATGGCCACGGGCCGGAAGCTTCCCAGCGCCTGGTGCGCTTCCTTGATGCTTTTCGCGGGAATCGCCTGAAAACGAGTCCCTTTCAGATATTTCTCATAAATGAAGAGCGTCTCCGCGTTGTCCTCCACGATGAGGACGGGAGATTTTGCAGCATCAAGTTCGCGCTCGAGCTCTGGCACGGAAACGATTTCCGTTTCTCCGGCAAAATTGAGGGGGATCGTTGCAAAAAATGTGGAACCCAATCCCGGCTCGCTCTTCACGGAAACATCTCCGCCAAGCAGTTGGGCAAATTTTTTGGACAAGGGAAGGCCCAGGCCAGTTCCCTTCACCGTCCTCTGCAACTTACCTTCAATCTGCGTCCACTCCTGAAAAATACGTTCCTGATCTTCCGCCGCGATCCCGATGCCTGTGTCAGCCACGGAAAATATCACGGTGCCATTTTCCCCCAACGCCGCCGACACCCGCACTTCCCCGCGCTCAGTGAACTTCAGAGCGTTGCTGATGAAATTTCTCAGGATCTGCGAAACTTTCGCTTCATCGCTATACAGCTCAGGAATGCTATCGCCATCCTCAAACGTAAGGACTACGGACGAATTCTGGCTGAGAAGGGGCCTGAGCATACCACGTAAAGCCGCGAAAAGGCTGGTGACATTAAACGTGGAAGGACGCAGTGTGACCTTTCCAGCCTCAACTTTGGCGAGATCCAGAAGGTCGTTTACCAACTCCGTCAGGTCTTTCGCCGAGTTGCAAATGTACCGGACCTGGCGCTCCTGCTCCATGCCCAGATCGCCATCCAGCCGGTCGAGCAGGATTTGACTGAGCGCCATAATCGAATTCAAAGGCGTCCTGAATTCATGGCTCATGTTGGAAAGGAACCGGGTTTTTAACTCAGAGGCCTGCTGCAAAAAATCCGCCCTCTCATTTAATTCAGCATAAAGGGCCACTACTCCACGATTAGTTTCGTCGAGTTCACGGTTCAGCTGTGCAAGCTCTTCCTGTTTCTCGCGCAGCTGCTGCAATGTGTTGAGCAGGTCTTTGTTCTGCTGTTTTACCTCCTCATAAGGATCCTGCGAGGCATGTTCAATACTCGCAAGGACCGCCTTGAGTTCAGCGGATCCAACTCGCGCGGCTTGATGCGGGATTTCTTTGCCCAGCACTACCGTTGTACCGCCGCCAGGTTTGGTTTCGATCTGGAAATGGTCCATCAATCGCTTGGCCCCGACAATGCCAAGCCCCATTCCTGTTTGCGACACATACTTCCCGGCCATGATCTCATCCAGATTATTGATGCCTCTGCCTCTATCGCGAAGAGTGACTAAAAGCATCTTTCTGGAATCATCCACGCGAAATTCGGCCGTCCCGCCGCCGCCATATTGAAAGGTGTTGCGGGCTATTTCGGAAACGGCGGTTGCGATGCGAATTTGGTCTTGGGAATCGAATTTCAGGGCAGCGGCGATCGCGCGCGTTTTTTGCCGCGCGATGACGACATCGTTCTCAAAACGAATGTCAATCGTAAACAGATTCATCGAAATCGTTAAACTTACCTATGCTGCTTTTGCCACCAGCACGGTTGCATCGTCTCTTCCGCGATAGAAATCCCGGTGCAGGACCGCCGCAATCATACTCGGCGGCTTGTTCCATATCCCCGGATAGTTGTCCAAATTCCATTTTGTGGCAAGACCGTCTGAGTGCATAACCAGTACGCTGTTTACGGTCCAGGGATAAGTAAACTCCTGCACTCGTTCCATTGTTTGACCGACGATGCCATTGTAGGAAGCCATGCCGCGGCTGGAACCTGGCATCACGATCGAAGCCGAAATATTCCCGACACCAACAAACGAGATCAGGCCCTTATCCGAATTGATTTTCGCAACCGCAAAAGCCGCCCCGCGTGTTTTCTTCAAAGCGTCATGCGTGTCATGCAAAATATCGTGCAACGAATTTGTCTTAGCTGCGGCCAGGATCCGTTCTGCCTCACGCGCGGCCTCAGCCGCTAGAATCCCATGTCCCAGGCCATCTACAACCATCACGATTGAGGCATCGGCCATGGTGCGGACTCCCCAGCCGTCGCCGCATTCGTCCTCTCCTTGGATTGGTTCCGACACGACCGCGAATTGAAGCGGCCCACTTGCCGGCTTCACACGCTTCTTCTGCCAGAATTCCGCGCTGATCACCGTACCCGCGTCGGGGATTGAATAAAGATCAAAAGAATCCGACAGCCGGCGAATCGCGCCCAACCCGTTGCCCATTGTGCCGGCGGTGGAATTGCCATCCTCCAGCGCCTTACTAATGTCCGCAATGCCCGGCCCTTGGTCCGCACTTACCACCCGCAAACCGAAATTCCCATTCTGCTGCAGGCGTTGCACCAAAATATGTCCCTTGCCCGCATGTTTTACCAGGTTCGTGGCCATTTCGGTCGTCGCCAGCGCAACCGTTCCCTGCCGGGATTCTTCCATCCCCAACTCTTCGGCGAAAGCCACCGCTTTGCGGCGGGCCTCTCCCGTTTGACTGGCTTCGGAAATTCGGATCAGCATAAGTCCTACTTCCAGCGGGTGATGGTAACTTTTGTCCCTTCACCAGTACGGGAGACGATCTCGAAATCGTTCACCAACCGCTTAGCGCCTCCCAGGCCAAGACCCATGCCCGAGCCGGTTGTAAAGCCATTCCGTAACGCCAGTTCAACGTCAGGAATACCCGGCCCTTTGTCCTCAAAAATCAGGCGGAGTCCAACTCGGGGACCATTCAGCGATTCCAGCTGCACAATGCCCCCGCCTCCATAAATAACAGTGTTGCGCGCCAGTTCGCTGGCCGCCGTAACGACCTTCGTCTGGTCAACTAGTGTGAAGCCCAATTGCGCGGAAATTTCGCGCACGCGGCGTCTTATCGCTACTACGTCAGGCTCGGACACTAATGGCAGATTTTCAGTCGAAGTTACTGCCATACGTGTCTCGGTTTGCGCTCTTTCCGGTTATCGTTTCGTTCCCATTCGTGTCATTCAGTGAAGATCGCAGGACTTCCATACCTGCATCCACGTGCAAAGCAGTACGGACGCCGGTAAGCGAAAGGCCGAGTTCCACAAGCGTGATGGCCACGGCGGGTTGCATTCCGACAACCACGGTCTCCGCATCCAGGACCCGCGACATGCTGGCGATGTTGGCCAGCATGCGCCCAATGAAGGAATCAACGATGTCCAGGCTGGAAATGTCAATGAGGACGCCACGGGCCTCGGTCTGACTGATCATCCGAGTCAGGTCATCCTGCAAACTCAGGGCGAGCCGGTCATGCATGTCCACCTGAATGGTGACCAGCAGAAACTCTCCCATTTTTAATATTGGAATTTTTTCCAAAAAATGCTCCTAGCTCTTCTGCGTATCACGAACAAAAGTGATTCCCAATTTCCTCAATGCCAATGCAAAAGCGGAAGCCAGATTGGCCTTCGTCGTGACATCAAGAAGGTTGATGCCCAGGTGGACAATAGTTTGCGCGATCTGCGGCCGCACACCGCTGATGATGCAATCCGCCCCCATCAAACGGGCCGCCGTCACTGTCTTCAGCAAATGTTGCGCAACCACCGTGTCAACGGTGGGAACGCCCGTAATGTCAATGATGGCGATACGGGAGTTCGTCTCCACGATTGCCTGCAGTAAAGACTCCATCACTACCTGCGTGCGTGCGCTGTCCAGCGTTCCTATCACAGGAAGGGCGAGCACGCCGTCCCAGAGTTTCACAACCGGAGTGGAAAGTTCGAGCAATTCTTCCTGCTGGCGGCGGATCATTTCTTCCCGCGACTTTTGAAAAACTTCCGTGGTATAGAGACCCATGGAGTCGAGCAATTCGGTAATGATCCACATCTGCTCCGCCAGAGCCTCGGCGTCGTCTTTGCTGTCCTGGCGAACTTGTGTGAACAACGGTCGCTTCATGGAAAATACGAAAGACGCGGTTTCTGAAGGCATGAATCCCAGCGCAGCCCGGCTACGCGACAAGTCGCCCAGCATCTCCCGGGTTTTTTCCCACACTGAAGACTGGAAATTCACGTTTCCAGTTTCAAGACCATCCTTCATGAGCTGTAGGAATTGGGCACATTGCGCGCGCAGGTCCGATTCCTTGATCAAGTCGGTGCGTCGCACGGAACCCGACATCTCCCTTATCCATTCTGCAAGGATTGTTTCTTCATTCTTCGCCACAACAGCGGCGATTCCCGCGCTTTTTTTATTGCTATTCATAAGAATCGTATTCATATCTTTTCCTTCTGGGGGAACAGTCTTATTGCACACGACAGGATTCAACAACACGGATGAAACGTAGATCGCGATTGTACGCGACTAAACCCCTTCAAACAGTTCGCCAGGAAACATTGCGCATGCTGCTACATTTCGCATTCGCGGGATAACTTTCAATCTATGGCCGGGATGGAGGGTCACTCATAGTGGGCTGAGAGGAGCAGTTTCGGCAATACAGGGTTTCCTGTACGCGGCAGTCTTATTTTAAGAATATTTGATTGCGGTTTTTCGATCTAGCTAAATAAAGAACCTGGAGGGGCAAGAAGAAACTTGGGCAGGAGGGAACAGACTAGATTGAAACTGTCGCTCTTTTTGCTTTGGAACCGCGCTGCTTTTGCATTTCAGAATGAAATTCTTCCACCGTAAGGTCAAGACCTCGGCGGAACAGGTCAAGCAACGGGTCGTACACGCCTTTACTTTCCCAATGTTCCTTGTCTTCCGGATCGCTGCTCTGGATGCCTTCCGGCTCGACCAGCAACTCGGGACTTGTGCCTTCCGCGGAATTGCTCAATGTGCCCAGGAAGTCTTCTACCAGGCCACACTGTTCATCCGTGCTCTGGTTAAATTCCACACCCATTCCTTTTTCCGGATGCATGACCTTCACAACGCCGGAAACCTGGACCTTGGCGCCCGGCAAAATCAGGGAAAGAATGACCTTAGCGCGCACCGGGAAGGGTGTGTTGGTATCCAGATAGCAGCCGCCTGTACTCAAGTCGGTGAGCCTGCAAGCCATGGGCGGATCTTCTACTTCCGCCGGAGCGGCATGCTGGTTGAACCATCCGCGAAGTTTTTCGCGCACCTCAGGCGTCAATTCCACAAACCGAATACCCGACTGGCGGGTTGTGTTCTCCCACGCGATCTCTACCTGGCAATCACAATCAAAATTGGTGTCGGGCAAGGTAAATTGCGCGCGCACCTGCTGGCCACTTCGACGCTGCAACTTGGCGGCTTGCACGGCCATTCCGCCTTCGCCCAAGTCAGACGTAACGGTGTTAACCCGTGCTCCCTCTTGCGTATAAAGAACAACGGGAATTTGCACTGGAATGCGCTGATTGCGGCGGCGTTCACTTTTCATCAAGGCACGCGCCGCCCGGAAGCTCGTCTTGGCCCGTTCCATGGAGATGGGCTTATAGAGAACAAAATGCGCGCCCAACTCAAAAGCGCCGCGCAATGCCGTCTGGCCATCAATAATCGCCACGGCGACGGCCCGTTTGTTACAAGGAGCGTTCCGAATGCTCGTCAATATCTGCGATGCGGTGGCGTGGTCTGTGCAATCCACGATGATGGCTTCAAACCGCTGGCGAGTAATTTTGTGAATGGCGGAATCGGCGTTGAGACAGTGCTCCATCTGGATTTCCAGATCGCTCAGGACGCGGCGAAGCACCCGCAAAATTTTATCGTCCGAGCAGAACACCAATGACTGCAAACTCATGACTTCGCCTTCCCCGATGGGTCTTACGCCTTATCTTTTGAAGCTGTCTCGCTTTTAAAAGTCTTATTTATGAAGATGTTTGAGTCAATGGCAGTAAGTGGACAGGTATGACCTTAGTAATACTCAATGCGAAAACCGCTTCCCTTTTGGGAAGAAAGCGAAACGAAAGCGGCAATGCTTGCTTAACATCATTATTTTCTTTCAGTTAGAAGAAATTTTGCCGGATTTGAAGGAAAAATTCCTTTGACCCATTTGGAAACTTAAGGTAAGCTCCCTAGTTCCCTTGTAGGCTGCGAGTTCTCGTGGCAGGCCTGATTTTCATGTCGGGGGCATGATTGTCTGAATCCCCGCATGGGCCAATGGAATCTAATGTTTGTAAACTTTGTCAGTCATTTTTGAGGGTACCTTTTCATGGCTAAACGACGCGGAAATCCGAACTGGGGCAAGCCTGAGCCGATCGGGCCTGTGATTCCAACGGTTACAGAATTTGAACAGGTAGTGAAGGAATACAAACTCACCCCTGACCAGTATTTACGCTCCACCCGGCTGCGCGAGTGGGCGCGCAGGAACAAGAATTCGAAATACATTCCCGAGCCGCTTCTTGAAGCCTGGGGATTTGAGATCGAGTCCACGCTGTAATATCTGTTCGAGCACAACAAAGCCCTCGCATTTTTATGCGAGGGCTTTTGCTTTGAGAATGAAAATCTACTCTACAGTCACGGACTTCGCCAGGTTCCGCGGCTGGTCCACATCACACCCACGCCGCACAGCAATGTGATATGCAAGAAGTTGCAGCGGCACAATTTCCAGGATGGGCGAAAGTTCTTCCGGGGCCGCGGGAATGTACAGTACGTGGTCCGCAGCTTCCTTGATGTCCTCATCGCCTTCGGTGGCCAGCGCGATCACCGTTCCCGAGCGCGCCTTCACCTCTTTCATGTTGGAGATCGTCTTGTCGTAGCGAATCCTTGAAAGCTCGTTGTTTTTATCGCATGTGGCAATGACGACGACAGGCAAATTTTCATCAATCAGCGCATTCGGTCCATGCTTCATTTCTCCCGCCGGATAGCCTTCGGCATGGATGTAGGAAATTTCCTTCAACTTCAACGCGCCTTCAAGCGCGATCGGATAATGAATGCCGCGTCCGAGGAAGAGGAAATCCTGCGCTCGCACGTAAAGTTTCGCAAGGTCTTCACATTCTTCATCATGGGTAAGCAGATGTTCCAGCTTGGCCGGGATTCGCGTTAACTCCTGCACCGCCATGCGCGCCTGCTCCGGCGTCATGGCGCCGCGAACTTGCGCCAGATACAGCGCGAACAAATAAAGCGCGGTCAACTGGCCGGTAAATGCTTTCGTGGAAGCGACGCCGATCTCCGGCCCGGCGTGTGTGTAGATTGTCCCGGAAGCCTCGCGGGTAATCATGGAGCCGACGACGTTGCAAATGGCCAATGTTTTTGAGCCTTTGGCTTTTGCCTCGCGCTGCGCGGCGATGGTGTCAGCGGTTTCGCCTGACTGGGAAATAACAAGAGTGATAGTGTCCGGGGCGACCAGCGGATCGCGATAACGCCACTCGCTCGCGTAATCCACTTCGACCGGCACTCTCGCCAAACTCTCAATCATGAACTTGCCCGCTTGACCGGCATGCCAACTGGTGCCGCAGGCCTCAATGTTGATCTTCTTCACCGCTTTGAATTCAGCCTCGGTGATTTCCATTTCATCCAGGAACACGTGGCCGGTTTCCTGAGAGATGCGCCCCAGCGTGGTGTCGCGCACCGCGCGCGGCTGCTCATAAATTTCCTTGAGCATGAAATGTTTAAAGCCGCCTTTTTCCGCCATGATGGGGTCCCAGGTCACGTGCTGGACCTGGCGCACAATGGGCTGGCCGTCAAAGTCGGTAAGTTGCACGCCCTCCGGAGTGATCACGGCCAGGTCTCCGTCGGCAAGGAAGAACAGATCCCGCGTGTGGTAGAGAATTGCGGGAACGTCTGAGGCAACAAAATATTCGTCTTTCCCCAAACCGATCACAGCTGGCGGCCCATTGCGGGCGGCAACAATCTTATTGGGTTCGCTCACCGAAATTACCGCTAAAGCGAAAACGCCTGTTAGTTGTTTGACGGTCTTGCGCACCGCATCTTCCAACACGGGAGAATTTCCATTGGAATCTTTCAGCAGATACTTCTCCACCATGTGCGCAATAATTTCCGTGTCGGTCTCGGTGGTAAAGCGGTGGCCCTCTTCCTTCAGCTTTCTTTTGAGCTGTACATAGTTCTCAATGATTCCGTTGTGCACCACAACAATGTTGCCGGTGCAGTCACGGTGCGGATGGGCGTTTTCTTCGGTGGGGCGGCCATGCGTGGCCCAGCGCGTATGGCCTATACCGTAGGTGCCATCGATCGGCTTTAGGCGAATTGCTTCTTCCAGGTTGCGCAGCTTTCCTTCGGCGCGGCGAATCTGCAAGCCTTCGCCGTTGCCGCACACTGCGATGCCGGCGGAATCGTATCCGCGATACTCCAACCTTCGCAGACCGTCAATAATCACCGGAACGACGCGCTTTTTGCCTACATATCCCACAATGCCGCACATAATGTGCTCCTTGAAAATGAAAAGCCTATAAGGGGGAGTCTACCGGATGATACTTGTTTGAAGACTGCGGTTCTCAGTCTTCGAGAGAAAAACGAAACTCTTCGATTACTGGGTTGGTGAGTACGTCGCGGGCAATCCGCCCCACTTCACTCTCCGCTTCTCCGCGGGAAAGACCACCGTCGAGGGTGAGTTCAAAATACTTTCCTTGGCGTACGCCGTCGAGCCCTTTGTAGCCCATTTTTTTAAGAGCGCCCTCAATGGTTTTTCCCTGGGGATCCAAAACACTCTTTTTGAGCGATACGTAAACGTAGGCTTTCATGGATAAGCTTATTATACGTCATCGCGCATGGTGACACGAGCCAATTCTAAGGGCCGCCACTAGACGGCAAAAGGCAGGTATCGCCAACAAAACTAAGAGGTTCGCTCCAACACGCCAATCTGATTGTCCAGATAGGAAAGCGTATCTTCCAGAAGCTGGCGATGACGCGCATTTTGAGCCACTTCCAGTTGTTGGAGAACATGCTGCCGGCGCAGTTTAAGGTCATCCCGCTGCCGCGCGCGGGCCATCTCCGCCGGGTCGCGCGAAGGTTTTACCGTCGCGGGGGATATGTGTTCGGCCTGCTGTTCTTCCACGCCTTTGCTTTCCCATCCCCGGGCCATGCTCAATTGTAGGACGGGCAGGCGGTTTAAGGAATTGAGTCATCGCGCAAAAAACGAAAGCGTTCGACATTTAGTTATTGCGCAATTGCGCATTTAAGTTATGATGGCGCCAACGTAATTGCATTTTTTTGGAAAACAATTGCTCGGGGGAACGCGAAATGAGCGCTCGTGCAAATGGTTCCGAACAGCCACTTCAATTCGAGTTTTGAACGGCGCCGGTATGAGACGCTGCTTGAGATGGCAGATGTTCTTGTGCGCCATCGCAACCTCACGGATTTTTTTCACGACGTTTCGCAGCGGCTCCACGCTGTCGCCAACTTCGAGTTGATCATCTTTACCTTTCACGAACAAGCTACCGGCAGCATGCGGATCTGCTTTAGTCAAGGGATCGATCCCGTCCCCGTTCGGGTGCTTCTCATGGACGAAACCCCCAGTGGATGGGTTTGGCAAAACCAACTCCCTCTCGCCATTCCCGATCTTTCTCTCGAAACCCGTTTTGCCAAACGCGTCCAGTCCCTTCGAGAAGTCGGCATCCAATCCTATTGTCTGTTGCCGTTGACCACCGCGCAATGCCGGATCGGAGCGTTGTGTCTGGGTAGTTTCCAGGTGAATGCGTACAACGAAGCCGACCTGGGGTTTTTGAAGCGCGTCGGTGAAATGGTCGCACAGGCAATTGAAAACGCGCAGAACCGCGAGGCTCTGCATCAGGAAAAAGAGCGTTTGCAAATGCTCCTGCAGGTGAATGCCACTCTGGTTTCAAGCCTGGATTTGCAGAAGTTGTTTCCCCTGATATCGGGTTACATCCGCAACGTGGTGAAGCAGGATTTCGCCAGCCTTGTCCTCTATGACGAACATTCGCAGCTATTTCGCAAATATGCGCTGGATTTCCCCTCCGCACCCAATCTTTTTAGCATTGGGCAAACGTTTCCCTTGAAGGGGTCATCTTCAGGGCAGGCTCTGCTTGAGCAGCAGGTAAAAGTATTTGATTACGAACAGTTGCGGCAATTCCAGTCCAGGACCAACGAACTCCTCCTGAACGCGGGCATCAAGTCCATTTGCTGCGTTCCGCTCATGACGAGCAAAGGTCCGCTAGGAGTACTCAACTTTGCCAGCAAGGAGGGAACTTTTCTCGCTGAGGACGTCAATCTACTGAAGCAAATTGGCGCGCAAATGGGTATTGCGCTCTATCATGCCCGCGCGTACTGGGAGATCGCGGAACTGCGCGACAAGCTTGCCGAGGAGAAATCTTATTTAGAAGGCGAGATTTACTCGGAGCTGAATTTTGAGGAAATCGTGGGCGACAGCCTGCCGCTGAAGCGCGTGCTGGAACAGGCGAAAACCGTCGCTCCCAGCAACGCAACGGTTCTTGTTCTAGGAGAAACAGGTACCGGCAAGGAATTGATTGCCCGCGCCATTCACCGCATGAGTTCCAGAAAAGAAGGCAGCTTCATCAAGTTGAATTGCGCTGCCATTCCCACCGGACTTTTGGAAAGCGAGCTTTTCGGCCATGAGAAAGGCGCGTTCACCGGGGCGGTCAGCAGAAAAATCGGCCGCCTGGAGTTGGCCCACAAAGGCACGCTCTTTCTGGATGAAGTCGGAGAGATACCCCTGGAAATCCAGCCCAAACTGCTGCGCGTATTGCAGGACCAGGAGTTCGAGCGGCTCGGAGGCACCCGAACGTTGCGCGTGGACGTGCGGCTCGTCGCGGCCACCAACCGGGATTTGGAGCAGAGCGTCTCTGAAAAAGAATTCCGCAGCGATCTTTTTTATCGCTTGAACGTCTTTCCTTTGCGTATGCCGGCGTTGCGCGAACGGAGCCGTGACATTCCTCTGCTGGTGCGCTACTTTGTGCAAACTTTTGCGCGGCGGATGAACAAGCAGATCGAGACCATCACTACGGAAACCATGAATGCCTTCATCGCCTGGGATTGGCCGGGAAATGTGCGCGAACTGGAAAACTTCATTGAACGGTCGGTGATCCTTTCCGCGGGAACAGTCCTGAATGCTCCACTGGCGGAGTTGAAGCATGGCCGGTCGCACCACAATGGTTTGAACCACACCTTGGCGGACCTGGAACGGGACCATATCATCCGCACCTTGCGGGAAACCGGTGGAGTGATTGCCGGAATGAACGGCGCGGCGGTACGCCTGGGACTAAAGCGAACTACGCTCCAATCGAGAATCCACCGAATGGGAATTGACCGCGACGAGTACGAGAATTGAACATTCTACTGACGCGGCATCGGCAGTCTGCCAACTAATCGTCATTCTGTCCGTTTCAGCCATTCGCAAAAATCACGTTAAACGTCCTCTGCTAAGCAACTTACCTTAATTACCTTTTTGGAACTCCACCTGCCCAAACAGGGAATGTCGTCTCCTAGGTTTGTTCCACGCACCACGTTGGGAAAAAATGAGACTCGGCAACGATCCAGCCCGGGGCCGGGAGAGCATGTCTTTGCGCGGCGTTTTGAATTCAGCCGCGCTGAGGCCTGTCCCTGTCCTTGATAAAGCAGCGAAGTCGAATAGGCCCTCCTCCGCCATTCGACAGCCAAAGATCGTCCGCCCGTCGCTTGCGCACCATAGTCCGGGCACTCCACACGATCTCCCCGTGCGTTTTGACCCTCTGTATTTGCTCTACTGCTCGGCTCTATGGCACAAACATGGAAACCCGACTGCTGGGTGGGAACTGGTTGCGGCCCTGCGTTCGCTCGATACCAGCTCTCACCGGATTGCGACTTCATTTCTCGCCACCACGCAAGACTCCCGGTTTCTGTCGCGGGAGTTGCATCGCGGAGTACGCCACACGGCGAGAAGAGGAATCACAATCCTGGGACGGCCACAATCTTATGACGAGGTGGACATGAGATACGCAAGATCATTGCAACTGCCGGACAATTGCCAAAGCTGCAAGCTGCGTAAAACGAATTGGTTTTGCGGATTTTCTTCCGACCTGCTGCGTTCTTTTAGCGCCGCAACGCGGCCCGCCTCTTATCCGGGGGGCGCGCTGCTCTTCATCGAGGGCCAGCGTCCGCGCGGGGCGTTCATCGTTTGTTCGGGGCGGGTGAAACTTTCCACCACTTCGCGCGAAGGGAAAGTCCTGATCCTCAAAGTTGCAGGCCCGGGCGAAGTGCTGGGACTGAGCGCGGTCATCTCCGGCTCCCCTTACGAAACCACCGCCGAAACCGTGGGCGACTGCCGGATCAACTTCGTGGAACGCGAGAGCATGGTCCGCATGGTGGAAGGCAACGCGGAGATGAGCCTGCGTTCCATTCGCGCTCTGAGCACGGAATTCCAATCGGTGTATCGCGACATTCATGAACTGGTGCTGGCGCGCTCTTCCGCGGGAAAGCTGGCCCGCCTATTGCTCTCATGGACAAGGCCGGAGGGCGAAAAGACTGAGCGTGAGTCGCGCGTCCCTTCAAGCCTTACGCACGAAGAGATGGCGCAGATGATTGGCGCCTCGCGAGAGACCGTGACGCGGCTACTGGGAGATTTGAAAAAGAAAGAGTTGATTCGCTTGGACGGGTCCACACTGGTGATTCGCGACCGCCTGGCGCTGGAGCAGATGGCCGCGTGAGCTTGCCGGAAGCAAGTTAGGCCGCATGAGGCTTGCAACGCGGGTTCACAATATATGCAATGCAGGGTGAGATTTTTTAAGTGAGATTTCCAAAACGAGGTTCTGGGGATTAGGCTTCGGAATGAGATTTTCAAGGTGAGATTTTCGCGAAGCAAGATTTTGGGAAGGGCACGGCTTTAGCCGTGCCGTCAGACCCCGAAAAATAAGGGGCTTTAGCCCCTGAGGGGATGCGTCAGCGCAAATTTCTAAACGACATCAATTTCCCACTCATCCGTCTCTACTATTTTCATAAACTCCATTCAACGATAGACTGTTACCCGCCGCTACTTTAATTTCTGGAAGGCCCACGTGCCATTTATCAAACTCGCTTCACAAGCCGAACTACCTGCTGAAGGAGAAGCCAAAGAATTTCTCTGCGCAGGCAAAACTCTTTGCGTTGCCAGAATCAATGGAACCATCACCGCGATTGATAATGTATGCCTGCATGAAGGCGGCCCGCTCTCCGAAGGCGTGATTGAAGGCGGAAAAATCGTCTGTCCCTGGCATGGGTGGGAATACGACCTTGCGACCGGACAAACCGGCGACAATCCTACCGACAAGGTGGATGTCTATTCCATCAAGATCGAGAATGGCGACGTGTTCGTAGATGTGTAGCGGGAATTCAGCACCAACTTTTTTCAGGTGTCCGGCACCTGCGGAATTATCCTTTAGAAACCATGTCATCCCGAACAGCTTTAGCTGTGAGGAACCTTACGATGCTCAGGCAGCTTTTCTGCTGCTGACAGGATGCTCGTTCCACTTATTGCACCGGAAATTTCAGCCGTCGTAAGGTCCCTCCGTCTTCGCTTCGCTCAACGTCGGGATGACATGACTGAATAGTGTGCGTTGCCAAGACGATAGGACTACCCCAACAAATTCAAAAATAGACCGCCGCTGAATCCCGGGAAAACCTGCTCCAGATGCGTGTTCCCCAGATGCCGGGCCACGCCTTCTGCTAATACCTGCCTGAAGTCGGTGGTAATGGCTAGGTCGCGGCCTTCATACAACTGCGATTGTTCCAGCCCCGGCCAGCGCCCATAAACCTTTCCGCCTTTTACCGGGCCGCCCATCACGAACATCACATTAGCGTGGCCGTGGTCGGTACCGCGGTTGCCGTTTTCGCGGGCGGTGCGTCCGAACTCCGACATGGTGACGACCACGGTGTCTTCGGCGAGATCGCCCAGGTCAATCCAAAACGCGCCCAGAGATTGGGAGAAGTCGCCCAGCACATTGGCTAACTGGCCTTGCGTGCTGCCTTCGTTTACGTGATGGTCCCATCCGCCGATATCGGCGAAGGCCACCTGCACGCCGAGGTTAGCTTTTATCAATTGGGCAAGCTGACGCATACTGTCGCCAAAGCGTCCCCGCGGATAGTTCGCTCCGGCGACCGGAGCATATTGTGACGGGTCGGCGGCTTTCAACATTTTGACCGCTTCAAAAGTTTCCTGCCCTGCCCCATGCAGCACCGAATCCACCGACTGCGCGTACATAGCCTCGAAAGTATTTGCGATCGACGAGGCGCCAGGATTCTTCCCGCCAATTCCAAAGCTGTTCACATTATTTACGGCGATCGCAGCCTCGCTGCCCGACAAAATTCGCGGCAAGGATGGTCCAAGCGCGACCGCGCGAAAGGAAGATTCTTGCGGCCCTTGGGGTAAAGAATGCAACGTCCGATTGAGCCATCCGTCTTCTGTGGCCTTCACCCCCGGCGTGCCCGATTCCATAAAGTCCTGCGCGTCAAAGTGGGAGCGCGTGGGATCGGGCGAGCCAGCAGCATGGACGATGGCCAAATGCCCCTGCTGCCAGATAGGCTGCAGCGCGGACATGGCAGGGTGCAAACCGAAGAAACCATCGAGATCAAGGACCTCATTGCGCGGAATGTTGATGGATGGCCGCATCGCGTAGTAAGCCTGCTCTCCGTGCGGCACTACGATGTTCAACCCGTCGGCAGCTCCGCGTTGGAAAACAACCACCAGCCGCTTGGTGCGCGCGCCCGGAACAGTTGCGCCAAAAGCGGCGCGCGTTAGAAATCCCGGCACAGCCGCAGTGCCCACCACCGCCAGCGCGCCATTGCGGATAAACACTCGACGGGTCACGGACATAATGAACTCCTTGATGCTTGCGTCTTATTCCTGAACAAGTTCCTAAACAAATTCCTAAACTTCCAAGTTCCTAAAATTTCAACCTAAATCCTTGTCATTCCGAACCCGCTTTAGCGGTGAGGAATCTGCTTTTTTATCTCTGTCGCAAAAAGCAGATTCCTCGCTCCGCTCGGAATGACAAATTTCAATACCGCGATTACCCGGCCTCACCGCTTCTGAAATTCCGGCGAACCCAGCAGCAACCCTTCAATCATGGCCACATCCGGCGGCCGCGCCGGATCATCCAGCCTGCGCCGGTTGATGGCCAGGTCCTGCAATCGAGCTTCGATCGTGCCATGCGTTTGTTGGGAAACATTGCCTTCGAGCAAATTGTTTTCCAGGATCGTGAGCGTTTGCTCCACGTCCGCAGGGTTGCTTTCGTCGGAAAGGTGTTGCACATCCACCTGCGTGCCACGGAGCCGGTTGGTGGTAAGCGCCAGAGCAAAATTCATACGCGCGAGTAGCGCGGAGGAATTCACCCAGGTTTCGGCCTTCATGGAATATCCGGTGGGCGGTTGCGCGCCGTAAAGAGGCATTCCCATGTTTTGCAGCTGGCGGGCAAGCGGCGCTGCATTCGTGATCTCGGCGCCTGTGGCTCGCGCTGCTGAAGCCACAAATTCCAGCGGCGTCTTCACCTTCGCGCGGTAGTCGTCGGCGGCCCAGAACTCCGGAGAACTCAGCATCGTCTTCATCACTTCGCGGATGTCGCCGTCTTTTTTCAGAAAAGTTTTCGCCATCGCATTCACCAGCGCGTCCGAAGGATTGTCGGAAACAAACCGCACTGCCAGCTTCGTGCAAATAAAATGCGCGGTCGCTGGACTATGCGCGAGCATGTGCAGCACTTCCAACCCCTCCTGCTCGCCATGCGGCTTGATGCGGTGGCCAAGGACCATTTTGTCGCCGGGCTCATGCTTGCGCTCATCGAAGAAAAATCCGCCGCCATCGCGCGGGTCTTTTAAGGTCCATCCGGTGAATACCCGGGCCACCTCGGTGACATCTTTCTGCGTGTATCCGCCGTTCACGCCGAGCGTGTGCAACTCCATCAACTCGCGGCCGTAATTTTCATTTAGTCCGCTGGGGCGTTTCGCTTTGGCTTGGCGTTGCGGCCGTGCAGGCGGCGGAAGGCGTCTCCGTCCCATCCACGGGCGATCCGTATATTTAGGAATACCCCGCGAAAAATCCGAATCCGGCCCAACGCTCTGCCAGTTGTCCAGATAGAAAAGCATGGCGGGACTGCGCGCCGTGGCCACCAACAGGTCTTCAAACTTTCCCAGCGCGTGCGGACGAATTACGTCGCGCTCATAGCTGGTGAGCATGTACCGGTCCGGCCCCTTGCCGATGAACACATTGAAGTGGTTGAACCAGAAATCGGTCATCACCTCCTGCAACTGGCGCTGGCTGTAAATCGCACGCAGCAGTTTGCCCTGCATCAATTCATCGGTGACGACCTGCTGCGGATTGCGCAAGGCTCCCATGGTTTCCCTCTGCTCAGGCGTCATACCATCCAGCAAAGGCTCACGTTCCCGGTCATTCAACGACGCTAACGCGATCTGTTCTTCGGTGGGTAATTTTAAGATTGCCTTAAAACGCTGGTCGGCGGACTCATTCAACAACTGTGGAAGATCGGATTCGGCAGTTTGCCGCTGGTCTTCATTGATTCGATTCTTTCCAATTCCCTCTTGCTTCGTTCGCTCTTCTTCGGCGGTCGCATTCTGCTGCGGGACGTTTTGCTGTTGTTCAGTTTGTGCGGCCTCAGTCGTCGCCGACTGAGGAGTGGCATTGCTGGCCTCCTGTTTGCGGCTGATCTTTTCCTCGTAGCGCTCCATTTGCGCCATGTAGACGGCATGCCTTGCGCCGCTGGAGGGCATGGAGAGTTTTCCGTCAGCGATTTGCTTGATGACCTGCTGCGAGGGAAACTCTTCGCTCATCTCCTTTGTATCCATGCGCAGGGTGCGCAACGACGCCAGGCGGGATTCCAGTGCATCGTCATTGATTTTTTCTGGGTGCAGTTGCAGATCAATCCACTTGTCCACACCCATGGCCGTGACTTGCGCAACATCTCCCGGGCGAGGGCCGAAGGCAAGACGGTTCAGGGCATGCTCCGCACGCCGCTCGGCATACATTTGCATTTGCGCCTGAGCGTGGTTGTCGGATTTCTTAGCCGATGCGAACTTGGCAAAAATAAGCGCGGCTGCTGATAACGCGACAAGCAAAGCGGCATTGCGGCGTAGGTGGGACATCGCTGCCTGCAAGGGATCTCTCAAAGATTATGAACCCGGATAAGCGGAAAAGTTTCTGTCCGGATCATTACTTTTGGGCAGGGGTGGCTCGGGAACCGGAAAATGCCGAGTGCCGGGCGTATGCCGCGAATCTAGGTGAGAAACAGCCGTCCGTGGCTCATTTTGTGCTGCAAGGTCGCAGCCAACTGGTCCACGTCCGTAGGCCCAAGATTCACAATGCCCTGATCTTCCATGAATGGGAACTGGTTGCTGCCCGCCGAGTCGCGGCGTATTTGCACTAACAGCGCCTGCACGACGTTGGGATCGAACTTCTGCGGCGTCATGCGGATAATTTCGTTTAAGCAAGTTCCCAGAGACATGGGATCGCGGTAGGGGCGCTCGCTCATCATGGCGTCAAAAGTGTCGGCCAGCGCGATCACCCGCACCGGCATGGAGAGCTCATCACTTCTCAGGCTGTCGGGATAACCAGAGCCGTCGGCGCGTTCATGGTGCCAGCGAACGATTTCCGGAATTTGCGGCCAGGGGAATTGCACTCCGTGGACGATCTGATGGCCCACGACCGTGTGGTCAGCCATCTCGCGAAATTCTTCCGGATCAAGCGCGCCGGGCTTGCCGAAGAGCCGCTTGTCCACGGCAACCTTTCCGATATCGTGCAGATATCCCGCGGAGCGCAGCGCGGAAACGTCTTCATGAGTCATGCCCATGGCTTCGCCCATGGCGGCGGCGTAGCGGGCCACGCGCATGGAGTGGCCGTGAATGTTGACGTGCTTTACGTCAATGGCGGCGGCAAACGCCTGCAAGGCATTGTCATAGAAGCCGTGCAGCGATGCCATAAGGCGAAGATTTTCGGAGACTCTTTGGGCAATCGTTTCCGTCAACGAATGATTCTGAATGGCCAGCGCCACGTAATTGCAAAGCAGTTCGAGCGCGCCCAGTTCTCCGCTGTCATAAACCGCGTCGCCAACACTTCGTCCCAGGGCAACCACGCCAACCAATTTGCCGCCATTCTTTAACGGAGCGAGGCACTTGAACAATTCCGGAGCAACATTTCCATTTGAGCTTAGGAAAGTATCGTGGCTGCCCGAAGAAGCGCTTCCGGAAGAAAGAATGATGGGCCCATGCGAGGAACTCAGCGCATGCACATGCCGGGGAAGCAGCGGCATGACTGCCGGCTCGGGCATAAGCGCGAAACCTTCCGACGCCAGAGAGCGCAGGAGCGCAGGGCGGTCGCTGAAGGCGAACAGCACAACTTCTCGCGCACCGCCAGCCTCCATGAGCGCGGAGGCCATGGCGCGCGCGGTCTGCGCGAAGTCGCGTTCTCCGGTCAAGGCGGGGCCGAGGTCGGAGAGCGCCTCAACCGTGCGCAACAGCCGGCGGAAATTTTCTTTTTGTATAGCCACGCCTGACGAGTGGCGGAACCCAGAGCAACTTGAGAGTAACACGCTGTGTATGGAGGGAGTTAGAGCAGGTTTGTTAGTTAGTTTGGTGCAGAGGAGTGCTCCAAATTTAACGTTGGATGGCCTTAAAAGTCATATGCTCGGCGGCACTTTTGTGTTCTCGCTTCCAGTGCAAAAATAATTCGCCGTAGCTTTGCGTAATGTAATCGCCGGGTTGGATGCCTAAAAGCCGCGCGGTAGCGTCAATCCAGTGCGGAGGACCTTCGATTTCACCAAAATTTCCGATGGGCGTTTCATCCAGCACAACGGCGCCCTTGCCGTCCGTCCAGGAGGCACGGAATTTTTCATACCGGAATAATGGTTTATAGCCAAGCGCGAGAATGATAGCTTCCATCCGCGGGCCGTCGGCAACTTTGGTTTGGTTCTCAATGCGGGTTTTGTGCTTCCCTACTCTGCCTTTGCTTTTGTGCGTGAGTTCCCAATCGTTGCCATATTTTCGCAGGCGAAGGATTTCTCCGCGCTGGCGCAAGGGACTTCCTTCAAGATCGTAGAGCGTGTTCTGCTCATGCGTGCGGCGAGTGGCGAGGCGAAATTTTGCCTGCTTGAGCTTGCGCACGATGGAAGGAATGTTCCCGAGGCGGAATTTGATTTCGACTTCTTTGGGGGCGGGCATGCGACTTAGTATAGATGCAGTAAGTAACTACGAAAACGTGGGCAGCTTCACAAGATCCGTACCCGGTACGCCTTCCATGGGCAGTCCAGCTTTGCGCCATGCGCCCAGGCCGCCGACGATGACATCCGCGTTGTATCCCTTCTCGCGTAACAGGTGAGCGACGCGCGCGCTGGTGGCATCGCGAGCGCAGGTGCAATAGACATAAATCTCTTTTTCTTTGGAAATGTGCTTGATCTCTTCGCCAAAGTTGTTTGGCTCAAAGCGGACAGACCCTTGAATGCGCAGCGCGCCGGAGTCGTAGTAGCCGTGGCTGCGCACGTCGAGCAGCAGGATATTTGCTTTCTCGCCGGAGTCAAGCTTGTGCGCCAGCTCTTCCACCTGAATTCGCGGGACGACGCGATAGACACGGTTCTTGTAATAGATCCCAAGGCGATAAACGAAATAAGCGATCACCGCGACCAGAAGCACAACTTCAACGGTGCGGCCCGCAGCGATGAAGCCCCGGGTAATCGCGGCAAGAAAGTCGCGAAACACAAATCCAAGCATCAGATAAGCGAAAGCGTAAAGCGCCGCACCCATCAGGTCGAATTGCAGAAATTGCAGAGGGCGCATCTTCATGCTTCCGGCAAGCGGCGGCGCGATGGTGTTCACGCCGGGAATAAATTTGGCCATCACCAGGGTAATTTTGCCGCGCTTGTAAAACGATTCGGCCGAGCGCAGGATGCAGGTCTCCGGATTGACCGAAACGCGGCACAGAATGCCGAGCAGCGCCCATCCGGTATAGCGGCCCAGCGTGTACATGAGGAAATCTCCGCAGACCAGAGCAAACAGACAAATTACAAAGACCAGAGGCAGGTACATGGCATGCGATGCGCAAGCGGCCCCGGCAACGACCATTGCCAATGCAGCGGGAATCGGCAGGCCGATGGCCTCAAATAAGACGGCAAGGAAGATGACTGCGTATCCGTGCTGCGCGATGGTGATGGCGGCATTGTGCATGTGGGTGCCTGAACATTAGATTGTGCACGGGCAGTTTGGATGCGCGGAGCTACTTTTCGCGGGCCACGACAAATTCCTGCGCCCAGAGCAGCGCGCGCTTGATTTCGGTGTCCGGGAAGGTGCAAATGGACTTCCGCGCCTGCTCCGCATATTGAGCGGCGCGGGCATGGGCCGCCTCCAGCGAATGGTATCTGCTTAAAATGTTCAGGATTTCCTCGTGCGTGACATGGTCAAAACCCCGGTCGTCGAGCACGGCTTTAATGGATTGCCGCTCCCCTGGAGTGCACCGCTCCAGCGCGTGAATGACTGCCATGGTGACTTTACCTTCGCGAAGATCACTTGCGACAGGCTTGCCGAGGACGCTTTCTGAAGCGGTGAGGTCGAGCACGTCGTCAACGATCTGGAAGGCCATGCCAAGGTTGCGTCCATATTGGGCAAGCGCTTCTTCCTGCTCCGGAGTTGCTCCGCCGAGGATCGCACCCATCCGCATACACACAGAAAACAGGCATGCGGTCTTGCGATAGATCAAATCGAAGTGCTCATCGAGCGAGATGAGCTTGCCTAGCTTTTCCATCTGCAGCAGCTCGCCTTCAACCATCTGCTGCGTGAGTTCAATGAGCGTATCGAGGATGCGAAAGTTGCGCTCTTGAAGAGCAACCTTGAACGCCTGCATGTAAAGCCAATCACCGGCCAGCACGCACTTGGAATTCCCCCATTGCGTGTTGGCGGCAGGCCGTCCGCGGCGTGTTTGCGCTTCATCAATAATGTCGTCGTGGACCAGAGTTGCCGTATGGATGATCTCAACCACGGCACCAAGCCGGACGGCGCCCCGGCCCTCGTAATTAAACATTTTGGAGGAAAGAAGAAGCAACGCCGGTCGCAGACGCTTGCCGCCGCCATTGCGCAGGTATTCGCCAATCTCGGTGATAGCTTCGACGTCAGAGACGGTGTCCCGTCCGAACTCACGCTCGATGGCTGCGAGGTCTTCGGCCAGCATGGCGAAGATTTCTTTCCCGTTAATGGCGGTTGATGTGCTCAAATTAGTTTTACTTTCACCACGGAGACTCGGAGGCACGGAGAAAAACAAATATCTTCTAGCTCAAC